>NZ_FOBK01000004.1:172628-265262 GCF_900109815.1 Acinetobacter sp. DSM 11652
TAAAGAAGCTAAAGAAGCTAAAGAAGCTAAAGAAGCTAAAGCACAGTCTTTTGCTCAAAAAGTAACGCCTGAACCAGCAGCCTATCAATGTTTTGCTGAGCAATGTCCAAGGGTGGATTTAAAAGAGATTCAAATTGATCTCAACGGAAAAGTACCAAAATTTATAACTCCTGTTGCTGTAGGGGAAATTCATGCAAATCAATGGACTCGTTTAGGTACGGAGTTCAATGTAAATTGGACAGATCAGAATCAAAATAAAACTTCAGAAAAGCTGATATTAAATGTCTTGGACATGCAGCATATGACTTTAAAAGATGAGTTAGGTCGTATCAACCGCTATAAGATGGTAGAGGCGAAAAAGCCTGATACTGATAAAAATTCAGATGTATTAGAAACACAATAAAAAAGCGGCTCAGCCGCTTTTTTTAATAAATTTTTTCAAAACCTTCCGGACGTGTTTTAAATCTACGGTGGAACCACATATATTGGGTTGGTGCTAAACGAAGTTGATTTTCAATAATCAAATTTGTTCGTGTCGCGTCTGCAATTTCATCTTCACTTGGCATATTGTCTAACGCAGGTTCAATCAAAATATGATATTTCGGATTTGTAATATCATCTTTACGGTAGAAGTAAAGTGGAATCGCGGCAGCTTTGGTCATTTTTAATATACGGCGATGTGCAGTTACAGTGGCTGCGGGTACACCAAAAAAGGGTGCCATAACGCCTTGTTTAAGACCAAAATCTTGGTCGGGACTATACCAAATAGGTCGTCCTTCTTTTAAATGACGGATTAATCCCCGCATATCATCATGGTCGATTTGATTGGTATAAATCGTGGCACGACAACGGTAAATCAGCATATCTAGCAATGGATTATTTTGCGGACGATATACGACATCTGGATCAAAATACTGGGCACAGACATATCCACCTGCATCGAGTAGGGTAGAGTGTGTACCAAGTAGTAAAGCCCCACGCCCTTCAGCTTGCGCTTGTTGAATATGTTCTAAACCTTCAATCGTTACACGATCTTTAAACCATTTGGGACAATACCAAGCATTCAGTGTTTCAAAAACACCGACCATTTGATCAATAAAGACTTGGCGAGCATTTTCATAACGAAGTTCGGGCATCCATTCAGGAAAGCAGACTTCTAAATTTCTTAAAGTTGTTTCACGACGTGAACGCAAGTATTTGAAAGCTACATTTCCCATCAGATAAGCTAAACGATGCTGAATTGCCCAAGGTAATATCGCAAGGAGCATCAGAAATATAATACCAATCCAAATGCCCCAATATTTTGGCATTAAGAAAGACCACTGGAACTCTCCCGGTTGGTAGTTTTTCTGCTTACTCATATTTAAACTTGATAACAATTTAAGGTAATTCACTATATTAGCACGAACTGTTTTTTTTCGGCGAAGGCAACAATCGGATTCTTTAGAAAAACGTTCTTAGATTTTTCACATGAATTACTCATCAATAACAACATTAAGTGCCTAAAAACCTTTAACCAAAATTAGCTTGAGCAAACTTGGTGCAATTTTTGCAGAACATTTACTGAAAATGATATGAATACGAAGATGACCGTGAATGAATCAAGTATTGTTCAATGAGCCAGTCAAAAATGCACAGTATTGGTTTGCTAAATTAGAGTTAGGTTTTACCAAAGATTCAAATCGCACAATTTTGGCGCATCGTAAGCACTTTGGACCTGTTCGCGTGCAAAAGATGCTGTGGCCTGAAAAAACAGGAGTATGTCATGCCATTATTGTTCATCCACCTGCTGGAATTGCTGGTGGAGATCATCTCACCTTTGAAATGAAAATAGATCAGGATTCGCATGCTTTGGTCACCACACCTGGCGCAGGGAAATGGTACAAAACCAATCTTAAACAAGCATTTCAACATATTCATATACATGTCCAAGATGAGGCGATTTTCGAGTGGCTTCCTCAAGAGACGATGCTCTTTAATGGTGCGAATGCAAATTCAGAAACGATCGTACATTTGGACGCTGCTGCCAGTTTTATCGGTTGGGATATGTTGGTGATTGGACGGCAAGCACGACATGAAACCTTCTCACAGGGTGCTTATCAAAATAAATTTCAGCTTTATCAAAATCAGAAAATATTGGTTGCAGACTGTTTAAATTTTAAAGGCAATGATCGTTGGTTAAAGTCTTGTTTAGGGATGAACGGTCATGCAGTGATGGCCAGTTTTTGGGCAGTGCCTCCAGAACAATACCGGTCAAATTTCTATCTTGATCAACATATTGATCAAATTCGTGAATTAATCATGCGTATGAATATTAACGTCACATTGACGTTACTCGGTTACGTCGTGATCGCACGTTATCTCGGAAATGATGTACGTGAGTGTCATGATGCATTTGCTGCAATTCGTGCAAAGCTTCGTCGTTATTGGTTTGATCTTGATGAAGAGTTCCCAAGAATTTGGCGCACATAAATTTATTCTTGTCATAGCAACATAGTTAAGTTGTTTTAACACAAACATTTGAGCAAACATCTTGCATCAATATTTAAAGATAGTGAGGAAAGCATTATGGAACTAACACCTACAGAAAAAGACAAAATGCTGATTTTTACTGCGGGGCTTGTAGCGGAAAGACGCAAGGCCCGTGGTTTAAAGCTGAATTATCCAGAAGCAGTGGCTTATATTTCTGCCGCACTATTAGAAGGTGCACGTGATGGAATGAGTGTGAGTGACCTCATGCATTTTGGAACAACATTGCTAAAACGGGATGAAGTAATGGAAGGCGTGGCTGAAATGATCGCAGAGGTCCAAGTGGAAGCGACATTTCCTGATGGTTCAAAACTGGTCACTGTACATCAACCGATTGTGTGATGTCTGAGAGGAAAAATTAAATATGATTCCAGGTGAAATCATTACGTCCGATACAGACATTGAAATGAATGTCGGACGGGCAACGCTCAAAATGACGGTAGCAAATGCAGGGGATCGACCGATTCAGGTTGGGTCACATTATCACTTTGCTGAAGCGAATGATGCGTTGCAGTTTGATCGTGAGTTAGCACGAGGATATCGACTGAATATTGCGGCAGGTACAGCGGTGCGTTTTGAGCCAGGACAGAGTCGAGATATTAAACTTGTTGCACTCGCAGGTAAGCGTGAGGTGTATGGCTTTGCGGGTCGTGTTATGGGTAAGTTGGATTAAGGGAAAATAATAATGAAAATGTCACGCCGTGCTTATGCGGAAATGTTTGGTCCAACGGTAGGTGATCGAGTTCGTCTCGCGGATACTGAGCTGTTTATTGAAGTTGAGCAAGACCTCACTACCTATGGTGAGGAAGTGAAGTTTGGCGGTGGTAAAGTGATTCGTGATGGCATGGGACAATCACAACTGTTGGCTGAAGACGTTGCCGATACCGTGATTACAAATGCGCTGATTGTGGATTGGTGGGGTATTGTCAAAGCCGATGTAGGTTTAAAGAACGGACGTATTTGGAAGATAGGTAAAGCCGGTAATCCTGATATTCAACCTGATATTACTATTCCACTGGGTGCGGCAACGGAAGTGATTGCGGGTGAAGGGCAGATTCTCACCGCGGGTGGTGTTGATACCCACATTCATTGGATTTGCCCGCAACAAGTGGAAACAGCACTCATGTCTGGTGTAACCACCATGATTGGTGGTGGTACAGGTCCTGCAGCAGGAACATCGGCAACTACCGTGACACCGGGGCCTTGGCATATTGGAACAATGCTTCAAGCTATAGATGATTTACCGATGAATATTGGTTTATTGGGTAAAGGTAATTTAAGTCAGCCCGACCCAATTCGTGAGCAAATTCGTGCAGGGGTAGTGGGTTTAAAGCTACATGAAGATTGGGGTTCAACCCCTGCAGCGATTGATAATTGCCTGAGTGTTGCCGATGAATTTGATGTGCAGGTGGCCATTCATACTGACACGTTAAATGAAAGCGGTTTCTTGGAAGAAACCTTGGCTGCATTTAAAAATCGTACCATTCACACCTACCATACCGAAGGCGCAGGCGGTGGACATGCTCCTGATATTTTAAAAGCCATTGGTCAGCCTAATGTGTTGCCATCTTCGACCAATCCAACTCGTCCGTATACCATCAACACCATTGATGAGCATTTGGATATGCTGATGGTTTGTCACCATTTAGACCCTGCGATTTCTGAAGATGTGGCATTTGCGGAAAGTCGTATTCGCCGTGAAACCATTGCTGCAGAAGATATTTTGCAGGACTTAGGTGCCATTGCCATGATGTCATCAGACTCGCAAGCGATGGGGCGAGTTGGTGAAGTGGTGATTCGCACATGGCAAACCGCACATAAAATGAAAGTGCAACGTGGTCCTTTAGAAGGTGATAATGCTACGCATGATAATAATCGGGTCAAACGTTATATCGCCAAATATACGATTAACCCTGCCATTACGCATGGTTTAAGCCATGAAATCGGTTCGGTGGAAGTGGGTAAACTTGCCGATTTAGTGTTGTGGAAACCGGCATTTTTTGGGGTAAAACCGTCGATGATTATTAAAGGTGGCATGATTGCAGCAGCGCCAATGGGCGATATTAACGCTTCGATTCCAACGCCACAGCCTGTGCATTATCGTCCGATGTTTGGGGCAAATGCGCGCGGTGTGCATAACACCTGTATCACCTTTTTATCCCAAGTCGCCATTGAGGCAGGTGTACATGAAAAATTGGGTCTGAAAAAGTTGATCAGTCCATGTAAAGGTACACGCGATATTCAGAAGAAAGATATGAAACTAAATACCTATTGTCCTGTGATGGAGGTTGATCCTGAAATTTATGAAGTGCGAGCCGATGGGAAATTGCTAACCTGTGAGCCTGCGGAAGTATTGCCGATGGCACAGCGGTATTTCTTGTTTTAAAGTTGTCTCTAGAAAAGATAATTACTGTGATAGGTGATAAAGTCTTATGTAATTAATAAGACTTTATCATTAGATAGAATTCATCGATTTATTTTAAATACATAAAAATTTCAGCGGAATAAACGCGTTTGCTAAAAGAAATTAAACACTGAATTAAAATATATAAATTTTAAATTTAATCGATATTAGAAGTTTTCCAAGCACAAAAAATATTAAATTTAATAGATTCATAGAGGTACTCTAATGATTGAAACTGAGAGACTAATATTAAGACAATGGCAGGAAGCAGATTACTCATCTTTTATAAAAATGGGTTTAGATCCAGATGTTATGAAATATTTTCATGAAGTTTTGACCCACAACAGAGTATTGAGATGGCGGAAAAAATTTATGAGTTAATTGAACGAAACGGGTGGGGCTTTTGGGCTGTAGAGTTGAAAGATACTAGTGAGTTTATTGGTTTTATTGGATTGCACAATCAACCAGTGTTATTCGAATTTTCTCCATGTGTTGAAATTGGATGGCGGTTATTAAAAAGATATTGGGGAATGGGGTACGCAACAGAAGGTGCAAGAGCTGCATTGATATATGCTTTTGAAGAGCTTAATTTAAATAAAGTAGTTGCATTTACAGCTTTGACAAATAAGCCTTCAGAAGCAGTTATGAAAAGGCTAGGTATGACCGAAGTTAAGCAATTCAAGCATCCAGAATTACCTACAGGGCATATTCTTGAAAATCATATTTTATATGAAATAAATAAAGATACCTTTATAAAATAATTTTGAAATTAATTTATTAAAACTAATCTTTCTTAGACAAGGAATATACAGACCATTTTTTATCTTGAAATTGTTTGAGCCAATGTCTAATCATGACTTCAGTTTCAGGAAAAAGTGGTTGTGGAAGCTCATCAAAACTAAACCATTCCCAACGCTCAAAAATTTCAGGTTCTGTCACGCAAATTTGAGTTTTTAAACGTTCATCTGAAAGTTGATAAATCGTTCCGAACGTAATCTTCACCGCCTCAGCATTTTGATCAATGATCGTATTTAAGGGTTGAATAGACTCAATATATTGACTCAGATCTAAAGCAGTTTCCTCTAACAATTCGCGTACTGCAGCATCTTCAATTGATTCATGGGCATCCATTTTTCCACCCGGGAAACACCATGAGGCAGGTTCATCATTTTTGTTTCTATAACCCAATAGAACTTTTTGACGTTGATCAATCAACATGATGCCCACGCCGATGATGGAGTTGCTTTTAATATTCATGATTGTGCACATCTAGCTGCTCTGTGTTCTACAAAGTACAACAGCGATATGACAACGCTAACTTTCAAATGTTTCAAAACATGTAATTTAAATAAAAAATCATTCACATTTATAGGGGATTTTACCTATCACTATAGTGAAGAAAACCTATTTTATTTCTCTAAAACCTCTATACCAGTGAGAATAAATCAATATTTCTACAAGATAATCCCTTAATTCAACATAGATTCATCCTTATATTTCCCTGCCTCCTTTCAAGACTAGATTAAGACATGCGCTAGACGATTTAGAACATCGCCAGCAAGGAATTTAGCAACGAGGGGGATGCGGTAAATGGTAAGGAAATATCTAACTTATGTGGCATTGACCACATGTCTTTTCAGTAGCGCAAGTTTAGCGCTTGCCGCTGAAAATGGCGGAAGTGCTTATCCAGATGGGACAGAGAGTTTTTTTGGTGGCGCAATGCCGCCACCTGGGATGTATCTCGTCAGTTATAACCAATACTACAACGCAGATAAATTTAAAAATGATCATCCAGTATTTGATGATTTTAAAATTGATACTTTTGCCACAGTTGCTCGTGGTGTCTATGTCAGTGACAAAACATTTTTAGGCGCGACATGGGGCATGCATGCATTCCTTGTATATGCCCATGCAGATCTTACATTAGGTGGTCGTCAAGATGATCACATGTCAATGGGTGATCTCATTATCGATCCATTCTTATTGGGTTGGCATAAAGGGGATTGGCATGTGGCGACAGGTGTCGACTTTTATATTCCAGTTGGCTCTTACAAAAAAAATAGACTCGCGAATATTGGACGTAACTATTACACCATTCAACCAATTATCTCGACCACATACTTAAATAAACAAGGTATCGAAGTCAGTACAAAGTGGATGTACGACATCAATTTCGAGAATAAGGATACCAAATACGAGTCGGGTAATGCTTTGCATGTCGATTACTTAGTCGCGAAACACATGGGACCTTTGGCGGTTGGTGTTGGTGGTTACGTACATCGTCAGCTTGAGGGTGACTCAGGTGAAGGTGCTGTTTTAGGTGATTTTAAAGCTAAAGCAGCCAGCATGGGTCCGCAAGTTCGCTATCAATTTCCTAAAGGGTATGCAATCGCAGCGAAATATCAAAAAGAATTTGATGTTGAAAACCGACCAGAAGGTCAGAAGTTCGCAATAGATATCACCATCCCATTTTAAAACATTGTTATCTAAACATTAGAGCAAGCATATAGAGGTAAGGCCATGAAAATTGAGAATCAAGAATATGCAGCAGGCAGTGCTGGAGCTGTCGATTATTTAGTGGTGAATGAGTTTTCAGGCGGTATTGTGGGACCAAGCCAACGTATGCTGGGACCTTTAAAAAATGGTGGAACTTTAAAAACAGGCACACCGCCTGGCTGTTGGGGGCCAATGATTACACCTGCATTCCAAGGTGGTCATGAAGTGACACTCCCTGTCTTTATTGAAGGTGCAGAGGTAGGTGATGCTGTCGCTTTAAAGATTAAGGATATGCATGTCACTTCTACAGCAACCTCATCGGGTGTGATGCAATTTGTTGAAGGGCGTTATAAAGGCGATCCGTTTGTTGCGAAATACTGTGAAGCATGTGGTACAGAGCAACCAGCAAGTTATGTAGAAGGAATTGGTGAAGATGCGATTCACTGTAAAAACTGTGGGGCAGAAGTCAGTGCTTTTCGCTTTTCACATGGTTATGTGATCGTGTTGGACGAAGAAAATAAAGTGAGTTTGACGGTCAATCAAGAGATTGCCAACAAGTTAGCTGGTAATGCCAATGAGCTTTCTGCATTACCTGAACATGCTGCACAGCATTCTATTCTATCACTAGCGCGTGCTGACATGCCGGGTGTTGCTGCACACATGCGTCCATTCCTCGGAAATATTGGTACGACACCTTCACGTGATTTACCAGACTCTCATAACTGTCACGACTTCGGTCAGTACTTGATTAATGCACCGCATAAATTCGGGATGACTGAAGAAGAGCTTATCGCAGCCAAAACTGACGGTCACATGGATACCAATTCGATTCGTCCAGGCTGTATTTTGATTTGCCCTGTGAAAGTACCAGGTGCAGGTGTCTACATGGGAGATATGCATGCGCAACAAGGCAATGGTGAAATTGCAGGGCATGCCACGGACGTTTCAGGCGAAACAGAATTACAAGTGGAAGTGATTAAAGGCTTAACTATTGATGGTCCAATTTTACTTCAAGCACCAGATGACTTACCACCAATGGCACGTCCATTTACCAAGGAAGAGCGTGAAAAAGTGAAAGCTTTAGGTGCGCGTTGGGGACAAACTGAAATTGAGGAAAGTGGTCCAATCACATTTATGGGAACAGGTAAGAACCTCAATGATGCAACGGACAATGCTTTAAATCGAGCGGCAAAAGTCACAGGTTTAAGTGTGGATGAGGTTATGAACCGTTGCACAATTACAGGCTCTATCGAAATCAGCCGTTTACCAGGAATGGTACGTGCAACCTTCTTATGCCCAATGCCAATTTTAGAAAAATTGGGGATCGCAAACTTAGTTCGCGAACATTACCAACTTTAATTCATCACGTGAACGGCGGTTGATTCGGGTGATTCAAACGCTGTTCGAAAAAAGCATGAAATTTACTGAACTTAAAACTTAGAAACGAGAACTTGAACAGGAATGTCATATGAACAGTAATGCAAAACTCCGTTGGGGCGATTTATATCCAGAACTTGGTATTGAGCCTATTCCAACCGAACCATGTATTTCGCCAGAGATCTATCAGGAAGAAATTGAAAAAGTTTTCTCAAAAGTTTGGTTGAAAGTGGGGCGTGTAGAAGAAATACCAAAGCAAGGCGACTATAAAGTTAAACGCTTAGATTTTGCTAAAACCTCAGTCATTTTAATGCATGGTAAAGATGGTGAAATCCGTGGATTCCACAATATTTGTTCACACCGTGGTAACAAAGTTGTGGTGGAAACCGGCAATGAAACCTTTGGTTCAAACAAAGCCGCAGTCGTGACGTGTCGTTTCCACGGTTGGGTTTACGATGCTAAAGGTGATTTGGTCAGCGTACCTGAAGAAGAAAAATTCACATCTTGCTTTGACAAAGGTCATAACGGTTTAGCACCAATACGCACCGAAGTGTGGGAAGGTTTTATCTTCATCAATTTGGATAATGACGGCACTCAATCGGTAGAAGAATTCTTAGGCGGTATGGGACAGCATTTAGGCGGTTATCCATTCCATGAAATGGAAGAATGCTTTGCCTATAACACAGTTCTGAACTGTAACTGGAAAGTCGCTCATGACGCATTTGCTGAAGCGTATCACGTGGCGACCATTCATGCAGGCTCTTTCCCGAATGTATTCGCATCAGGTTTACAAGAAGTGCAATTGTTTGGTGATCATCGTACTTGCGCTGTGTGCTTAACCAAAAACGCCAATCCAAAACCAGCGGCTGCATTGTCAGGTGAGATCACTGGCGCATCATTGGTGAATCACTATGAACGTGTTCAGCTACCTAAATCAGTCAATCCAAATGATCGTGATGACTTCTCGTTTGAATTATCTGTCATTTTCCCGAATATCTTGGTGCATGTGACTGAAGGAGTATGGTTCACCCATCAGTTCTGGCCGGTCGGCCATAACCAAACCCGTTGGGAGGGTCGCTATTACCTGCCTAAAGCGAAAACCTATTCAGAGCGTTGGGCGCAAGAGTTTGCACAAGTATTACAACGTAATGCGTGGTTAGAAGATACTGCCACCATGGAAGATACCCAAGAAGCACTTGAGTCTCGAGCGAAAAAAGTGATGCATCTACAAGACGAAGAAATCCTGATTCGTCACGGTTACCACGTTCTTGAACAATACCTGAATCGCGCATAAGGAGAATGCACATGTCAAACATCATTTCACAATTGCCAGCTGACTTTGCAAGCTTAGAACCTTTTGTTGCGAAATGGGCTTTAGGAACGGGTAAGCAACGCCATGAAGCGCGTTTGAACTCAACCAAAGAAGAATTGCAAGCATTTTACGATGCTATTTTGCCCGAAATGCGCAAGCTACTTGCCGCACTCGATCAATATGTCCTAGGGACCTTACCTGAAGAGCTTCATAAGTTGTATTGGTTAAGTCTCAGCTTTGCTGAAGTTGCACCACACATCGAGCTTTATAAGGGTTCAGTTGGCGTACCGTATGCATTTGCGGAGAACCGTTTCATTTATGAAACTGGTGACATGGTCAACGTTTAAGAGGAATACAGGATGAGCCAGCACAATCTAGAACAGCGTTTGCATTATCTGGAGGCCTGCGAGGCGATTCGTGGCCTGATCGGTCGCTATGCAACAGCGGCTGATCAGCGCAACAATCCAGCCATTTTACAGCATGTATTTCACCAAAATGCCGTTTGGTGTGCTAAGGGTTTTGGGGAGTATCAAGGACGTCAAAATATTTTAGAGGCATTGTCCAATATTGCAGAGGCTCAAGTGTTATGGAGCTTACATATTATGGCCATGCCCGATATACAGCTCCTAGATCAAGACCATGCAAAGGCAACTTGGATGTTATGGGAAGTCTGTAATTTAGCCGAGGAATCAACAACAGCCGCAACAGATCAAGTTAAACCTGCAACGACCTGTTGCTTAGGTGGATTTTATAAAACAGAAGTAAGTCGGAATGAGCAGGGTGAATGGAAATTTGAACGCGTCGAATTGAATTTGACCTTCAATCAACCCTATCCGAACACAGTTAAATAGGCACTGAATCAATACGGCCTAAGGGGAATTTAAGATGAGAAAAATTGCAATTATCGGTGGTGGACAAGCAGGCTTATTACTCGCGTTCTCGCTACTCGAAAATAAATATGATGTCACTTTATATGTAGATCGCCCTGCGGATGAATTGTTACACGGTCGTATGGTCAGTACCACGATGTTCTTCGCCAATACATTAGAGTTTGAACGCAAACTTGGTTTGAATTTCTGGGATGGGAAAGCGCATCGTGGTCAAGCATTGCATGTCGATTTTCGTGCACCAAACGGCGATATCATGTTACCTGTGACTGGTTTTTTACATGATAATGACGGTATTGCCATGGACCAACGAACCAAATATCACCGTTGGTTAGAAGAATATCCACGCCGTGGTGGCAAGCTCATCATTCAAAATGTCAGTCCAGAAGATTTGGAAGTAATCACTGCTGAAAATGATCTGACGATTTTGGCGGCAGGTAAGGGCAATATCACGAGCCTATTCAAACGCAATGAAACACGTTCAGTGCATCAAACACCGCCACGTAAATTGGCTGCTGCACTCGTCGTAGGTGATGATTTGTGTGGTCCAAATAGTTGGCAAGGTCAACCCTCACAGACCTTACATTTCAACTTCGTGGCAGGTGCAGGTGAATACTTCAGTATGCCATTCTACAGCCACACACATGGCCCATGTCGTAGCTTCCTTTTTGAGTGTGTGCCGAATGGACCCATGGATATCTTCGATGATGTCACCAATGGCGAAGAAATGGTCCAACGCATGAAAGAAGCAGTTGCCAAAGTTACGCCTGACCAAAGTTTTCGTATGGTCGACAATATGGAATTAAGCGATCCAAATGCATGGTTGAAAGGTGCATTCCGTCCAGAAGTCCGTGACCCTGTTGCAACCTTAGACAACGGCGCGAAAATCTGGGGCATTGGAGATACTGTGATTGTCAATGATCCAATCGCTGGTCAAGGTGCGAACAATGCAACTCGAATGGTAGAACACTATCTTGAGGCAATTTTAGCGCGTGGTGATCAAGCGTTTAGCGCAGATTGGATGTCGGAAGTCTTTGAACAATTCTGGGAGAAATCAGGTCGATATACTACAGAATTCACTAACTTGCTATTAAATCCACCAAGCGAGAGCTTATTCCAAGTGTTAGGTGCAGCATCACAAAACCAAGCGATTGCGGATGACTTTATGGGGCATTTCAACAATCCATGTGGTTTCTGGCCAGCGGTAGATGGTGAAGCTGGGGCAAAAGAATACTTGTCACGAAAGGAGTTTCAACATGCAGCTGCCTGAATTACTTTGGCAGGATGTTGATCTGGCGGAAGCGAAATCGCTCCGTCAGGCATTTGGTGGCTTTGCGACAGGAGTGGCGATCGTCACTTGCCTAGACCAAGATCAACAACCTGTAGGGTTGACGATTAATTCCTTTAGTTCAGTGTCTTTAGATCCTGCATTGGTGTTATGGAGTTTAGTCAATCATTCTCCAAGCCGATCTATTTTTGAAAATGCTGAATACTTCGCCATTAATATTTTAGGTGCACATCAGCAGGAAGTAGGCTTAAACTTCGCTAAGCCGATTGCGGACAAATTTCAGTATGGTACGTGGAAAATTCAAGGTTCGAAAGCACCTGTTTTAGAAGGATGTGTCGTGCAATTTATTTGCAAAAGAGCTCAACAAATTGAAGCGGGTGATCATCAAATCTTCCTCGGTAAAATTGAGCAATGTCGCCACAGTAATCAACGACCTCTGCTGTTTTGCAAGGGACAATTTAATGAATGGCCTGAGTACAAGGAGGTTTCATGACAGACTTAGATGGAAAAGTCGTCTTGGTGACAGGTGGTGCGACACATATTGGTCAAGCCGTAGTCCAAGAGTTGAAAGGCTTAGGTGCACAGGTCATTGTTGCTGATATTAATCAAACTCAAGGACAGCAAGTTGCACAATCAACCCAAGCTCAGTACGAATTTCTAGATCTCGCTAATGATGACAGTATTCGCACATTAAGTGGAAAACTCACTCAGTTAGACGTCTTGGTTAACCTAGCGTGTTTGTATGAAGATCATGGATCTGAATCTACACGTCAAGATTGGCAAAACACGTTCAATGTCACGGTATTTGGTCACGCAGCGTTAGTACAAGCATGTCGACCACTTTTGAAAAAAAGTACTGATGGTGCCGTAATTAATATCAGCAGTGTCAGTGCACGTATTGCACAAAAAGAACGCTGGGTCTATCCAGCATCTAAAGCAACTTTAGAGCAACTCACACAAAGCATGGCACTGGATCTAGCACAAGATGGTATTCGTGTACATGCACTCTCATTAGGTTGGACTTGGTCCGTCCCAATGCAAATGATTTCCGGCGGAGACCGCGCCAAAACTGATCGAGTGGCAGGACGTTTCCATGTGTTAGGACGTATTGCGGATGCAGAGGAAGTCGCACAAGCATTAAGTTTATTGTGTAGCCCGAAAGCAAAATTACTTACAGGCAGTGTGATTCATGCCGATGGTGGTTATCACATTCTAGGTCCTGAAGCCACAGATTCACCGATAGAGGAGTTAACTCAATGAACATTAAAATGACCAATGTTGCTGAGAAATTTTTGTGTTCAACCTCTGATGTGGAACAGGGTGAGGGACTACAAATCATTATTGACGGTTATCCTCCATTGGCAGTGTTTCACTTAGAAGATGGCGAGTTCTATGTCACCGATGATACGTGTACACATGGTGATGCATCATTGGCAGATGGTGAGATTGATGGCTGTGAAGTGGAGTGCCCATTTCATGCGGGTGCATTTAATATCAAAACCGGTGAACCATGTGGTGCACCTTGTACGATTCCACTGAAAACCTATCAATCGATTGTACGTGACAATAATGTTTATTTGGTGGAGTGATGCCGATGTATAAAATCCAAATAGACGGTCAAGCCGAATTTTATTGTTCAGCTAATGATGTATTGCTACGCGGTGGCTTACGTGAAGGACTAGGCATTCCTTACGAATGTAATGCGGGTGGTTGCGGGACGTGTAAAATCGAAGTCCTGTCAGGTGAAGTAGAAAATTTATGGGCAGATGCACCTGGATTAAGCGATCGTGATAAACGTAAAGGTCGGTTACTGGCGTGTCAGTGTCGCCCCAAATCGGATTGCGTGATTAAGCTTCGTTTAGACGAACAATGTGTTCCTAAAATTATTCCAAAACAAAAAAAAGTAACATTGAAGCATGCTCATTTGGTGACACATGATATTTTGGAAGTACATTTTCAATCAGATGAGCCAGCACAATTTATTCCTGGACAATACGCTTTAATTTGGGTGAATCAAGAGTTACTTCGTGCCTATTCGATGTCCAATCTGCCGAATGACGACGGTTTATGGGTCTTCCAAATTCGACGTGTTCCTGATGGTAAAATGACCAATTTGTTATTTGATGAACAGTTACGTGAAAAGGCTGATATTCAAATTGATGGTCCATATGGGTTAGCGCATTTACAAGAGAAGCCTCGCCCTATTGTCTGTGTGGCTGGTGGTTCTGGACTTGCTCCCATGTTAGCGATTGCTCGTGGCGTTGCAGTTAACCCACATTTGCAACATCAAAAAGTCTGGTTTTTCCATGGTGGTCGTGAGCAACGTGATTTGTTTACTGAAAATCAATTACGTGACTGGACAGAGTTAGGGGAACGCCTCAATTATGTACCTGCAACCTCCTCTGAACTCATTGAAGGTATCCGTTCGGGGTTTATTCATGAAGTGATTCAAGATGTATTAGGCGAACAGTTGCTTGAGCATGAAATTTATTGTGCAGGTCCGCCACCGATGGTGAAATCTATTGAACAAATGGCCCATCAAGCAGGTATTCCACAACAACAAATTCATTTTGATCGTTTCTTTTAATCGAAGATATCATTTTTCTCCCGCTCAGGCGATGGTTAACCCATCGCCGGTATTGAGCGATCACGACACATCAAGACCATATTGACGATCTGTGCGATAGATTCAGTTCCTAATTTCTGACGAATATGAGTGCGGTGAATTTCTACTGTTTTATGGCTGATATTCAACATTTGTGCGATATGTTTACTCGAAAGTCCATCGACCAATAAATTTATAATCTCACTTTCTCTTGGTGATAAAGATTTCAATTTAATCATCTGTTCTTGACGTTTTTCTTCTTCAATAAAGTCTTGTTCAGCAAGTTGCAGACAGGCTTGGATTTGATTAAGCATATGTTGTGGATTAAAAGGTTTTTCTAAAAAATCAAATGCCCCAGCTTTCATCGCATTGACCGACATTGGAATGTCGCCGTGACCAGTCATGAAAATGATCGGCATACGGGTTTTTTGTTGGTTCAATTGTTGTTGTAATTGCAAGCCACTCATTCCTCGCATACGAATGTCAAGAATCAAACATGCAGGCGTTTGCGGGCGCTGATAATTCAGGAATTCAGTAGCACTATTGAATGTTTTTGTTTCGAGTTGCACGGAATCGAGCAACCATGTGAGTGAATTACAAATGTCTTGATCATCATCTATCACATACACAATGGGCTCGGGAACATGAGAATTGGTTAAATACATTTTGTACGCTCCTGTGCTGCCAGAGAGATATTAAAAATAGCGCCGGACTCACCTTCACAGACCCATAAATAACCATGATGGTTTTCAATGATGCTTCGAGACAGAGTTAAGCCAATACCCATGCTGTTGTTTTTACTTGAATAGAAAGATTCAAAAATTTGTTCTGGATTTTGCCCTTCGAGTCCAGGCCCATTATCTGCAATTGCAATTCGAGCATGTTGGTTATGTTGCCAAGTGCGGATATAAATGTCCCTTTCACCCTCAGGGTTAGTTTGTAGAGCATCGACAGCATTGAAGACGAGATTGATAATGACTTGGCTAAAGAGCGTTTCATCTGCTGATATAAAAATAGGCGAAACACTTAATTCATAATGGATGGTACATCCACCTTGATCTGCTTTAAGCTTAATCAAAGGATGTAACTCTTGAATAAGATGACTCACAGAATGAATCTGGAAATTCGCTTCGCCTTTACGTAAAAAGCTTCTCATGCTGTGAATAATGCCATTGACGCGATGTGTTTGATTTAAAGCAGCATTGAGGGCATCAAGAGTCTCTTGTGTGTTGGCTAAACCGTTTTGAATGCGAATAATACTACCTCCAACGTAATTGTTGAGTGCAGCCAGTGGTTGATTTAATTCGTGGGCGAGCGCTGTAGCCAGTTCGCCCATCGTTTTGCAACGTGACATATGACCAAGTTGCTTTTCACGAGCACGTGCTTTTTCTTCAGCTTCAATACGCTCAGTGATATCACGATAATTCACCAATATTCCCTGAATATCTGGGTGATCTAATAAGTTACGATAGGTTGCCTCGTGGTGTCGCCATTTTCCATTGTGGTGCAAGATTTTGTAATGAATCACACCAACTGCACGTTGTTCTGTTTTCTTAAATAGAAGCTGTCTGACTTTAATACGATCATCAGGATGAATTGCAGTTAACACATTCTTATTGAGTACAAAGCGATCCCGATAACCAAGAATACCTTGTAATGATGGGCTGGCATAAAGTAATTTGCCTTGTAAGTCGAGAATAGCAATTCCATCTCCAGAATGCTCAAGCAGCATTTTGAAATATTGATCTTTAGACTGTAGAGCATATTGATACTTTTTGATTTCGCTGATGTTACGTACTAGAGCGAGAAGCTTTGGTTTATTTTCAATCTCAACTTTTTTAAGACATACTTCAACTGGGATATGACGTTGGTCTTGAGACTCTATTAACCATTCAAATGTGATTGCTTCGTCTTTTGTAGTGGCGGCCTGTTGAACTTTTCGGAGTGCATGATGCAAATCAAAACCATGTTGAAAAGCACTGATCTTTTCAACGTTCATTTGTGTCAATTCAGATTTAGTATATCCAGTAAGTTCTACAGCGGCTTCATTGGCATCCATAAATTGGACACTGCCAATATCATGTACAAAAATTGCATCGCCCGCTTTATCAAAAATAGTTTGATAATATTGTAAGCTGGTCATTGTAGGTCCTTACCTGAGATGGCTTCCGGCTATCGGGTATAGGGTGAAATATCGTCACTGATAAATCATTTTTTTTATAAGTAAATACTGCATTAAGGGGCAGCATCTTGCAATTAGACTTAGGGTCTAATTACATACTTTTAACATATAAAAATATTCATGTGAAAAATTTATCAGTGATCTCAATGTTATGCAATTTAGATACCATGTTACTTCAACTGATTTAGGTGACAGTTACACGAGGAATGTTAGCTCAAAAAATATCATCTTTTTATCTAACGAATAAAATCAAACTTTATGCTATCTACATACAATCCTTTTTTGATTAGTCATTACACTGGATGAGGCATAGAATAAAACCCGTCAGTCCTACTCATTAAAGTGATATTTTTATGGCGTTCAGTTGGATTCTCTTTACCCTCATGGCTGCTTTTATGCAGGCTTGGCGCAATGCCTTTCAAAAACAACTGAGTACCACTGTCGATGTATGGGGCGTGACCCTTGCACGCTTTATCTTCGCCTTGCCTTTTGCATTGATTTATTTGAGTAGCCTTTATCACTTTTCACCGGTAACAGCGACTGTTCAATTTACGACAAAATATTGGGTTTATATTTTTATCGCAGGCATTAGCCAAATTTTAGCGACTGCGTTAATGGTGCAGTTGTTTAAGCAAAAAAACTATGCCATTGGCGTGGGACTGGCTAAAAGTGAAGCGATCTTAGCTGCAATCATTGGCGTTGCTTTTCTCTCTGATCATTTGTCATGGTTGGCATGGTTTGGGGTGTTACTGGGTGGTTTTGCTGTGTTTCTGTTGAGTCGGGGACATGGTTTTACTGGATTTTCACCCAAAACACTGATGATTGGCATCGGAAGTGGTTTGTGTTTTGCTATCACTTCACTATTGGTCAGAGAGGCCAGTCTTGAACTAACAATGTTGCCAACAATTCATCGCGCTGCATGGGTATTACTGTCGGTGATTGGCTTACAATGTTTGAGTATGCTTTTGTATCTCAGTTTATTCAGTCATCAAACGTTGCTGGCGATGTGGCAACGTCTAGGACTGACCTTTAAAGTCAGTGTATGTAGTTTTATGGCATCTCTCGGATGGTTTACTGCCATGAGTATGATGAGTGTCCCAGTGGTGAAAACACTTGGTCAAATTGAAATCTTATTTAGTTTGTTGATCTCCGCTTATTTCTTTAAAGAAAAGCTAGCGAAAGCCGAACATTGGGGATTAGCCTTAGTTGTAATTGCAGCAATCTTGGTGATCTGGGCTTAAATATTTTTAGAGCTCATCAAATATTATTTAATAAGAAAGAAGGGGATGCACCAATAGATTTCATGTTGGCATGAATAATGCTTAATTTTGATGCGTAAATGGATTGATGTTGACAAGACATTTCGCAAGTTGAAATTAAAGCAAAGTATTCAAGCGACAATAGGAAAGGCATGAAAATCTATACTCAAAGAATAGAAGCAGTGACAGAAGATCAAGCTTTCGAAACTGTGCAACTCAACTTTGATACACGACAAAAGAGCCGTTTTCGTGCAACTTTAGTTTCAGGGGGCGATATTGGTGCAGATTTACCGCGTACAGGTATTCTTCGCGGAGGATCATTTATAGCAACTGAATCAGGTGACTTACTGCGGGTGGATGCATTGCCTGAACGCCTAATGTGTGTCCAAGCTTCATCTGAATTTGAGCTTTTGAAAGCAGCCTATCATTTAGGGAATCGTCATGTCCCTCTTATGCTCACTCCTCATGCATTATATTTTGAACCTGATCATGTCTTAGCAGAAATGGTCGAAGGATTGGGTTTAATGGTGACTGAAGTGGATCATCCATTTGAGCCAGAAAGTGGTGCTTATGCTCAGCATGGACATGATCATCGTCTCAGCCCAATCAAAGCGATTCATGCTCATGCGCATCACTAATGCAGCTCACTTACTCAAACTGTTAACTTTGTCCTCTACAGCTTTGCCTGTAGGCGCTTATTGCTATTCGCAAGGCGTTGAAAGTGCGATCGATCAAGGTTTGATTCATGACGAGCAATCCAGTATTGCGTACTTCGAAGAAGTTCTGGAAATGCTTTTAGTTCGTTTTGAGCTACCTGTATTGAAGCGTTTGATGCAGGCCCATGATAATGAACAGCAGTTTAATCATTGGGCGCAGTTGTATCGAGCCAGTCGTGAAAGTCGTGAGTTATTGGCTGAATCGCAGCAGTTGGCATTTTCCTTGAACGCATGGATTAAAGATGTATTGAAAATGCCCGTTACGGTCAAAAAACAACTTGGATTTGTACCCGTATATGCTCAGTTATGTGGGCGATTGGATCTGAATATCGAAGATGTTTTAACGGCGTATACGTTTACTGTTTTAGAAAACCAAGTACTTGGCGCAGTCAAAACTGTGCCGCTCGGTCAGATGAGTGGTCAACGGATTTTGTGGCACTTACATGGACTCGTCCCTCAGGCCATCGAAAAAGCATTGCTTTTAGACGATACGCAACTCAGCAGCGCACTTCCTCAGTACGCCATGCTCAGCATGTCACATGAAACCCAGTATTCGCGTCTATTTAGATCTTAAAAATTATCATAAGGAATCAATCATGTCAGAACGTTCTCCTTTACGTGTTGGAATTGGTGGACCAGTCGGTTCAGGTAAAACAGCACTTACCCTGAATTTATGTCGTGCCTTACGCCATAAATACAATATGGCGGTGGTGACCAATGATATTTACACCAAAGAAGATTCCAACTTCTTAACTCGTCATGAAGCCATGTCACCCGATCGTATTGTGGGGGTGGAAACTGGCGGTTGCCCGCATACGGCTATTCGTGAAGATGCTTCAATCAATTTGGCAGCGATTGATGACTTATGCGAAAAGTTTGATGGTCTAGAGTTAATTATCATTGAAAGTGGCGGTGATAATTTGGCAGCAACGTTTAGCCCTGAACTGTCTGATCTGACGCTATATGTGATTGATGTTGCTGGTGGTGAAAAAATTCCACGTAAAGGCGGTCCAGGCATTACCAAGTCTGACTTACTGATTATCAATAAAACAGATCTGGCGCCAATGGTTGGAGCGAATTTGCAGGTGATGGATCAAGATGCCAAGCGTATGCGAGGAGATAAACCGTTCTTGTTTTCAAACATGAAAACTGAAGATGGTTTAAACGAGATTATCAGTTTTATTGAAAAACAAGGTTTATTCAAAGCTTAAACAAGAGGGCTTAAAGGATGAAACAATGCAATAAATTCGGTCTATTCATTCTGGCAAGTGTTCCGAGCCTTGTAATGGCACATCCAGGCCATCATCACCATGACGCTAATTTTTGGACGGGCTTCATTCATCCGTTTACAGGATTGGATCATTTGATGATGGCACTCAGTTTCGGCGTTTTGATGTGGAGCATGTCTAAAATTTGGAAGATGATTGGGGCATGGGGCTTGCTTACAGCGCTCGTTGCTGGATTCAGTTTAGGTGCGCATGGAATTATTCCGAATGGCGTTGCAGAAATTGGAATTGTAGGTTCATTGTTCATCTTAGCTGTAAGTTTATGGACCAAATCGAACAGAATTTTTCCAGTTGCAGCAGTGTTTCTATCAGTTTTTCATGGTTCAGCACACGGAGCTGAATTAGCGATGAATGGAAATGTTGGCATTCAGATTTTAGGCATGATTACTGCCATGGCAATGATTTATGCTCTTGGACTGGGTTTAGGGGCATTGATGGTGAAATTTGTTCCACAAGGTAAAAAGATTGTAGGTGCGCTAGCAGCATTGGTTGCAGTAATTGGTTTAGCGTGATCAATCTTGACAAAAAAAACTCCGCAAGCGCGGAGTTTTTTATTTACTAGGGTAATCAGCTACCATTCGCAAGACTTTCAAGCGCTTCCCAGCGTTCTAATTTCTCTAAAAGTAGCTCATCAATTTCAGTAAGTCGAATTGAAAGTTGAGTTGCTTTGTCACTATCTGACACAAATAAAGAACCATCTGCTAAAAGTGCATTAATCTCGGCTTGTTCCTTTTCCAAAGCTTCCATTTCAGCAGGAAGTTGTTCTAAAGCACGCTGATCTTTATAGCTTAGTTTAACTTTTTTAACTGCGGGTGCAGGGGCTGCTGCCGCTTCAGCCTTTGCGGCTGCTTTTTTCACCGCAGATTTTTGATCGACTACAGTTTGATCAGGACGTTGCATGAGGTAGTCTTGATAACCACCGACATATTCATCGATATTGCCTTTGCCATCGAATACCCAAGTTGAAGTCACAACATTGTCCATGAAGGCACGGTCATGCGAAATAAGAAGCAATGTTCCTTTGTAATCGCTGAGCATCTCCTCAAGTAGTTCAAGCGTGACCATATCCAAGTCATTGGTTGGCTCATCCATCACGATGAGGTTCGATGGTTTAAGCAGTAATTTCGCCAATAAAATGCGGTTACGTTCACCACCAGAAAGGGCTTTTACAGGCGTACGAGAACGTTCAGGTGAGAACAAGAAGTCTTGTAAATAGCTATAGATATGACGACGTCCGCCATTGATATCGACAAAGTCTGACCCTTCGGCCACGTTGTCTTTTACCGATTTTTCAAGATCGAGCACGTTACGAAGCTGGTCAAAATAAGCCACTTCGAGTTGTGTCCCTGTTTTGACCGTACCTGAGTGTTCTTGTTGACCCAAAATTGCTTTGATTAGCGTGGTTTTACCGACACCGTTATCGCCCACGAGACCAATACGATCTCCACGCAGAACCAGTGCATTAAAATCTTTGATAATTGGAGTGTTGTCGCCAAATTGCACACTGAGGTTTTCAATTTCGAAGACCACTTTGCCTGAACGTTGAGCATCTTGGGTAGCCATGCTCACTTTGCCTTGCTGCGAACGGCGGGCTTTAGATTCTTCACGTAATGCTTTTAAGGCACGTACACGACCTTCGTTACGGGTACGACGTGCTTTAATGCCTTGACGAATCCAAACTTCTTCTTCTGCTAGCTTTTTATCGAACAGCGCATTTTGTTTTTCTTCAGCTTCCATCTGTGCAGCTTTGAGTTCGAGGTAACGTGAATAGTTCCCTTCATAACTGCGTAAGATGCCACGATCCAGTTCCACAATACGTGTAGCAATACTGTCTACAAATGAACGGTCATGCGAAATGAAGAGTAATGTTAAATTATTTTGATCGAGTAAGAATTTTTCTAACCACTCGATACTTTCAACATCTAAATGGTTCGTTGGTTCGTCGAGTAACAAAACATCAGGTTGGGTGAGTAGTGCGCGTGCAAGAAGCACACGACGTTTACGACCACCTGAAAGATCAGCTAAATCAGCATCAGGATCAAGGCCCATTTTACTGAGGATTGAATTCACTTTAGTTTCAAGTGCCCAACCATCTAATTGATCCATTTTATGTTGCAAGTTACCCATGCGATCGCAAGCTTCCATATCGCCGAGTACACAAGCTTCGCTTGCTTCGTGATAAGCTCTAAGAACAGAAGCTGCTTCACCTGCGCCATCTGCCACAATATCTGCAACACGTCCCGAGTCCATTGGCACGTCTTGAGCCAGCATAGAAATGGTGATGCCATTTTGCAGGGAAACTTCACCAGCATCAGGCAATAAACTTCCATCAATGAGTTTAAGTAAAGTAGACTTACCCTCACCATTACGGCCAATCAAACACACTCGTTCGCCGCGTTCTAAACTAAAATTCGCGCCGTCGAGTAAGTACGGTCCACCAAATGCGAGTTGGACGTCCCTTAAGGTAATATAGGCCATAATGTTTCCTGAAATCCCCTGATGAGGACTTATAATGTCGAATCAAAAAAATCTAAATGAGCAGGCGTCATTTTCCGCACCCATAGAAGATTTGCAAGTCCGAATTGCATTTTTAGATGAATTAGTTGATCAGTTAAATATTCAAATTGCATTACAAAGCCGTGAAATCAGCGATTTAAAGAAACAAATGCAAATTTTGTATCAACGTGTTGAAGCTACTCATGCTGACGATGGTGTTGCTCCATTTGATCCAATTTTGGATAAACCGCCACATTATTAAGACGTGACATAAATACTGATTATTTATCAAGAAGTATGCGTAAATAGTTTGACCTTTGATATGAAGGTCGTTGTAATAGTCTTTTCACTTGCCGAATTCTGAATCTTATCCTATGAGCGCTAAAGTTGTCCTAATAGATCTTGAAAATAACATGCCGACTTCGACGTTATTTCGGGAGATTGTGCAACATTACACCACGACCTATCTATTTCATTCGAAAGGGAGTTTTCATTACAGTCTCACTGATTTGACTGAATTTGCGAGTTGGATTAGTAGTGGTCAAATTGTCATTTTAGAAATGCTTGAGGCAAAAGAAAAAGAATTTGAGTACGCTGTGATTGTGGGGCAAATCTTGGCATTGGTTGAGCATGGCGCAGAGATTGATGTGATTTCTGCACGAGACTGTAGCACCATGTTGGCTGACATGATGCGAGCTTCTGGCATTCAATGTAATTTGATACAGGTACAACCAGAGCAACCTGTGTCAAAACTCAAATACAACGTGCCTTCAGTTGAAACTATTCGTCAAAATCATGATTTATTTAAAGTAAAGCAGTATTGTGATGTTGTGGTTCGTATGGAAGGGAAGCCCAACACCTTAGCTAAGCTTAAAAACTCGATCGAGAATACGTTGCGCATAAATGACGAGCACAGCGCTAAATTGATTGGCATGCTGATTAATTTAAAGGTGATTAAAAAAGAAGGTGAGCAAATTTCCTTTCGTAAAAAGGTATTAAAGCAGTGGGCTCAATTGGATATGAATGTTGATGAAGATGTAGTAGCAGACCACAAGCTTGGTCAGGTAGATGCGTTATTGACGAAGCTACATATCGAAGCAAAAGACATTTTAGCTGAAATTGAAGAGTCACAAGACATTCAACATATTCAGAGTGATTTGTTTAAAAACTTTGAAAAAATAGATCCTGTCCAGCTGGAAGTCATCCAAAAATTGAATGCTTTAAAATCCGGAAAGCCTAAAGATATTTATGAACTGCGTGATTTATTAGAACAACTATTTCCAAAATCAGATGTGCGGTTATTGCTTAAGGAAATGATTGATAAAGGATATATTTATTGGAACGGTCATGAAGTACTTTATAGCCATGAGATGTTTTTGAACTGAAATAAAAAAAAGCGATGATTTTATCGCTTTTTTTTATTTCAGTTGCACTGTGCTTAGGTGGGTTATACCACATCATGCCTTACTTTGGTTTAGGTCTCAATACTGGTTTCATGCCGCTATAAATCGTATTTTTAATTTTCAACTTGCCTTTTATATTCGGCTTATGCAACTCTAATATAAGAAGCAAAAGGTGAACTATGGAAAATGCTGGACTTTGGATAACGATTCTTATCGTTGTTTTTGTGCTGGGCTCGATCTTCGGATTACGTGTAAATCCAAGAGAAAAAGCGTTGGGGATTATGCGTGAGAAAGCGCGAAAAATGGGATTACACCCGCGTTTGATTGCTGCACCTTCATGGACCAATATTCCAATGGCATCAGAAAATCGTGCCAGTATGGTAGCGTATTACAGCGTTATCATTCCTGATGGTCGCCTACCTTTAATGCGCGCTTTGGTTGAAAATGAAAAACTCAATGTTGTTCACGGAAATGAGAAATTTAATGATTTCCCCATTGCATTAAAAGGGATTTATGCTATTGATATGCAGTCTAATTGCGTCGGTTTGTACTGGAAGGAAGAAGAAGATCTTCACGCTACACAACTTGATGAAATGAAAGCACTTTTACATAAATTGGCTGAAATTTAATTTTTTTAATCTTATAGGAATAACGGTTCACTATGGCGAATGCTCCTAAGTCCACATCCAAAAGCGCTACAGCTCAATCGTCAGAAGCTGGAAAAAAACGTGCTTTAGTGATCGTCGAGTCGCCTGCTAAAGCGAAGACCATTAATAAATACTTAGGTTCAAACTACATTGTGAAATCATCTGTGGGTCATGTTCGTGACTTACCAACAGGTGCTTCAAAAAGTACGGAAAAGAAACCAATAACACGTACCAAACAGACTGCTGAAGAGAAAGCTGAAAAAGCTCAACAGGCACTGATCAATCGTATGGGGGTAGACCCTGAGCACGGTTGGAAAGCACACTATGAAGTGCTTCCTGGTAAAGAAAATGTTGTTTCAGAACTGAAAAAGCTTGCTTCGCAGGTTGACGAGGTCTATCTCGCAACCGATTTAGACCGCGAAGGAGAAGCAATTGCTTGGCATTTAAAAGAAGTCATTGGTGGTGATGACTCTCGTTATAGACGTGTTGTTTTCAACGAAATTACTAAAAATGCCATTCAAGAAGCATTTAAACAGCCTGCTCGTTTAGATATTGATAAAGTCAATGCACAACAAGCACGCCGTTTCCTTGATCGTATTGTTGGCTTTATGATTTCACCACTACTGTGGGAGAAGATCGCACGTGGTTTATCTGCGGGTCGTGTACAGTCAGTTGCTGCGAAACTTGTGGTTGAGCGTGAGCGAGAAATTCGTGCTTTTATTCCTGAAGAATATTGGCAAGTTTTTGCAGATACCAAATCTAAAAAAGATGATATTCGTTTAGAAGCAGTCAAACAGTCAGGTAAGACATTAAAACTTCAAAACAAAGCACAAACAGATGCTTTATTGGATGTTTTAAAAGAAGCTGAATTTAAAGTTGCTGCCCGTGAAGATAAACCGACCAAAGTTAATCCGAGCGCACCCTATATCACATCGACCTTACAACAAGCAGCAAGTACTCGACTTGGTTTCTCTGTAAAGAAAACGATGACGATGGCACAGCGCTTGTATGAGGCGGGTTATATCACCTATATGCGTACCGACTCTACATTCTTGAGTGATGATGCGGTCAATATGGTACGTGGACATATCGAAACCGAGTATGGTGAAAAATATATTCCTGCAAAGCCAAACCGTTTTGGAAATAAAGCAGGTGCGCAAGAAGCCCATGAAGCGATTCGTCCATCAAACGTCGCGTTGAAGGGTGATCAGCTTGCAGGCGTAGATCGCGATGCTCAGCGTCTATATGATCTGATTTGGCGTCAGTTTGTTGCATGTCAAATGACACCTGCTGAATATTTGTCTTCGACAATCTTCGTCGATGCAAACGGTGTAGAGCTTAAAGCTAAAGGTCGTACTTTGGTATTCGATGGCTTTACGAAAGTACGTGGTCAGAACAAGTCGGATGATGATGTTTTACTGCCTGCTGTGAAAGTGGGTGAAGTTCTACAACTTCAAAAGTTAGATCCTTCGCAACATTTCACTAAACCGCCTGCACGTTTTACAGAAGCATCATTGGTGAAAGAGCTTGAGAAAAAAGGCATTGGTCGTCCTTCAACTTACGCAGCGATTATTTCAACGATCCAAGATCGTGGCTATGTGAAATTGGATAACCGTCGTCTCTATGCAGAGAAGATGGGTGAAATCGTTACAGATCGTTTGGACGAAAGTTTTAACAACTTAATGAATTATGCATTTACTGCAGATTTAGAAGGTCAACTGGATAAAGTTGCAGATGGTGAGCGTAATTGGAAAGAGTTATTAGATAGTTTCTATGGTGATTTTAAGAAACGTCTGACTACTGCACAGGGTGAAAATGGCATGCGCCGTAATCAGCCTGTTGAAGTTGATGCTGTGCATTGTAAAGAATGTGATCGTCCGATGCAGATTCGTACCGGTACCACAGGTGTATTCTTAGGTTGTTCTGGCTATAACTTACCACCGAAAGAACGTTGTAAAGGCACACTTAACTTAACGCCAGTAGAGTCCTTGGCTGCATTATCTGATGATGAGTCTGCAGAAACCGCAGATTTAATGTCGAAAAAACGTTGCCCAATTTGCGAAACAGCAATGGATAGCTACGTTATTGATGGTGGCCGTAAACTTCATATTTGTGGGAACAACCCAGATTGCGAAGGTTTTGAACTTGAAGAAGGTGAGTTCAAAATTAAAGGGTACGATGGTCCAACAATTCCATGTGACAAATGTGATGGTGAGATGCAGTTAAAGACAGGGCGTTTTGGTCCTTATTTTGCCTGCACAAGCTGTGAAAATACACGTAAAGTATTGAAGAATGGTCAACCAGCGCCTCCACGTGTCGACCCGATTAAAATGGAACATTTGCGCTCAACGAAACATGACGACTTTTTCGTATTACGTGATGGAGCAGCAGGCTTATTCTTAGCAGCAAGTAAATTCCCTAAAGTACGTGAAACTCGTGCTCCTAAGGTTGCGGAATTGCGTACGGTTGCTGAACAGCTAGATCCAAAGTATCAGTTTATTCTGCAAGCGCCAGATACTGACCCTGATGGAAACCCAACTTTAGTGAAGTTTAGTCGTAAAAACCAATCGCAATATATTGGTTCTGAAACGCCTGAAGGTAAACAAACGAAATGGTCTTTGATTTACCAAGATGGTAAATGGATTGAAGCGTAAACATGAAGAAATGCTGGCTTAGGTCAGCATTTTTTTATACAAATCTTAAATATAATTATAAAAACTCATGGAGAGGGTGTGGATATTCAAACAAAAAAATTTGCTGTTTTAATTGATGCTGATAATTCATCGATCAGTGCAATCCCTTCGGTATTGGAAGAAGTTGCTAAGTATGGGATCGCCAGTGTTAAACGTGTTTATGGTGATTGGAGCAGCGATACCTTAAAGAATTGGAGAGAAGTATTATTGCCATATGCAATCACCCCAGTACAGCAATTTGCATATACAAAAGGTAAAGATGCAACAGATATGATTTTAATCATTGATGCAATGGATTTACTTTATGGGGGGGCATTAGATGGTTTTTGTATTGTATCGAGTGATAGTGATTTTACACCTTTAGCCTCTAGAATTCGTGAGAATGGATTAACTGTCTATGGTTTTGGAAAGAAAGCGACTCCTGAGGCCTTTAAAAAAGCATGTGATAAATTCATTTTTATAGAAAACTTGGAGGATCCAGAG
Source organism: Acinetobacter sp. DSM 11652 (assembly GCF_900109815.1). Classification (NCBI taxonomy): domain Bacteria; kingdom Pseudomonadati; phylum Pseudomonadota; class Gammaproteobacteria; order Moraxellales; family Moraxellaceae; genus Acinetobacter; species Acinetobacter sp. DSM 11652. Next base: position 200,692 of record NZ_FOBK01000004.1, read on the forward strand.
TTGAAGTCTCCTGAAGATGATGTTCATCATGTTGCAAGCAAAAATATAGTTGAAGTTGAAAAAACGATAGAACCACTCATACCTAACTCACCAAGAGAGTCGATTAATAATGAAATAATTGATCGTGCGACTTTAAATTTAATTTACAAAGCAGTTAAGGAAAATGCAGATGCAAATGGGTGGGCGAGCTTAGGTATGGTTGGACAATATATCAGTGCTGTTAAGCCTGACTTTGACCCTAGAAATTATGGTCGTGCTAAGCTTTCAGGTTTAATAAAAACATTAAATTTATTTGAAACGAAAATAGAAATGAGTCAAATGTATTTGAAAAAAATGAAAAAAGGTTAATTTTTAGCTCATTGAGAAATCAGAATTTACTATGGCAATAATAGTTTTGGCTCCCGACTCTTTCAAAGAAAGCATGCCTGCTGAGCAGGTATGCATGATTATGAAAAATGCCATCCACAAAGTCTTACCAGATGCACAATGTATTTTGAATCCAATGGCAGATGGTGGTGAAGGAACCATTGATGCATTGGTCATGGCAAAATCAGGATTAAAAATCGCCTGCGAAGTACAAGGCTCATTCGCTAATCAGCGTGTCATGACTCATTTTGGATTAATTGATCAGGGACAAACAGCAGTCATTGAAATGGCGAAAGCCAATGGCATTCATCTCATACCACCTCATTTAAGAAATCCTTTGTTCACTAATACTGTAGGAACAGGGCAACTGATTGCCGCAGCTCTTGAATTCGGTGTGATAAAGATCATCATCGGATTGGGTGGGAGTGTGACCAATGATGGTGGTGCGGGTATGGCACATGCTTTGGGCGTGAAATTTATTAATCAATATCATGAAGGATTTGAGCCAACAGGTGGAAACTTAAACCAAATCGATTCAATTGATGTGTCACAACTCGACTCAAGATTGACTAAAACAGAAATTGTTATTGCTTCAGATGTAAACAATCCATTATGTGGTCCACTTGGCGCATCTTATATTTTTGGTCCGCAAAAAGGGGCAACACCTGAAATGGTGCAAGTATTGGATCATAATTTATTGCACTTTGCAGGGGTGGTAGAGCAGCAGCTTTTAGTCGATTTACGTCATCGATCTGGTGCTGGTGCAGCAGGTGGTTTGGGATTTGGTTTGATGGCATTTACAGGCGCAGATATTCGATCGGGTTCTGAATTAATCATTGAGGAAACTCAATTGGCTGAAAAAATTGCGCAAGCTGATTATGTATTTACGGGTGAAGGGAAAATTGATACTCAGACTCAATTTGGTAAAACCCCATTTGCCGTTGCTCAAGTCGCATATCGGCACAACAAGCCTGTATTTGCATTCGCTGGTAGAGTTGGTGAAGGGGTAGAACCATTGTACGAACAAGGGTTTCATCACATCTGTAGTATTAATCCTCTGGATCAAAGTTTGTCAGAATCCTTGAAAAATGCAGTTCAGAATTTAGATTTAACGGTACAAAATATCGTAAGGCAGTATATCTAATCCTCTATGTAAGTGGGCTTTGAGGTTTAAAACTGAAGCGTGTTTGTATTTTCTAAATCTAGCTCTGTTAAACTATTGTTATTGTAAAATTGATGAGTAGCGATGAGTTTAGACAGCCTGATTGATGAATTAAATCCTCAACAAAAACAAGCTGCAACCACAGAAGCCTTACATAGTTTGGTGTTGGCGGGTGCGGGCTGTGGTAAAACCAAAACGATTGTGGCACGTGCTGCTTATCTTATTGATCAAGGTGTACCCGCCAATCAAATTCAAATTTTGACGTTTACGCGTCGTGCTGCCAGTGAAATCGTGGCGCGTGTCGAATTGGCACTCGGTGAACAAGCAAAAGGATTACGAGCATCAACATTCCATACTTTTTGTATGTACTTGCTGCGTCGTATACCAAAAGCTTTCGGCTTAGCGCAATTCTCAATTATTGATCGTGATGATCAACTCATGATGTTTCGTTTGATACGTGGTAAAGATGATAAGAAGAATCCCAATCAGCTCCCGAAGCCTGCTGAATTATGTGATCTGTATTCATATGCTAGAAATACGCGTCAAAAGCTAAGTGTTGCCATAGAAAAGCAAATGCCTGAATTCTTAGCAATGAAAGACCTGATTGCAGAAATCATGAAAGAATATGAAACTCGAAAGCAGGCACGCAGCTTTCTTGATTATGACGATATTCTTGCGATCGTGGCGTCAGCTTTAGCACAGTCTGAGGGTCTAGTCGATTATGTGGCTTCGATTTGCAGACATATGCTCGTGGATGAAATGCAAGACACCAATCCATTGCAATGGGCGCTATTAGAGCCTTTGAAGGACCGAGTAAGTTTGTTTTGTGTCGGGGATGATGCTCAATCGATTTATGGTTTTCGTGGCGCAGATTTCGAAAACATTCATCATTTTAAAGAGCGTGTGCCAGCAGCTCAGATCTTTAAATTAGAAAAAAACTACCGATCTACTCAAGAAATTTTAGATTTATCAAATTGGTTGCTTGATCAAAGTGAGATTAAATATGACAAGCGCTTAGATGCGTATCGAGGTACAGGCATAAAGCCTAAAATTCATATTTTCCCGAATGAGTTTGATGAAGCAAAATGGATTGCCATAGATATTAAAGAGAGATATTTGCTTGAGGGAAGTCCTTGGCGCGATCATATGGTTCTGGTACGTTCAAGCTTTGCAGCTCGTCATATTGAAGCAGCTTTCATTGCAGCTAATGTCCCATACCGGTTTATTGGTGGTATGAAACTTCTTGAAACTGCGCATGTTAAGGATTTACTAAGTTTACTACGCGTCATTGCCAATCCTTCAGACGATATTGCATGGATGCGGTTTTTGACGCTTTGGGATGGTGTCGGTGATGTAGGCGCAAGCCGTTTAGCGCAACACTTGTTACAGGATCCTCAAGATGACGTCATTGCGGAAAAACTAGAAAAATTTGGACGTATTCCTGCTGAGGCTCTACTCATTATGAAGCAGTTGAATGTGTTAAAGACCGAAGTTAAAGCTTGCGTAAGCTTGGCAATTCAGGCAATAGAAATTCAGTTGAGTGAAAATTACAAAAAGGATTGGGGGCGTCGTCAAGGAGACTTTGAGTTGGTGAAACAGTTAGCTTCAAAACATACTCAGTTAAGTGAGTTTTTAGAAGCCTACGTGCTTGATCCAGTTTCAATCAGTGAAATCGAACGCCAGTCAGATACTGATGTTGTTACCTTGATCACGATACATTCTGCTAAAGGAACTGAACAAAAAGTTTGTTACGTGGCGAATGTGACACCTGGTCAGTATCCACATGCAAGAGCTCAAGGGGATTTTGATGAAGTTGAAGAAGAACGCCGTGTCCTTTATGTAGCACTTACCCGTGCACAAAATGAATTGATTTTAACTAAGCAAAATTTGGTGACGTGGGCAAGGGAACAAGTCGATGAGCAAGGACGAAAAGTTGAAAGCTATTTTCTTAATGATCTTTCAAGACATTTGTGTACAAGTGAAACACATTATAAAACCAGGCAGCAAACGGTTAAGAGTGCTTTGATTGAGCGACAGTCGATTAATTTAGATTTTGGGATTGATCTCGATTAAACTATCTAGATTGTTTCATACAAAAAGTAGAGTAGGCGCGTACTTTTTGGTTTTTTTGCCTATCTTCTTAAGGTTTTTTCATGAAAATTTTAGTTCGTAACTTAGAGCGCAGCATTACTGAAGCTGAGATTCTGGAGTTATTTCAGCAGTTTGGAACAGTAGACTCATGTACATTGGTGTTAGATGCTGCAACAGGAAAATCGAAAGGATTTGCCTTTGTTGAGATGCCACATGGCCGTGAAGCTGTGAAAGCAATTAAGGGGCTGAACACCCGTAAAGTTAAAGGTGCAGGTATTCGAGTAAAAGCTGCAGACGAAAAGCCAGAAGCATAACTTGATGTCTAAATAAAGTAGGAGCAGTTATTGCTCCTTTTTATTTGATATTTTATTTAATTTAACTAATAAATATGAATATTTTTTAGCTTTTTTGACCGACTTTTGTACTTTCAAGAATTGACATATTTTTGAAATGTATTTCTGTTATATATTAATATTTTTATTAAAAACATACAATTAAAATCACATTTATATACAAATTATTGTGAAGTATATATTAATAATAGATTGAATAATTTTGAGTGAAGTGTGTAGTATAAAAGCTCCATTATAAAACCCCAAAAGGTTATAAAAATGTCTATTCAAGAATTAAATCATCTAGAAACAGAAATCGTATCAGGTGCAGGTACGTTAATCGGTGACACGCTTCAAAACGCATCAAACTTATTTTCGAGCACATTGAATGTTCAAGCTCCAATTTGGAAGCCATTGAGCCTAATACCTGGTGTTGGTACAGTTCATCAAGCAATTGATGTTGGCTTCCTTGCGATTTCAGAGGGTCTTTACAAGGCTGGAACACTGTTAGGTGGTGATCAAGATCAGGTCAAATTTCATTATGACAATGAAAAAGGCGATGGGACTTATAATCCATTAGGAATTTTTAAGGGTATTGTTCGCTAATATAACCTTAGATTCATTCGCAAGGGTCAGCCATGCATTTGGCTGGCTTTTTTTTAAGCAGTATGCATTAATCATCAAGCTTTCAATCAATCTTGTTGATCTAAAATTAATCTTTATTTTTTTCTTAAAAGCATTGCGTGATATGGCGCCAACATTTAAGTTGTATGACATAAATGTTGCTAGGAAGTTTTCATGTCTCGTGTTGCTCGTTTTCATGCAGATCGCACTAATCAAAAACTCTATTTTGCCCGTCTATCATGTCAGCAAGCAGAACAGACAGATCATATTCAACAAGCTCAAGCCCATCGTGAAGCGGCAGTCTTTCATTTGCATGGAGCGGTTTTGGCATTTTTGCAAGAGTTGGTTCGTTATTACCGTTTAAATGATTTTTCACCTACATTAAAATCTATTGAAGAGCATATGGCCGCTAAAGGGCAAGTTTCTCCAGAAATCACCGTGTTACAGCATCTTGCAAAGGATGGTTTTATTGCAGAACTAAAGCGCGCTTATCGTATGTGCCAGTATGCACCTGAACCAAGTGCACCAGAACCTGAGGATGAGACTTCTTCAAATCTTATTATTAAAGTCACGCAGACACCTCAAGCGTGGTTGCCAGACACTCAAATTCTTCGAGAGTGGCATCGTGACTTAACCCATCTTATTGACGGTTTTCGTAACGAAATGGTTGAGTTTTAATTGTAATCATGACAGTTTTAAACGATTAGACTTGAAATATAAATTTTAGAACTTATATAAAATAGTCTAAGCTATGCAAAGTGCATTCAGCATTTTGCCACCATGTGAATCATGGAGGGTATATGTCTATAGAGCAATTGAAAGAATTATTCGGAACACAAGAAGCAATTTTAGAATTGGTGCAACTTGAGAATGGCGAGTTAGCGCTTCGTCACGCTGCATCCGAGGATGAGCCACTTGTGAAAATTCAATTTAATGATGAAGTGAAAGCTTTATTAGGTGATCATATGCCTTTGATTGCCCAACACATGATTCAGGCTGCGTTATTTGCACTTCTCGAAAAACAATCGAATGAATGGCATGCGGAAGTCGTAGATGAAAAACCACAGTTTTATAGCTAAGAAAAAACCGCGCAAATAGCGCGGTTTTTATTTTACTTAGTGAGATGGTGCATGATGATGTGCGATTTCAATTTGATTTAGAATATGATTGCTCATGTTCTTCGCCATTTCTTCCTTCGCGTAATACACTTCACCAATTTCATCTGCACGTATTGCTTCAGCTTCTTCTTTACTTTCTGCACAGATCAAAACTTGAATCTGTGGATTCAGAAGTTTGGCAGTATCTACAATCTTATGAATATCTAAAATATCCATCGGCGAGATAATTAAAAGCCTCGCATGTTGTATATGCGCTTGAATTAATACGCCCGGCTCTGTTGCTGAACCTGATACTGCAGCAATATCTTTTGCACGTAGTTTTTCAACAATTTCTCGATTTTCTTCAGCAATCACCACTTTGATGTTATTTTCCATCAGTGTTTTTGTTAAGCGACGTCCAACTTCTCCATGACCGACCATGACCACTTGATCGCGCAGGTAGTCCTGTGAGACCTCGTCAGGTAGCATCGCCAATGGATCACCACTACGCTCAAGCAAACGAGCCAAATGCGAGCGCTCACGAATCCATTTCTGTACGGGTTCAATGGCTGAAAATAAAACAGAATTGAGCGAAATAGAAAATAATGCCCCGGCTAAAATCAAGTTTTGAGCTTCAGGGGTTAATAATCCTATAGATAGACCGAGTGTTGCCAAGATAAAGGAGAACTCACCGATTTGAGCGAGTGAGGCACCTACTGTAAGTGCGGTATTTAATGGATAGCGGAAGAACAAAACCAGCGCCATTGCTGCCAATGTTTTTCCGATCATAATAATGCCAATCACAGCCAGAATATGAAGTGGTTCTTCAACGATAATTGTTGGGTCAAACAACATTCCGACAGAGACGAAGAATAGGATGGAGAATATCTCACGCAGTGGTAACGTTTCTTCTTCAGCACGATGACTGAAGTCAGACTCTTTAACCACCATCCCAGCAAAGAATGCACCTAATGCCATTGAAACGCCAAAAACTGCATACGAACCATAGGCAATGGATACGGCTGCTGCAACCACAGTCAATGTAAATAGCTCGCGAGAACCTAAGCGTACGACAAACTGAATAATTTTAGGGATGAGGCGCTTACCAATAATCAGCATAAAGGCAATAAAGCCCGCAACTTTAAGTAAGGTTATTCCTAAAGTCACAAAGACATTTTGATCTGGATCAGCGCCTTCCAGTGCTGTTCCGCCAAGGAGTACAGCTGTAGCGGGTAATAAAACTAAAGCGAGCACCATGACTAGGTCTTCGACGAGTAGCCATCCCACAGCAATTTTTCCATTGACTGAATCCAGTAAGCCTCGGTCACCTAAAGCTTTCAGGAGTACCACAGTACTCGCACAAGATAAGCTTAAGCCAAACACCAATGCTGACCCAAAATTCCATCCCCATAGCATGGAGACGCCAATCCCGAGGATGGTAGCCACTGTGATTTGTAAAATTGCACCAGGGACAGCAATACGCCGAACTTGCATTAAATCTTTCAGTGAAAAGTGCATCCCGACACCGAACATCAAAAACATGACACCCAGTTCTGCGAGTTGATTGGCTAGTGTGATATCGGCGACGATACCGGGGGTTTTGGGGCTAATAATAATGCCGGCAATGAGATAGCCAACAAGAGGGGGTAGACGTAAACGTGCGGCGATAAAGCCAAAAATAAGGGCTAAGCCAAAACCAACCGCAAGCAATATAATTAAATCTACATCATGTGGCACTAATCACCCCTTAAATATTTATAAATTATGAATTGGCTTTTGAGCTGTATAAGCATAAAAAATGCCAAACTGAGATTAAATTTTAACAACCTGAAGAAAAAAAAGGCAAAAAAAACGACCCAATGGGTCGTATTTTTTTAAAGAACTAAAATTATTTGATTTTAGCTTCTTTGAAGATTACGTGTTGACGGATTTTTGGATCAAATTTTTTGATTTCCATTTTTTCCGGCATAGTACGTTTGTTCTTAGTAGTGGTATAGAAATAACCTGTACCAGCAGAAGAAACTAGGCGAATCTTATCACGCATTTTCGTTGCTCCTTAGATCTTTTGACCTTGAGCACGTAGGTCAGCAACAACCTTTTCGATGCCCAATTTGTCGATAATACGCATACCTTTAGTAGTTAGACGAAGACGTACGAAACGTTTTTCGCTTTCTAACCAAAAACGGTGGTGGTGCAGGTTCGGCTCGAACCGGCGCTTAGTTTTGTTGTTGGCGTGTGAGACGTTGTTACCAACGACTGGACGCTTGCCGGTAACTTGGCAAACCTTAGACATGGTGTAACTCCATTGATTTAGCCAACAGCAAATCTGTATGGCCAGTCAAAATAAAACGGATTGAATTCATTCAAGGGGCGTTTTATATCAAAAATACGCTTAAAAGACAAGCGAAATTGATAAAAACAGGGCATGACCTGTTGTGATAGATCATGCCTTGATCATTTAACGAAGAAATGCTTTACGGATAAGACTAGGGATCGGTCTATTAAACGGAGGCAGTACGTATTTCAAGCTGAATAGCTTTGGAATAGACATGACTGAGCGTTCATTTGATAAACTGAAGAAGCCTTCGGGACCATGGTATCTGCCCATACCAGATGCACCAACGCCACCGAAAGGTAGATCATCTTGTGCAACATGAGTAACAACAGCGTTTTGACCAAAGTGTCCAGAGTGAGTACGTTGCGAAACGTATTCTGCTCGAGCATCGTTAAAGTCGAAATAGTATAATGCAAGTGGACGTGGTCGGTCATTAATAAACTCGATAACTTCGTCTATTTGATCATATTCTAAGATTGGTAAAATTGGACCAAAGATTTCGTTCTTCATAATTTCCATATCAGGGCTGATATTGGTCAGAAGGGTTGGCGCTATTTTACGTACAGAAGCAAGCTCTTCTTTTAATGGGTTAATTTCAGTGACTTGAGCACCATTTTGAATCGCATCTTCTAAGTAACCTTGCAAGCGTTTATTTTGCTTATCGCTCACTATAGAGGTGTAATCTTGGTTGTCACGTAATGTTGGATACATCGTTTTCGCAACAGTTTCAAACTGGTGGATAAACTCTGAAGTTTTACCACGTGGTAAGAAAATATAATCTGGTGCGACACAAGTTTGACCCGCATTCCACAATTTACCGAATGCAACACGCTCCGCGACATCTTTTAAGTCAATTGAAGGATGCACAATAACTGGTGACTTACCACCAAGTTCTAGAATAACTGGAACTAAGTTTTCAGATGCTGCTTTCATCACAGTCTTACCAACATTGGTAGAGCCTGTGAAGACTAATTTATCAAATGCAAGATGACTGAATGTGTCAGAGATTACGCCACCACCTGTAACAACGGCAACTAACTCTTGTGGGAACGCTTCAGATAAAGCATTTTGTAATACATAGCCAAAGTTACGAGAGGTGCTTGAAACTTTAATCATGGCATGGTTGCCCGCTGCCAATGCACATACTAATGGGCTAATCGCCAATAATAAAGGGTAGTTCCAAGGGGAAATAATACCGACAACACCTAAAGGTTGATACTGAACCCAACCTTTTGCAGGTTGATGTAAAATACCGATATGGCGTTTAGAAGGCTTCATCCACTCTGTTAAATGTTTGCTGTAATATTTGATTTGTTCGAGTGAAGTGAGTAGTTCACCAATTTTCGTTTCAGAAACCGAACGATTACCATAATCTTGGCTAATTGCTTCAGCAATTTGGTCCTGATATTTAATCAAAACTGCTTTAAGACGAGCCAAACGTTCAATACGCTGTTTTGCTGTCGGGTTCGGATAACGTCGATAGGCTGCTTTCTGAAGCGCTAGAAGATCATGTAAATGCTGAACTTCCGATGCTTCAGTCGTCATTAAATTTGTTTTTGTTTGACTGTTCATGACCAGTACCACTAATGTAAGGGTTGATGTGATTTTTATTTTTAGAGTAAATACTCTAAAAGTCAAGTCACTTTTATGTTAGCTTGGGCTAAACGTCATTATTCTTGTTATAGATGGTATTAGGATGTCGCATTCCAAAACGTTAAAAACCAAAGACCGAATCTTGCAAATTAGTTTGCAACTCTTTAACGAACGTGGAGAGCGATCTGTCACAACTAACCATATCGCAGCAGAGTTAGGTATTAGCCCTGGTAATCTCTATTATCACTTTCGTAACAAGCAAGAGATTATTAAAGAATTGATGGAGCAATATCAGCATGCAACTTTAGAGCTGCTAGCATTGCCAGAAGACCGTGATGTAAATGCCAATGATAAAATCCGATACTTTCAAGTACTCAGTAGTCAGTTATGGGCCTATCGTTTTCTGCATCGTGATGTATATCATTTAACCGAAAATAATGATGACTTTAGAAAAATTTACCCGCGTTTCGCAGGTAAAGTGATGCAACAAGGTCAAAAGATTTACCGAGCCTTCGTCAATGCAGGTCTCATGCAAATGACAGAGTCTGAAATTGAAGCGTTGATCATTAACCTATGGATCGTCCTAACCAATTGGACGAACTTTCTCTATATGTCTGGTCATTTAAAAGATTCCAACCATCTAGATGAAAAGTGGGTTTGGCAGGCACTGCGTCAAATGGTGTTTCTTGAAGGTCCTTATTTACGTGGTGAAAGTCGTCAGACTTATGAGCGCTTGCTTGAAACGCTGGGAACATCTGAATTATTTGCTAGTCTTTCTGCTGATCGAGAAGATTGATTTCAGCAAAGATAATTTGAAAGCATTAAAAAAAGAGTTAGAATACGCGGCTGTTTTTCAATTTAACTGTTAAGTGATATAAATCATCATGAATATGACAACTGCTAACACAGCACGTTTACTGATTACTTGCGAAGATAAACCAGGAATCGTGCAGGCTGTATCGAGCTTTTTGTATCATCAAGGGGCAAACATCACTGCGCTTGATCAATATGCAACAGAAGCTCAGGGCGGGCGTTATTTCATGCGTGTTGAGTTTGAACTCGACAATTTGCAAAGCCGTAAGGAAAATATTCTACAAACTTTCGCCACAAACGTAGCTGAACGTTACAACATGCATTGGCGTCTAGCTTTAGTGTCAGATGTAAAGAAAGTCGGTATTTTGGTATCGAAAGTCGACCATGCCTTGCTTGAGCTTTTGTGGCGTCATGCACGTGGTGGATTACCTTGTGAAATCACTAAGGTTGTGTCGAATCATGAAGATCTACGTGAGTCTGTGGAAAACTTCGGTATTCCTTTTGAAGTTGTGCCTGTCAATAAAGAGAACAAGCGCGAAGCATATGCAAAAATTGATGAGTTAATGCAAGGTAATGATTTGCTTGTACTCGCACGTTATATGCAGATTCTTGATGAAGAGTTCGTCTCTAAGTGGGAAATGAAAGTGATCAACATTCATCATTCTTTCCTTCCAGCTTTTGTGGGTGCTAACCCTTATAAGCAAGCGTATGAAAAAGGCGTAAAACTGATTGGTGCAACAGCGCATTATGTGACAGCTGATTTGGATCAAGGTCCGATTATTGAACAAGATGTTGAGCGTGTCAGCCATGATTTTACAGTTGATCAATTACGTGAATTAGGTCAAGACGTTGAACGTAATGTCTTGGCTCGTGCTGTTAAGTGGCATTTAGAAGACCGTATCATTGTTGATGGTAATAAAACTGTGGTATTCCAGTGATTTTTAATTAAATATCACTGATTTATTAAGGCATGCATGAGCATGCCTTTTTTATTGATGATCAAAAAAACTCATCAAAACTGCAGAATTAATAGTTGCAAATGAAAACACTTCTCATTTATTATTGGCGTACTTTAATTGTACTAACCGATAAGTTTGATTGAAATCTTCCTTCTGAAGACAGTGTCAATGTATATCAGGTCATAAATTTTAATGAGCCCATCTCCCATTCCTATGATGCAAAATCCAATCTCAATGAAAAAGAAAGTGCTTACTTCGCTCATTGCAGTGGTGATCGGGCATATTGGTGTTTTATTTGCCGTGAGTCAGATGAAAACACCTGAATTAAAACCTATTGATAAAGATCCAATTAAGGTTCGTTTTGTTCAGATTAAAGAGGATGCGCCACCGCCGCCACCTCCTGTTGAACCTGTGAAACCCCAAGTTCAACCAAAACCAGAACCTAAAGTGGTTGAACCACCTCCTGTGGTTAAACCCAAAGTCATTGCTGAAAAGCCTAAACCTGTCGAACAAAAAGCAATTGTTCAAGAAGATAAATTAGAAAAGCAAAAGCAGGAACAACAGCGGTTAGAGCAAGAACGTAAAAATCGTGAGTTGCTGGAACAGCAGCGACGAGAGCAAGCATTGCGTGACCAACAGCTACGTGAGCAACAAGAACGTGAGCGCTTGGAAAATGAAAGACGCGAACAAGAACGTCGTGAGCAGCAAGCACGCAATACACCAAAGAATTTAAGTATTGGGCAAATATCATGGTCTCGTACACCGAAGCCATCATATACCAACCGAGATTTACAAGGTTCTGATCGTACTGTTGTAGTATCGATTGAAGCGGACACTAACGGTAATGTAGTGAATGCCCGAATCACAAAATCAAGTGGAATTGATTCGCTTGATCAAAAGATTTTACGCTCAGTGCGTAATGCAAAATTCAGACCTTATAAGGAAAATGGCGTGGCTTACCCGTTTAGAGCGGAACAACCATTTGAACTTAAGTTGAATTCTAACGGCTAACTTTTATTAGGAGTTCGAGTATGAACTTTTCAGTTTATTGGCAACATGCTGATGCAGTCAGTAAGACGCTTTATTTCGTTTTACTCGCAATGTCTATTGCGACATGGACGATTGTCGTTTTACGTGTGATGGGAACACGTCAACTGAAAGAAGTTGCTTATGCTCAACTCTCTAAAGCATTAGCAGGATTGAAAGCAAAACTCGTTCCTTTGGGATTTGAACAACGTAAAGCTGTTGCGGAGCAAGCTTTATTGCGTCAGATTGCTTTGGAAAAAGCATCTGCTGAAAAAGGTGTTGCTGTACTCGGAACAATTGCCTCACTTGCACCATTTGTAGGGCTATTTGGTACAGTATGGGGAATCTTCCATGCATTGGTTGCAGTAGGTAAAAGCGGTCAAGCAGGACTTGCACAAGTTGCAACCCCTGTGGGTGAAGCCCTGATTATGACTGGTATTGGTCTAGCAGTAGCTATTCCAGCAGTGATCGCATACAACATTTGTATTCGCTTTAATCGTACATTAAGTAATGAACTACAAGATCATGCTCACAGTCTTTTAATCGACACGATGCTGCAACAAGATTCTTCTGCGCAAAAAGTTGAAGTGAAAGCGACTCAAGAAAGTTACGTTGGAGGTCAAGCTTAATGGCTTTTCAATTGGGTGAAGACAACGATACAGGCATGACGGAGATGAACCTCATCCCGTTAATTGACATTATGTTGGTTTTGATGATCATCTTCTTGGTGACAGCGACCGTTGCTAACCCATCAATTCCATTAACTTTACCAAAAACGACAGCGGATATCATTGATCCGCCACCTGAATCGATTCAAGTAAGCATTAACTCACAGGGTGAGATTGCATGGGATTCAGAAATTATCAGCTTAGATGAATTGCAAAAAAGATTTAACGATGCCGGTGGTTCAGCACAACAACCGACAATTATTCTTAAAGCAGATAAAGAATCACGTTACGATACTGTTGCTCAAGTGATGTCACGTGCAAGCGAAGCCGGGCTTGCTGACATTGCCTTTGCCACAGATAATTAACTGATTAACATGAGAAAAGCGACCATAAGGTCGCTTTTTTTATACCTGTATTAGTCTTTGAGTAAACCTTCAAATTTAGAGCGAAGCTTTAAAAGTTTTGGTGGGATACTAAAATTGCAGTAGCCCTGAGTCGGGTTACGAGCAAAGAAATTTTGATGATATTCTTCAGCAGGGTAGAAGGTCGGTACTGAGCTTAGTTCTGTAACAATATCTAAACCTTCTGCTTTTAACTGTTGAATCGCTTTCTCTGCAATCTGGCGCTGTTCTTCATTAAAATAATAAATGACAGAGCGATATTGCGTACCTATATCATTACCTTGGCGATTGAGTGTGGTTGGATCATGTGTTGCAAAAAATACATCAAGCAATTGAGCAAAGCTAATTTGACTTTCATCAAAATCCACTAAAACCACTTCTGCGTGATGGGTGTCTCCTTTGCAAATGTCCTCATAGCTTGGATTGGCCGTATACCCACCCGCATAACCACTCACGACTTTAGTGACACCTTTGAGTTGAAGGAAAACTGCTTCAACACACCAGAAGCATCCGCCACCGAGCAAAGCTTGTTGCATGGGATTCACCTTATTGAGTTGCAATGACTGAAATAATGGGGTGTAGAATGAAAAAAGCAACCAGTGAAATGGTTGCTTAACTGTTAACGCGGTTGTATTGCAGACTCATACTGCAATACTGGATTACCATTCTCATCGAGTAGGCGAAGCGTTTTGTCATAGACTTGGAATGCCGCGACTTTTGCCAAGGCAGCATTATAGCGATTTGCAAGTTCTTGAGTATTCACACACATCATTTGTGTAGTTGCAACTTCACTCAAGCTAATTTTGTCAGCTTTAATGCTATATGCACCCATAAAACGGTTACAACCATCTGCACCACTCAAACGACTAGATGCTGCATCAAATTGAATACTTGGAACATTGTGTGCAGTAGGGTCGGTCTTAAATTCTGTTGCGCCAATATGTGTCAAAATCCAAGTTTTATTTTGCAATTGATTAAGTGCTTGTTGTTGCTTTTCAGCAGATGGTGTTGTGGTACATGCTGTAAAAAGTAATGCTGAGCCTATAACGGATACGGCTAAAAGTTGTTTTAACATATGAAATGCCCCTGTGTTATTTCTTTCTAATGTAAATTAAATTCAAGTCAATTTTATGTATATCAACTGATACGCTAAGGTGCAAGCTCTGGCTGACTCTGAGGGAGACCCAGACGAATCAATTTTGAATAATTTTCACTACTTTGATATTTAAATTGATTAAATTGGTCTGTTCTTGGGTTGACATGTGCCTTGTTGTACCATGTTTTGATATCCCAATGATGTTGTAATGCCCCTAAGTCATACAGATAATTAGGTAAATAACCTGAGGCTAATAATCGGTAGTCCACTGGCAGTTCATGTTTGGAAATCGCTTGAACCATATCAAAAACCAAAGTGGTGCAGTTACTGGTCAAGGTGTTATACCATTTTGGTTCTTGACTAAGTTGATCTGCTTGCTCTAAATATTCCTCAAATAAAGCTTTCATTTCAGCAGCTTCCATGTTGATTGGGAAAAAATAGACCTGCTCATTACGTACATTGCTACGTGTATAAATAATGTCTTTCTCGTCAGCAGCAACTAAACTGACTTCGTACTTTCTAAAAAAACCACCAATAGCAGAAAACTCTTCATCTTTTTCTTTGCGAATTTCAATCGAAAAGGTCAGTGGTTTAGAGTTTTTGAAATCAAAGCTGACTAAAGTGTGGGCGATTTGTGGTCCCATCCAATATGAAGTAATGATGTTAATGCCACTGATTTGATTCAAATCAATTTGACGTGTTTCCCAGCGTTCTTGATAGGTTCCGTCTTCATTCCATGCAAAATTACGCACATTGTGTAAAGTGACCCAATCACCTTGACGTTCATAATTGAGAATTCTTGCGACTTCAGGATTCCACTCACGGTCTTGTTTGGCAGGGATACTAAAATACCAAACTAAACTGAACGCAAAAAAGACAATGTATAAGACAACATCTTTACTACGGCTGAAAAAATGTTGTGTTGCATATATGCCTAAAACACTTAAGGCAAAAGCGACCCAAAAGCCAATGATAATACGACTGACTAACCAGCCAAATGGCTCTTGAACCCATAAGGCCATACATAACCAAATTGAAGAGAAGATGACAAATAAACTAAATAGGGAGTGAAAAGCTCCCTTTGCAAGCGCAAGAATAAACTCTCTTTTACCGATGTTATGCATTGTTATTGGCTATATGTAAGAAAGCTTTATTTTTGGTAGGTTGCGAACTCAAATGCAATATTTGTTTTGTCATCAATGTGTTGCTCTGATGCCACTTTTTTAAATTCAGGTGGAATCTCAGGATAATGAGCATCACCTTGAACGTCTAATTCAACATGCGTGAGTTCTAAGCGATCCGCAATAGAGATCGTTTGGCTAAAAATTTCTCCACCACCTATGATAAAAATAGATCCAGGCTTTTCTGAAGCTTTTACATCATGGACTGCCTGCTCAAGTGCACTCTCGATTGTATGCGCGATTTTTGTTCCTTCAAACTGCCATGACGTATCTCGTGTAATGACCCAATTTACACGTTTAGGAAGTGTTCTACCCATAGACTCAAGTGTTTTACGTCCCATGACCACAACACCACCTTGAGTAATTTCTTTAAAATGTTTGAGATCAGCTGAAATATGCCATGGCAAATCATTTCCTTTGCCAATACAACGTTGTTGATCCATTGCAACGACGTGTACGACTTCTAAACCTTGAAATGCCATGATTATTCTTCCAGCGAATATGAGTTAAAGAGGGAAATGTAAAGTTGGATCACGATTGGTACCAACGGTGATCCCAAAAGACTTTAGTTAAAATCAAACCGCAACTGGTGCTTTAATTGCAGGATGCGATTCGTAATTTACGATTTCAATATCTTCAAATTTGAAATCAAAAATATCTTTAATTTCGGGATTCAGTTTGAGTTGGCACAATGGAAGTGGTTCACGTGTTAATTGAAGTTGTGCTTGCTCGAAATGATTGGCGTAAAGATGAGTATCACCACCTGTCCAAACAAAATCACCGACTTCTAGATCACAGACTTGCGCAATCATATGGGTGAGAAGTGCATAACTTGCAATATTAAATGGAACGCCAAGAAAAACATCAGCACTACGTTGATAAAGCTGACATGATAATTTTCCATCCTGAACAAAAAACTGGAAAAGCGTGTGACAAGGAGGGAGTGCCACTTGTCCAGCTTCTTTTGGGTTCCAACCTGATACGATTAAACGACGGGAGTTTGGATTGGTTTTAATTTCATTAATTAACCATTTGATTTGATCAAAACCATCTTGCTCGTATAAACCATCGTCTTTTTTAGTTGCACCAAAGTTACGCCATTGGTGTCCATATACTGGACCTAGCTCTCCTTCAGGACGTCCAAAACGAGCAGTCTGCTCAGCTGTCGACCATTCATCCCAAATTGTAACTTTATGATCTTGCAGATATTTAACATTGGTATCACCTTTAAGGAACCAAAGTAATTCAATCACGATTGAACGGAAGTGAACTTTCTTTGTGGTCAGTAGAGGAAAACCTTTAGAAAGATCAAAGCGCATTTGATGACCAAATACAGAACGAGTACCTGTACCAGTACGGTCACCTTTATCACCGCCATTGTCGAGGATATGTTGTAGTAGGTCTAAATACGCTTTCATAAATGTCCTGATCGATTTGAATGTGGCATTTGAAGAATAAACCAATGCCAAAAATTTCATTGGCATCAGTTTATACTAAAGCAGCATGCATTTTAATATCTTCCTTACGGAATAGACTCATTGAAAGCGAGTAATTAAAGAAATAAGAAAGCACCCTTTAGGGTGCTCTCATTTAACACAAAGTTTTAGGGCTTAAGCAGTTTTGTGTCCTGTATGTACAGTATGAATTAAATCGCTTAGGTCATAACCAATGGATTGAGCATATGCTAGATACGCTTGTTTGATAGATTCATTTAACACAGGTTCACGGTGCAGAATCCAAAGATATTTTTGATTAGGTTCACCGACTAAAGCAGTTTGATAATTTTCATCGATCTTAAGTACCCAATAATCACCCTTAGTGAATGGAATCCAACGAAATCCTTCAGGCAAAAAGCTGACTTCTAATTTGCCATGTTCAGCATCTACAACTGTGGCTTCGCCAATAGACTCATCCAGTTCTTTGTTGCCATCAAGACAACGATTTTGAACACGTACGGTTCCATCGCTGTTTAAGGTATAGACTGCCGAAATATCCGTACTGTCTTCAGGTTGGTGCTTCATTGGTAAGCGTGCAATCTCATACCAAGTACCTAAATAGCGTTCAAGTTGGAAGTTAGATACGGTCGTTAAATTTTGACTCATTATGATGTACTCCATTTAATCTAAATTAGATACATCCTTTGAGTATAGGCACAGTTTTGGAGTCGAAATAATACTGTTCTGTAGCAAAGCATTAAGTGAGTGTGATTAATTTATATTTATTTTCATTTGCTTAGTAGTTTTGAAATTCAGCGGGGTGTACGAGATGCATATAAACTCACTACGAATAATCCCACTGCGCTATAACCCATGAGTTGTACAAAAAGTGCAAAAAACTCCCTGCTATTTTGAAAGTTCAGCGCTGAAAGCATGAAGATAAAAAATACAATCAAGATGAAAGGACTAAAAGCATAATATGCTTTCAGCTGATGCTTTAGACGCTTAGATTGGATCAAAACATGATGAATAATGTGTAGACTTAAGCCTAAACATAAGCTTATTAGTGTCGATAGAAAATCAAGTTTTTTAATTTCAGCTGTCAACAGAATCACTACACACGTTGATATACAAATGATCAATTTAAGCCTGCGTGTGCATCGTTCCGAATACCAGAAATTTAACATAATGAAGTCTTAATGCTGATGTTGATGAAGTAGAGACAGTGGGGAAAATAAGCAAATAGATAAAGCCATAAGTCCTAATCCTTGAGCGCCAGGTAAAAGAATTTCTCCATCCTTTGCATGCATGAAAATCAAGGCAAGTAGCAAAGCGATAGGAATCCAAGTAAATAATCGGTACATCAACCCTGTTGGATGGTGTGAAGCGAAATGAATTTTACAGTAACGGCAAATAAGAAAAACGATACCTGTGCCCACAAACATTAAGATGGCATCAAAGTTAAGCGGTTGCATCCAATATAACGTAGCGGTAGCACTCGCGATCAAAATAAAAAATAAAGCTTTGTGTTGTATTGAAACTTTAGGATCAAACCAAAACTCGAGCATAGTAATCTGAATCAAAGTAAATAAGTCAAAACTCTAGCACAAAAAAAGGTGAACAAGATGTTCACCTTTGAGGGCATGATTTACTTATTTGCCATTATTTTGTAGAGGACCCCAGTCATATACTTTCTTTTGGTAGGCATACCAAAGCATCCATAGGCCGATGAGAATCATTGGAACTGTAAGGAATTGTCCTTTGCTCATCCATCCGATAAATAATTGACCATTATCTGGCTCACGGAAGAATTCAACTGTGAAGCGAGCGATAC
The DNA here is from genome assembly GCF_900109815.1 of Acinetobacter sp. DSM 11652. Classification (NCBI taxonomy): domain Bacteria; kingdom Pseudomonadati; phylum Pseudomonadota; class Gammaproteobacteria; order Moraxellales; family Moraxellaceae; genus Acinetobacter; species Acinetobacter sp. DSM 11652. The sequence goes on from NZ_FOBK01000004.1 coordinate 219,706, forward strand.
CATATCCAATTAAGAATAGAGCAGAAACAGCCATGCGTGGACGAGGTTTAGAACTAAACCACCACAGAACAATAAAAAGAATCAAACCCTCACAGAGTGCTTGGTAAAGTTGGGATGGATGTCGTACGAGTTGTAAAGGATCTGTAGGGAAAATCATACCCAATGCGAAATTTGGATCTGTGACTTGTCGGCCATAAAGTTCGCCGCCAATAAAGTTGCCAATACGACCAAACATCAGACCTGTTGGAACACATGGGGCAATAAAATCCAGTGTTTGGAACCAAGTCATTTTGTATTTTTTACACCACAATAACATGGCCAACATGACACCTAAGAAGCCGCCATGGAAGCTCATGCCACCTGTCCAAACTTGGAATAACCATATCGGATTTGCAAGGAATTGATCAAAACCATAAAAGAACACATAGCCTACTCGACCACCAATCACGACACCTAATGCACCGTAAAAGATGAGATCAGAGACCATGTCTGGTGTCCATCCTCGTTGCTTAGCACGGAATGTTGCCAAGCCCCACGCAAATAAAAATGCGAGTAGATACATGAGTCCATACCAGTGAACTTGTAATGGACCCACAGATATTGCCACTGGGTCAATAGAAGGATAGGTCAGCATTGCTTTTCCTTTATATTATGTTTTGTGTCGATTCTAACGGAAAGACTGAAAAAATGTTGTACATTCAATGTGTAAAGTTCTAAGGATGCAACGATGTGTATTGTAGCAATCGCATGGCAAGTGTTGGATGAAACACCATTATGCTTAATTTCAAATCGGGATGAGTTTTATCACCGACCTGCATCACAAATTCATAAGTGGGAAAATAGCCCAATTATTGCAGGTCAAGATTTACAATCTGGTGGGACATGGATGGGGATTACTGCTGCAGGGCGTTGGGCACTTGTGACAAATTACCGTGATGCAAATGATAAGAAGAAATATCCAACTTCAAGAGGACATATCATTCAGCAATATCTGGAGTCTGAATTAGCACCGATCCGATTTGCCCAAGAATTAGAAAAAAAGCAATGTGATTACGCTGGATTTAACCTTTTTATCGGAACCTCTGATCAAGCGGTTTATATGAGTAATCGTGGTGAATCTCCACAAGTGCTTGCCAAAGGTGTATATGTGGTTTCCAATGGTGTATTAAGTGATCCATGGGAAAAAACCAAACATTTGCGTAAACGCTTTACACAAGAGTTCTTGCCCTTATTGCAATTAAATCCCAATGATCAAAAAGCGTATGATTTAGAGTATGTCGTTTGGGATATCTTACAAGATGAAAGAAAAATTGATTTAGACTTATTACCTCAAACGGGCATATCAGTGGAAATGGAGCAGCTGTTATCTTCTACTTTTATACAAAGCCCGATATATGGAACACGATGCTCAAACTACCTGTTGTTGAAAAGAAACCAATGGACTTGGCTTGAAAAAACGCAACAAGGTGAGCATCAGAATCACATAGTCAAAATTGATCTGAATCTCTCAAAAAAAATGCCGACATCGTAGTCGGCATTTTCTATTTCAATGTTTGAATTAAGCAGCAGGAGGATTTTCTTTCTTTTCTAGACTTTCCCCAACAATCTCGCCACCATCTTTACGTGTAATCACGACCGTCGCAGAGCGAGGACGTGTACCTTTACCACCGCTGATAGTGTTGCTGTGATTTGCAGGCCAAGTGCCACCAGGATGCTGAACATTCACAAAGATTGCTTTATAGTCTGGTGTCATCGTTACACCTGTAATTTCACAGCCTGAAGGACCTGTTAAAAAACGACGTAACTTTGAATCATCAAGCTGTGCGCCAGCAGGAGTAAGTTGAGTGGCATTATTTGAACCAGCATTTGCAGAAGTCACTTTACCATCACTTACTTGACCTGGAAGTGCAGCGAGCATCATGCAATTCGTTTCATCTGTATAAGCGCCATCATCAGTCTGTACCCACAAGACACCACGTGGATCAAACCATAGGCCATCTGGACTTGAGAAATCATTTGCTGATGTGAGTCCAGATAGGTTTACACCCGGAAGTGAATCTTCTTCTGCGCCAAATAAGAAGATATCCCATACAAATGTTTTTGCTGTAACAGTATCACCAGTTTCACGGAAACGAATAATATGTCCGTTGATATTCCCGCGAGGACTACCACCTTTATCATTATCAGCATAATTACGAGGGTTGGCAGCATCAATCGTATGCTCACTTCCACGTAATGAGTTATTGGTTAAGGTGACATAAACCTCACCATTCTCTGGGTTTACTGCAACCCATTCTGGACGATCCATTTTGGTTGCACCAACTGCATCACCTGCTAAACGGGCATTTACCAATACATCAGCTTGATCTGTAAATTTGTATTTTGAATAACTAGCAATTAATGGATTGGAGATATTGAGTTCAATCCACTCACCAGACGTCTTTTGAGTTGCTTCATTAAAGTTAAATTTAGCAACATAGAATTTACCGTTATTCATATATTTATCACCAGCAGCATAACCGCCGTTGATATCTTTAGGGTCCCAAACCGCATCTGAAACAAATTTATAGATATATTCGCCTTGAGAGTCATCCCCCATATAGAAGGCTAGTGGTTGCCCAGGAATGGCACGACTCACACGGCAATCTTCATGAGCGAAACGTCCAAGAGCTGTACGTTTTACTGGGCGCTGACGACCATCAAATGGGTCAATTTCAACAATCCAACCAAATGTATTTGGTGAGTTTCTAAAATCTTGAGTTGCAGAAGATGCAGAGACTTTGGTTAACCAGCGCTCATAGACATCTTGAGGGAACAGTTGTGCTTGAACAGTGTGCCACTTATAAGAACTATTTGAAGCAATTTTATAACGTTTTAATGACTCCAAATCCTTTTCAGAACGATCTTTATCATCGCGAGTAAAGTATTGGTTAAAGTTTTCTTCGGTGGTTAAGTACGTGCCCCAAGGCGTATAACCGTTACCACAGTTATTGATCGTACCTAATGTAAATGTGCCTTCTGGACTGATCTTGGTCTGCACCAATTCATGCCCTTTTACAGGACCAGCGAAATCGATTGGTGTTGCAGCTGTAATTCGACGGTTGAATACAGAGCGTTTATTTAGAGTGACTTGTTGAGTTGTTGGATTTTTTTGTACTTCAATCACTGAAACGCCGTGACAGTTGATTTCACGTAATGCTTCATCTTCAGAACGAATATCCGCTGAAATGGTATTATTCGCTGGATGTAAAATTGCTTTGTTATCTACATATTCATGGTTGAGTACCAGTAAACCTACATTTGACTCATTTTGATCATAACGGCTATTTTTCATGCCGAAATATGTCATACCGTCATGACATTCACCTGAACGCATGGTAAATGAAGCACCACTCGGAATATTATCTGCATCCCATTCAGGCATACCTTCAAAAAGCGGGTCTCCTAGTGCATAAATAACACGTGCTTCATATCCTTCAGGCACTGTGAATTCATTTTTAATATTTTTATCAACCGCTTTAAATGTTAGTTCAGTTGGCGTTTTTGATTTGTCGAATTCAGGTAGTGAAGGATTTGAGTTGTTATTGTCATTGTCGTCACTGTTACAGCCTGCGACTGAAGCCGCTACTGTCAATGCTACTGCACCACCAGCAGTCTTCTTAATGAGATCTCTACGCGTAATTTGCTTTTCAAGTAAATGGTTAAATTCTGGATTCCCCGAATCATTGCTATCGTAATCATCGTTAAAAGGTATTAAATCAGTCATGTTCGTTCCTAGCATCTTGCTTGGTAGTTTTTAGCGTCACAAACAACTTAATGCGCAATCATGACAATCAAATGATAGATTTATGTCAGTTGAATTAAGCTTTTATTTAAAGAGTATGAAAAAGGCGAGTCTTAAGACTCGCCTATGTTTAAAAGGGTCAAAATATCAAAGTATTGACTTTGCTCTTCTATTTTCGAGTAATTTTCCAAAGAAAAGTCCCAATTCAAATAACATCCACATTGGTATCGCCAACATAATCATCGATAGTGCATCAGGTGGCGTCACAAACATAGAAACGAAGAAACAACCTACAATAATAAAACGTCTTTTTTCAACCAATTGTTCTGTGGTAACTACCCCAATCATAATGAGTAATAAAGTCACAATTGGAATTTCAAAAGTTAAACCAAAAACCAAGAATAACTTTAAACAGAAACTCAGATAGCTATTAATGTCAGTCATGGGTGCTACCGTTTCAGGTGCAACGCTAATGAAAAAATGTAAAATCGAAGGGAGGGCTACAAAGTAAGCAAAAGCAACACCCGCATAAAATAATGTAATACTTCCGATGAGTAATGGTAGAGCTAAAGCTTTCTCATTTTTATATAGCGCCGGTCTGACAAAAGCCCATATTTGATAAATGATAAATGGCATGGCGATCATTAGAGCAACGAAGAAGTTTAACTTAAATGGTGCCATAAATGTCGCGGTGACATCAGTTGCAATCATTGATGAATTTATTGGGAGTTGAGCTCTAAGAGGCTCAGACATCATTTGATAGCTTTGATTTGCAAATGGTAATAAACAAAAGAATAAAACGAGAATGACCCCAACTATTCTAAATAAATATTTTCTTAAAATAATAAGATGCTTGGTTATTGGCATTTCTTCAAGCTGAGGATTATCTTCATTTGAAGAGATGATATTTGGGAGAGTATTGTGACTCATACTGCCTCCGCTAAGACTACATACGGTTTATTGTGTTGCGCCGAATTTTGAATATGAATAAAACTTTGCTTAGGTGTAGCGTGTCCTCTAAAAGGAACTGCTGTACTTTGCTGAACGCTTAAATACACATAAATAGATCTTGTTTCAGAGAGAACCTGTTGATCGATAGGTGGATTTAAATATTCATCGCTTAATACTGTGTGTTTTTCAATTTCCTGCATTTGCGCTTTCATTTTTTCTTCTAATTCTTGAATGCGCTTCATTTCAGTCTGCATTTGTTCTTTAAGTTCAGACATTCTTAGTTCACGATCAATATCATTTTGTACATTGCTGACCATACGCTTAATTTTGCCATACCATTTACCAGCAAATCGCGCACCCTCAGGAAGCTTTTCAGGTCCAAGAACAAGCAATGCAATGATGCCAAACATTAATAGTTCAGCCATACCAATATTCAGCATTACTGTTACCTACCTTTAATGTTTCGCTGTTGAGTTCAAATCATGAGATGTTTGATGTTCAATCGTGCGTGGTTCTTTTAATTGAGCAGATGTGCTCTGGTCTTCGTCATCCTTAATTGATTTTTTAAAATCTTTAACCGCACCACCAACATCTTTACCCAAATTTTTTAGCTTAGACGTACCGAACAAAAGTAAAACGACAATTGCGAAAATAAGTACGTGCCAAATTGATAATCCAGCCATGATATATTCCTTATTGAAAATGATCTTGAATGATTTCAACAGTTCTTTATGACAGCAAGTTGACGGAATTATTTCAGTTTGAAGTCATGGATTTTTTATGTGTGCAAGAGACTTATTCTGAAGTGAAATAGATGTTGTGCTAAGATGAGAAAAAATCTATTTCATATTTAATATGGTTCTTCTACTCCCACTAGTCTCCTTTCTCATCGGCTATTTTGGCGTAGAATATTTACAAAAAATTCGTCCCTTTATGGCGATGTTGTTGGCGAAAGTGCTGATTCCTCTCATCATTATTTACAATATGGTGTTTTACCAAGAGGGCAGTATATGGTTGATGTTATTTAGTTTTATCGCTTCATTTTTGCTGTATTTATTTGTTTATTACCGTACAAAAGACAAATTAGTCTCCTTATGTTCCAGTTACCTGAACATGGCTTGGCTTGGCTTTCCATTTGCATTCGCTATTTTTGGTGCGCAAGCATCTAGTCCTATGGTTGCACTTTATGTCGGGGGCTCTATTTTTGGTAATATTTGTGCAGTGACCGTATTAAGTGCTGAAAAGCAGTCTGCGATGGAGATTTTGAGAAAATTGACTTTCTCTCCACCGATTTTAGCTTTATTAGTTGCTGGTTTTCTTTCGTTATGGAATGTTAGTCATTTTCAGCAGAATGCAATGATTCAATCATTGTATATATTGGATAAGTGGTTAATGACCTTTACAGGGATGTGTATCCTTGGGATGTGGTTATCTCAAGTAAAAATTCACTTGTCCGATTTAATTGAAAGTTTAAAACTTGCTTTGATTAAATTTCTATTTGGTTTAGTGTGCTGTGCGGTAGCCTATTTTCTTCTACCGATTCCTCACGAACTGGTTGTTATTGCACTGATGTCTATGTTTTTTTTATTACCACCCGCAGCGAATATTGTTGCTTTAGAAACACATTATTCAGGAACAGGTGTTTCAGCCCAATATATCGCAGCGGGTACCATCGTAAGTTGCATGACAATTGGTTTATTTGCCATGGTTTATCATGGACTGATCGTTTAGTTCGTTTCGAGGCTTGCTTTGAATAACTGCATGGCTTGACCACGATGACTGATCTTATTTTTGTCTTCTTTGGTCATTTCAGCGCTACTAATATTGAGTTCAGGTAGCCAAAACAGTGGGTCGTAGCCAAAACCATTTTTGCCACGTGCTACTTCCAAAATTTCACCTTTCCAGATTCCTTGGAAAATCTGAGGTAAAGGATCTTCAGCGTGTTGAACTAAGGCGAGTACACACACAAACATCCCTTCAATCACGTCACCATTGTTACGTAATGGTGCTAAATCTGCCAGTAATTTAGCATTATTGGCAGCATCATCGCCATGCTCACCAGCATAACGTGCAGAGTAAATACCAGGAGCACCACCAAGTGCAGGGACGCAAATACCTGAGTCATCTGCTATAGCTGGTTTACCCGAAATCTTAGAAGCATGTCGTGCTTTGATAATGGCATTTTCTACAAAACTTAACCCATCTTCCACCGCATCCTCAATGTTCAGTTGTCCTTGAGGCACAACGTTAACAGGGAGTTTTAATTCTTCAAATAACTTTTCGAACTCAGCTATTTTCCCTTTATTGTTGCTCGCTAAAACCAAAGTACCTTGATCTAACCAATCTTTAGACGCCATGTTGAATCACTTTCTGTTTCAAATTTGAAGCTATTCTAACGGATATTTGCGATGATACAGATGAACTCATCTTTAAAATAACCAATCATTAAACATGAGAAATTTAAATAGCATTCATATTCGTCAAGCAGAGATCGCAGATGTTGAAAATATTGCGTCCTGTATTGCTTTAGCTTTGAACCACTTTGATGAAATACCAAAAAGTAAGTCCCTATTTTCAAAATAAGCTCTTGTATCGCACATCAATCATCAAGAGATAAAATACTTTGTTGCAGAATTAAAGCAGTCGCTTGTTGGGATGATTGCTTACAAACAACCCACTCATATTTTTCATTTTTTTGTTCATCCAAATCTGCAATTTCAAGGCGTTGGAACTCTTTTATTTAATTATGTGTTAGATCAATTAAATCAAACGGAGATCCAGCAGATAACAGTCAATGCGCATATAGGGGCTGTTCATTTTTATAAAAAATTAGGTTTTACTTCACAGAGTGAAGTGGACATATTCGAAGATCTGAAATTCATAAGAATGAAGAAGATGATCGAATAAAAAAAGCACCGATAGGTGCTTTCTTCAAACTTATAAGCGTAATTAACGGCTTTGAATCCATTGATCAGCACGATCACGTGCAGTACGAATTTGTTCTGGTGTCAGGTTGGCAGCCAAAGCCGTCTTTTTTGTCTCAGACATATTGATCACTTTATTATCTAACATGCCATCACGTGTAGAAAGCTCATACCATTGGTAAGCACCCATATAGTTTTTCTTTTGCTCTTCCATAACGGCTAAATTGAAGCTTGCACGATTGTCACCATGACTTGCTGCTTTTTCGAAGTATTGGCGAGCTAAGGTTTCATTTTTAGCAACACCAATACCGTCAGCATACATACGACCCACATTCAGCTGAGCAGATGAAATACCTTGATCGGCTGCTGCCTTATACCAAACGAAAGCTTGTTTTAGGTCTTTAGCAACATCTTTACCATGTTGATAATGTGTTGCCAGATAAAACTGGGCAGCCGGTTGACCTGCTCGAGCAGCTTTTTGCAGCTCCGATACAGGCATACGTGAATACTGTGCAGCTAGTGCAGAAGTTGATGGTTGTTGAGGTACATAATCTGCATGAACTTGGAAACTCAACAACCCTAGAAATAATGAAGTACCTAAGAATAACTTTTTCATAGAGCGCTCACTCGATAAATCGCGACCTCGCCAAACAAGTTCGGGATATGCTTGCTGAGCAAACTCCCTTGTTGATTCCCATTCACGGCTAAACGGTCAATAATTTTAATTTGATTCTCAGCACAAAGTGCTTCGAAATCCTTAAACGTGCACAGATGGATATTTGGAGTGTTATACCACATATAGGGTAAGGCATCCGAAACAGGCATTTTCCCTTTTAAAGCAAGGAAAGAGCGTGTTTTCCAGTGTGCAAAGTTAGGAAAAGTAATAATTGCTTGTTTCCCAACACGCACCATATCGCGCAAAAGCACATCAGGTGCATCTACAGCTTGCAAAGCTTGTGCCATGACAACATAGTCAAATGACTGGTCTGCAAAGCGTCCCAAACCGAGGTTCAAGTCTTGTTGGATGATATTTAACCCTCGACTGACTGCAATTGCAATCTTTTCTTGATCGATTTCTAATCCGTATGCACGAATGTTGTGCTTTTTGCTCATATGAGCCAGTAACTCACCATCGCCACAACCAAGATCTAAAATGCTTGAATCAGGTTTAATCCATTTTTCTGCAAGCTTCTGATCGATACGCATTACACGGTCTCCTTAGGGGTTGAAGCAAGATGGTCTATACCACCTAAGAAAGCCCTTAAAGTTTTGACATATAAAGGGATAGGGAACAAGAACGAGTCATGACCTTGTTCTGCATCAATATCAACATAGCTCACAGGCTTATGATTGGTAATCAATGCATCCACAATCTCAACAGATCGGGAAGGAGAGAATCTCCAATCCGTAGTAAATGAAATCACAAGGAATTTACATTTTGTATTCGACATTGCTTTAACTAAAGATTGTTCATACTCACGAGAAGGATCGAAGTAATCCAAAGCTTTAGTCATGATCAAGTAGGTATTCGCATCAAAGTTACGACTAAATTGTTCACCTTGATAGCGAAGATAACTTTCAACTTGGAATTCAACATCGAAACCATACATAAATTTGCCAGATTTTAAATCACGACCAAATTTTTGTTTCATGGCTTCTTCAGAAAGGTAGGTAATGTGACCTACCATCCGCGCTAGAATAAGACCACGTTTAGGATAGCTGTCTTTTTCTAAATAGCGACCATGATGAAAATCAGGATCAGACAAAATGGATTGGCGCGCGACCTCATTAAACGCGATATTTTGCGCTGAAAGTTTAGGTGCACTGGCAATAATGACACAATTATTTAATCGGTCAGGATAATCTACAGACCACTGAAGTGCCTGCATGCCTCCCAAAGAGCCACCAATAATAGAGTGCCAAACAGTGATACCAAGACGATCAGACAGCATTGCTTGAGTTTTAACCCAATCGCGCACGGTCACTAATGGAAAATCTGGACCATAAGGACGATTTTCATTTTCAGGATTTGGGGAGGTTGGTCCTGTTGATCCGTTACAACCACCAATATTGTTTAATGCCACCACAAAAAATGTATTGGTATCAATTGCTTTGCCTGGCCCAATACAAGCATCCCACCAACCTGCTTTTTTATCATCTTCATGGTGATAACCAGCAGCATGATGATGACCAGAAAGCGCATGGCAGATCAAAATTGCATTAGATTTATCTGCATTGAGTGTGCCATAAGTTTCGACCATCAATTCGAAACGTGGTAAAACGCGGCCACATTCTAATGCGAGTGGTTCTTCAAATTGGAACTTTTGTGGAACAACAATGCCCACTGAGTCAGCTGGAAAAGACACAGGATAAATTCGCCTAAAATCTTAAGTATGAATAAATAAAAGGATACCACTTGAGGGTATCCTTCTAAAGTCATTTTCGTGCTAAATATTATTGCTAATATTTATACTGCCGCAGCGATCACTTGATCTGTGCTCAAAACACCTTGATCAATTAAACGATTTGTACATGCAATAATTCCTTCAATAGATGAAGTCACGATGTTGTCATGTACACCAGCACCGAATGCTGATTTACCTGTACCTTTGACTTGAAGTTCAATTAGTGCCAACGCTTTAGCATTTGCACCAGAACCAATGCTACGTTCTTCATAGTTCACAACATCGATTGGCAACTGTAAAGCATCTAAAATTGCAGAGATTGGTCCGTTGCCTTCACCACGTAGATGTTGAACTTGACCACCGACTTCAATATCTAATTCAATGACTTGATTGCCATTTTCATCAGATAATCGATAGTTTTGCGCGACATAATGTTTATCTTTCTGATTTACATATGTACTTTGGAATAAACTCCAAATTTGCTCAGCAGAAACTTCTACGCCTTCTTCGTCAGCTACCTGTTGCACGACTTGCGAGAACTCAATTTGTAAGCGACGTGGTAATACGACGTTGTAGTTCGACTCTAACAAGTATGCGATACCACCTTTACCTGATTGTGAATTGACACGAATGACTGCGTCATAATCACGTCCCAAATCTTTAGGATCAATTGGTAAGTAAGGCATGTCCCAAATTTCTTCGTTTTTCTGGAACTCAAAGCCTTTTTTAATCGCATCTTGGTGTGAGCCAGAAAATGCAGTAAATACTAAATCACCCGCATATGGATGACGTGGATGAACGGGTATACCTGTACATTCTTCAATAGTAGAAATGATTTCATTAATATTTGAAAAATCTAGATTTGGAGCGACACCTTGGGTATACATATTTAATGCAATCGCTGCAACGTCAACGTTACCTGTACGTTCACCATTACCAAATACACAACCTTCCACACGATCAGCACCAGCCATGATCGCTAACTCGGATGCTGCAATACCGCATCCACGGTCATTGTGACAGTGTACAGAAATAATGACACCATCGCGGCGTTGTAAGTTGCGATGCATCCATTCAACTTGGTCAGCGTAAATATGAGGCCCAGAAACTTCAACAGTTGCGGGTAAATTCAAGATAACTTTATTATCTGGGCGAGCATCCCAAATTTCAGTGACAGCATCACAGACATCTTTTGCAACTTCTAATTCAGTTGCGGTAAAGCATTCAGGAGAGTATTGGAACACCCATTCAGTTTCAGGATATTGCGCTGCATACTCTTTCACTTTCTGAGCCGCATTCACCGCTAAAGCTTTCGCACCCGCTACATCAACATTCAATACTTTTTGGCGGAATGTTGGTGAGTTTGAATTATAGATATGCACTATTGCACGTTTTGCGCCTTGTAATGATTCAAATGTACGTTGAATTAAGTGATCACGAGCTTGAACTAATACTTCGATATATACATCATCTGGAATATGATTTTCTTCGATTAATTTACGGGTGAAGTCAAAATCAATCTGTGAGGCAGATGGAAAGCCAATTTCAATATGTTTGAAACCAATTTTCACCAACATTTGGAACATCTTGAACTTTTGTTCAATGTTCATTGGTTCGAAAATAGCTTGGTTACCGTCACGAAGGTCGGTGCTCATCCAGATAGGCGCTTTATTAATTTCGTTATTTGGCCATTGACGGTCAGGTAAGTCTACACGTTGGTACATGCGACGGTATTTTTTGCTTGGATCAGCCAACATCATGAGATAACTCCTTTCATAGCACAACATGCTTGGGTCTTGTGTAAAGGCACTGCGCTATTTATATCGATTGTGTCTATTCTATCAATTTACAAGTGGCTTACTGCATCATTTTGCTGAATTCTCTAAAAAATCTTTTGAATATATAGAGCTTAGCTATACCGTCACAGTGCTTGTAAATTCTTTCTTTTATTATAGTGCGATCTTCAAGAGAATTATTCCCTGATTTAGATCAAAGTATGATGAATGTGAAATTTTTTTTCACAATATATTTTTTTTTAATAAAATTTTTCATTATAAAAATTAACGATGAAAAATAAATTAGAGTTCTGCCCATTTTCGAATTAAATTGTGATAGAGGCTCGTGAGTTTGATGACTTGCTCATGTTGATCTCCTAATGCCATACGAAGTTGCTGAATAGATTGATCTAAAGTAAATAACATATGTCGATTTGAATCATCTCGAATCATACTTTGTACCCAAAAAAATGATGCCAAGCGACAACCCGATTGGATAGAAGTGACCTCATGTAAGCTAGTAGATGGATAAAGTATCAAATCTCCTGCAGGGAGTTTGACTTCGTGATATCCATAAGTATCTTCAATGACTAATTCACCGCCGTCATATTCGTGCGGATCACTCAAGAATAAGGTACAAGATAAATCTGTTCTCAAGCGTTCTTGTGAGCCTTGAACTCTGCGAATCGAATTGTCGACATGAAAACCGAATGATTGATGCTGTTCATAGCGATTAAACAGAGGGGGAATGATATCTAGTGGAATTGCTGCTGATAAGAATAAAGGATGTTGACCTAGGGATTCTAAAATAATATCACCTAGATGTTTGGTCAGGGGATGATCATTGGAAAGTTGATGATTATGTTTCACTGTTGCAGAGAGTGTTCCAGCTGTTACCTTTCCATTGACCCAATCTACTTTAGACATTTCTTCACGAAAATATCGAACTTGTTCGGGGCTTAGAATATTTGGAATATGATGAATCACTACGATCACTCACTGCTTTAGGTGATGAAAAGCATAGCTTGTATAGAGCTATGCTGAAATGAAATTAAAATTTGAAATTTAAAGACAATACAGCATTTCGACCTTCAGCTTCAGTTGCATAATGCGAAGCATAAGCTTTCGTGAAATAACGTGTATCTGAGAGATTATTGACGTTCAATTGAAGATCAATATCTGAATTTACTTGATAGCGAGCCATGGCGTCATAACGCACATAGCCTGGTACAAATTTGGTATTTGCAGCATCTCCATACACTCGATCCATAGCTAAAACACCAGCACCTAATTGTAATTTAGGGAGAACTTGGTAAGTTGTCCACAAAGTGGCAGAGTGTTTTGCGACATTTTGGACTTGGTTACCATTAGTTGGGCTAGCCGAATAACTTCCATCGCTATTTTTGACATAACCTGCATCAACAATTTCACTATCTAAATATGTGTATCCTGCAGATAAAGCCCATTTATTTGTGATATTGCCGTTTAAGCCTAATTCAAGGCCATCAACACGTGTCTCACCAATATTTCTTGTAAATCCATCACTATCTAAAGCGCGAGTATTTTCTTTTTCTGTACGGAAAATAGCAGCTGTAAGATTAATTCTGTTATTCAAAAGGTCCCATTTGGTTCCGATTTCATAGGTTTTGACTTCTTCAGGTTTGAGGTTGTTAATTGCTCTTGCTTGTGCATCAGTCGTATTTCGTCCTGGGACACTTAACCCTTCTGAACCATTACCAGCATCGATTCCAACGGGATTAGCTGAAGTCGCATAGCTTGCATAAATTGATCCATTTTCTCTTGGTTTAAAAGTTAATCCAGCTTGATAATTGAAGAAATCGTGTTTTGAATTATATTTTGTTCCTGCTTGAATTGCTGAAGTGCCTGAACCAGTATCTTGATTGTATTTCATTTCAGTTTTGAATTCATCCCAGCGAATACCAAGGTCAAGGAGCCACAGAGGATTAAGCTCAATATTATTTAGGGCATATACTGATTGTGTTTCAGATTTGATCATCATGACATTTGGATTCGCTTGAACTTTACCTAGCCAAGCATCATTCGAATTGGGGTTATAAAGATCAGTACACCAACCATTTGAAATATTTAATGAGCATGCATTATTAGCACCACTACCGCCTATTAACGTGGTATTAGGGTCGGTTACAATGTTTGTGCCGCGTTCAGAATCTTGTTTACTGTATTCAGCACCCAAATTGAAATTATGTTTTATGATGCCTGTTTGGAATTTACCTGTTAATGCGAGTTGATCTGTAAAACTGTCAGTGGTTGTTAGGTTGGTATTTAGACGACGCCAAACTTTTCCATTTGCGACGTTGCCCTGACTGTCATCTGGTTGAGTCCATAAGTAATTATTTTTTGATTTGCTATAGACAGCAGTATTCGTCAAGCTTAGATTTTCGGTAAAATCTTGCTCTAGCTTAAGGGTCCCACTTTGATTTTCTTGCTTTTGAAAATCACGATTTAACCAACCGTAGTATGTACCCTGTTTAACATCAACGGGTGAGCCGACGGTCGCTTTTCTGTCAGTGTCGTATTTATATGGAATACCTGAATCTGGCTTATCATCAGACTTTAGGTAGTAGTAGGCTAGTGTCGCTCGAGTGGGCGTGTCTAACCCAAAGCTAATACTTGGTGCAATACCAGCACGTTCATATTCAGCGCCATTATGTTGTCCCGCTTTTTCATTCTGGTGACCCATTGCCACGACACGAGTCGCAATACCATTCCCAAAATCTTTATTTGCATCTAATGTGATACGTGCATAAGCATCAGTACCGCCAGCAACAGAGCCTTGGAAAGCATCTCCAGATTTGGCTAATTTGGAAATTAGGTTAATACTACCACCCGTGGAACCTCCACCACCTAAAGTAGAGGCGGAGCCTTTGGTGACTTCAACCTGTTCAACGGCAAACATTTCTCGGTTTTGAGAAGTAGAGTTCCTCACACCGTCAACGTACATTGAACTTTCAGAGTTATAACCACGGATAAATGGACGGTCACCATTTGGGTTGCCACCTTCGCCCGCACCAAGTGTAATTCCTGGAACAGTTCTTAAAGCATCAGACAGCGTAGTCACTTGAGTATCTTGTATCTGTTTTTGAGAAATAACAGAGATTGATTTGGGAGTATCGAGTAGGGGAGCAACGTATTTAGCGTTTGAGGATTTGTCGACTTTAAATGACTGCTCTGATTGAGCCTCTGATTTAATTGTCTCTAAATGCGCTGTATCTTCTTGTGCGAAAGTTTGACCTGAAATAACAGCCAATGACGTTGCTATTGCAGATGAAACGATTTTTTTACGTGTCGTGATAAAGGCCATGTTCAACCTGATATGAATTTGTTTTCAGGTTGAGAATAATAATGATTCTTTTTTAGCTTTAACGGGTCTTAAAATTGATATTTGCGATTTAAGTTAAACTAAATAACGGAAGCTTAAATGTAATAATGTAATATTTTATGTATAAGTAAATGAATTTAAATAATATTGGAAAAATTAAAGTTTCTACATTTTTGTATGGCTATTTTTGATAGGGAATTAAATTTTAATAAAATAAAAAACCCTGCTAGCGCAGGGTTTTGCTAGAGAGAATCTACCTAGAATTAGAAATCATATGAAATAGATAACCAGTAGTTACGACCAGCTAAGTATGTGCCTTCAGAGCTACGTCCAATTGAAAGATATTTATAAGCTTGTTGAAGATCGCCGTTAATATCTACATATTCCATATTTTGAGTAAAGTCTTTATCCAATAGATTGTTTACTGCAGCATTAATACGAATTTTATCGTTCAGTTGATAACTTGCACCAAGATTAAATAAATTATAACCAGAAAATTCGTTATTGGTTTGTTCCAAAATACTAATTGAGCCAGCGTCTGTAGGTTCACTAGTAAATCGAGGACGACCAGATTGATATTCATGTTGTAACCATAGGTCTAAAGAGTCATTAATGTGCCAAGTTGATGTTAGGCTAGCTAAATGTTTCGCAGTAGACTCTAAAGCATATCCTTTGTCTTGACCTTTAGTTATTTCTGAATCGGTATAGGTGTAAGCCGCTTTTAAGCTCCATTCTGGAATAATTTGATAATTTAGGGATGTCTCTAAACCATAAATTTCTGCTTCATCCGTGTTGAAACTCTTGCTATAAGAAGTTGCTTTATCACTAAGATTAGAGCAATCATTGGTGTTACAACTGAACGTTCTAGAAACGATCTTGTCTTCAACAACATTGAAGAATGCAGTTGCTGTAAGGTTAAAATTATCAGAAGGTTGATAATTAAATCCAAGCTCATAGTTGATTGATGTTTCAGGATCTAAATCTGGATTTCCAAGACTCGGTGTAGCACCTTGACCACTATAACCATTGATTCCGTCGTAAAGATCCTTAGCGGATGGTGTTTTATAACCTGTACTTACGCCACCTTTGATCGTTAGTGCATCATTGGTGTTCCAAACTAAATAAGCCCGCGGACTAAATTGTCCACCAAATCCGCTATGATCTTCGAAGCGACCACCGAATGTGAAAAATAAGTTGTCTTTGAGTTGCCATTCATCTTCAGCGTAGAGAGACCAAGTATCCTGTGTAAATTCTTTTCCTATACCTGCAATATCATCTGCAATGGTTGTATCTTTGTATTCAGTACCAACTGTCAATTTATGACTTTTGATTGGTGCAACAATATGAGAGTCAATCACAAGATCTTTATTTTCGAGTTTTCGAGCTTGACCTGCTAACTCTGGGAATGCATCTGTTGGAATGGTGCGACCTTGGGTCTCTGTTGTGTTATGGCTTAGATAAGTTTTCCACAAACCAAAATCATAGTTACCATCATGACCAAGTGCAAATTGAGTTCGATTGAACTCAAGCTCATCGTTATAGCCTGCGATACCACCACGAGAAATAAAGTTTCCTAAACGTTGATCTGTGTTGTCATAGCGTTGGCTAGAATAAAAACCATCGATCCATAAAGCATTTTGTTCATCTAATTTAAAGTCTAATTTTGCACCATAATCATAATTATCTGCTTTACTTGGGCGTGGATCACGGCTAGTCGAACCCTCAACAATACGTTCAGAACGTTGACGATCCAAATAGCTACCTCTTAATTGTAAACCTAAGCGGTCATTAATAAGTGGACCATTAATCACAAAACTAGATTTCCAAGAGTCTGCTTCAGCATTACTTTCCATAATGTTGCCACTCGTTGTGACATTTGCTGACCACTGATCTGCAACTTTTTTAGTAATGATATTGATCACACCACCCATTGCTTCTGAACCATAGCGAGTAGCCATTGGTCCACGGATAACTTCAATTCGCTCAATAGCGGCTAGAGGCGGTAAAAAACTATTAGAGGTTTCACCAAAGCCATTAGGTGTTACATCTGATGAGGTTGTTTGACGGCGTCCATCAATAAGAACTAAGCTATAGTCATTACCAAGACCACGCATCTTAACGTTAAGGCCAGATGTTTTCCCAACTCCAGAACGAATATCAATACCAGGGACATCTGATAAAAGATCAGCGATGCTTGTCGCATTTTTCTTTTCAATATCTTCTTTAGTTACAACACTAATAGATGCAGGTGCATTTTTAATATCCTGCTCAAAACCCGCAGCAGAAACGACAATTGTCGAAAGTTGATGAGCACTACTTTCATTTGTGGTATTTGCAAATGTTACACCGCTAGACAAAGCGAATAATGCAACTGTAAGAGGTTGAAGCTTAAACTTACTCATATTATGTTCTTCCGCTGGTATGAGTGATGCTTGAGGGCATGATCAAATTTGATGCAAATATTAATGATAAACTTTATCATTTGCAATAAAAAACAAACAATAATTAAGAAAGATGAATTGAATATGGTCAAACCTTGTGAGCAAAAAAATATTCTCAGGTTCATAAAAAAGATGGTTTGAAAAAGGTATTTTGTATATCTTTGATTGTTGTCATATAATGTGGCACTTTAAAAATTGCAATTACTATTTCTATATCGAGGAAGCCATGCAAGTAACTTCTGAAGCGGTTTCGGGCGTAGCCCGTCGTTTAAATGTATCTGTACCGACGAGCCGTGTTAATGAGCAATTCGAAGCTCGTTTAAAACGTACTGCTAAAACAGTTAAGATCAACGGCTTCCGTCCAGGTAAAGTGCCTTTAAATGTTGTTCGTCGTGAATACGGCGCGAGCATTTACCAAGAAGTGGTAAATGATGTTATTCGTGACACAGTATTCGAAGCAATTCAACAAGAGAAAATCAATGCTGTAGGCATGCCTAACATTGAAAAAGTTGAAAACAAAGAAGATGCTTTAGTTTATGAAGCAACTGTTGAAGTTTACCCAGAAGTTTCAGTTAAGTTTGACGGTTTAGAAGTTGAACGTAAATCTACTGAAGTAAATGATAAAGATGTAGATCAAATGATCGAAAATCTTCAAAAGCAACGCGCGACTTGGACTGAAACAAAAGGCATGGCTAAAAAAGACATGCAAGTTACTTTTGATTTCGAAGGTTCTATTGACGGCGAAAAATTTGAAGGTGGTTCTGCTGAAGACTTCAAACTTGTATTAGGTTCTGGTCGTATGATCCCTGGCTTCGAAGACGGTATCGTTGGTATGAAGAAAGGCGAAGAGAAAGTAATTGATGTAACTTTCCCTGAAGATTACCAAGCAGAAAACCTTGCAGGTAAATCAGCTCAATTCAAAATCACAGTTAAGCTTGTTGAAAAACAAAAGCTTCCTGACGTAGATGCTGAATTCCTAAAAATCTTTGGTTTAACTGAAGAAGAAGGTGTTGAGAAGTTAAAAGCTGACGTTCGCAAAAATATGGAACGTGAAGTGAAAAACGGTCTTCGCAATCAAGTGAAAGGTGCAACTTTTGATGCGCTTGTAGCTGCAAATGAAATCGAAGTACCTGCATCTATGTTGTCTCAAGAAATTGACCGTCAACGTCAACAAATGATCCAACAGTTTACTCAACAGTTTGGTGCTCAAGGCGCTAAAGCATTTGATTCAAGCATGCTTCCAGATGAATTATTCAAAGACCAAGCTGAAAAATCAGTAAAATTAGGTGTTTTGGTGAGCAGTATTCTTGCTGAAGCAAAAATCGAAGTTGATCAAGCACGTGTAGAAGCTTATATCGAAGATATGGCGACTTCTTATGAAGATCCTACAGAAGTTATTGAATACTTCAAAAATGATAAGCAACAACGTGCACAAATCGAAGCTGTTGTTTTAGAAGACCAAGTTGTAGATCACATCTTAGCGTCTGCTAAAGTAACTGATAAAGCTGTTAGCTATGAAGAATTGTTGAAAGAGCAACAAGCTCGTCAACAAGGCTAATCGGTTATCCGAAGGAAGAGGCGCTTAACGCGCCTTTTTTCTTGTAAAAAAATATGGATCAACTTGTCCTGTATTCACAAAGCCTAATTAAAAAATATCTGATATTTAATGGTGAATATTTTGCATTTTCGACAATTATCCCTCATATTGTGAAAATGTATTGAGTGACAAAAAATTCAGGAATAAATAACGTATGTATGTTCCAACAATTGATAATGCTTTGGTTCCAGTTGTCGTAGAGCAATCATCTCGTGGTGAGCGTTCTTTTGATATTTTCTCGCGTCTTTTACGCGAACGTGTAATTTTCTTAACGGGTGAAGTTGAAGACAATATGGCGAACTTAATCGTTGCGCAAATGTTGTTCTTAGAAGCTGAGAACCCAGAAAAAGATATTCATTTGTACATTAACTCACCTGGTGGTTCAGTGACTGCGGGTATGGCAATTTACGATACGATGCAATTCATCAAACCAGATGTCGTGACATATTGTATGGGCCAAGCAGCCTCAATGGGCGCTTTTTTATTGAATGCTGGTGCTAAGGGTAAACGTTACTGCTTAGAAAACGCTCGTGTTATGATTCACCAACCATTGGGTGGTTTCCGTGGTCAAGCTTCAGATATTGAAATTCATGCACGTGAAATTCTATTTATTAAAGAGCGTTTGAACCGTCTAATGGCTGAACACAGTGGCCAAGATTATGAAACTGTTGCACGTGATACAGACCGTGATAACTTTATGACCGCTCAAGCTGCAAAAGAATATGGTTTGGTCGATGAAGTTTTAACGAAACGTCCGCAACTTTAAGCTGTAAAGCATAGAAATTTATTTGGAGTGAAGATGTCTGAAAATCCTCAAGGACAAAAGCATTGTTCATTTTGCGGTAAAACGCAGTCTGAAGTGGGTAAACTCATTGCAGGCGAGGACGCTTACATTTGTAATGAATGTGTAGATGTATGCTTAGATTTAGTTCAGACGAGCCAGCAAGTCGAAACTGGTGAATGGGCAACTCGTCCATTACCTAAGCCGCATGAAATTCGTGCAGCTTTAGATCAATATGTGATTGGTCAAGACACTGCGAAAAAAACGCTCTCTGTTGCGGTATATAACCACTATAAACGTCTTAAAGTGACTCAATCAACTGCAAAGTCAGAAGATCGTGTAGAACTTGCTAAAAGCAATATCTTACTCATAGGACCAACAGGTTCGGGTAAGACTTTGTTGGCGCAAACTTTAGCGCGCTTATTAGATGTGCCATTTGCGATGGCTGATGCAACGACATTAACTGAAGCTGGTTATGTTGGTGAAGATGTTGAGAATATCGTTCAAAAATTGCTACAAAAAGCAGATTACGATGTTGAGAAAGCACAGAAGGGTATCATTTATATCGACGAGATCGATAAGATTACCCGTAAGTCTGAAAATCCTTCAATAACACGTGATGTTTCAGGTGAAGGTGTTCAACAAGCGCTTTTAAAAATGATCGAAGGCACGGTAGCTTCAATTCCACCTCAAGGTGGTCGTAAGCATCCACAGCAAGAGTTCATTCAAATTGATACGTCTAATATCCTGTTCATCTGCGGTGGTGCATTCTCTGGTTTGGAGCGTGTCGTGCAACAGCGTCAAGAAAAAGGTGGAATTGGTTTCACTGCTGACGTGAAGACTAAAGATGACTCTAAGAAGTTATCTGAATTATTTAGTCAGGTAGAAGCTGCCGATCTTGTGAAATTTGGTTTAATCCCTGAATTCATTGGTCGTCTGCCAGTGATTGCAACGCTCGAAGAATTGGACGAAGAAGCATTAATGCAAATTTTGACTGAACCAAAAAATGCATTAACGCGTCAGTATCAATACTTGTTCGAAATGGAAGATGTTGATCTATTATTTGAAGATTCAGCATTGCGAGCTGTTGCGAAAAAAGCACTTGAGCGTAATACAGGTGCACGTGGTTTACGTTCAATTCTTGAAAACGTCTTACTCGATACGATGTACGATTTACCAAGTCGCTCTGATATTGGTACTGTTGTGATCAATGAAGCTGTGATCAATGAAAATGCTGAACCAGAATATCGAACTGAGCGCCAACCTAAACAAGAACAACAAGTTGAAGAAAAGGTCGATTTAAAGATTTTAGATACTAAATCTGCTTAATTGATTGTAATTCATCTGAAACGCGTAAAAAGTCCCACTTTTTGCGCGTTTTTTGTTTTTAATCTCGGATTGAGATGATAATCTAACGATAACAAAAATATGACATAGAGTAAAAAGTATTCGTGATGAGGGATAATCATGCGATCAACCGTAGCAGTGTGTGCTTTGAGTCTGTTTCTTGTGGCATGTCAGACACATAAAGGGCTTAACGAAAATAATCAAACTCATGTGGTTTCAACGTTAAAACCGGTAGATTTTAGTGAGAAAAAAACTTTTGTATCTCAGAAGCTAGCTCAATATAAAGTTGCAGGATTTGATCTGGGCTCATGGGTAAATCAAAAACCAGGACAGTTTTTCAGCCGTGTAAAACCTCAACATCAGCAAGCCGCAGTGTTGTATCTGTACCGTCCTGATAGTAAGTGGAATCGTCAGGAAATTATTGCACCGAGTTTTTTTCTAAATGGTAAGCGCATTCCGAGTTTAATCAGCAATCATTATTATTGGATAGAGCTGGCTGAAGGGGATTATCAACTTAGTATCAGTCGACCTTTAACTGTGATGCATTTTCAAAAACCTTTGGTTGCAAGTTTTAGTGTTAAAGCGGGGCAGCAGTATTTCTTAAAATATGAAGAAGAACAGTTTCGAGGTGGACCAAATGGTAGTGAAGATCTCCTCAGAGTTGGACCATTGATGCAAATGCCAACAAAACAGGCATTAAGAGAAATTGGCATGACTCAGTTGAAAACGCCTGGGCTTAACTATGTTGCCGTTATTCAACCGAACGGAACATTGCAAAAATCAAAAGAAAAAATTAAAAATAAAGAATATAAAGCCAGTGATGATGTGCGCTTAACAGAACCTTTTAAGATATATGATCCACGCACATGGTAACTCTGATTCAGCAGAATGGTTTTTAGCTTATTTCGAGTCAGTATGAATACTTTGTTTTTGTAGTTGTTCTAATTTCTTTTGGACTTCAGCAAAATTCTTTTCTGTAGATTGTAAAGAGCCTGCAAGTTGTTGATTCAGGATTTTCATGGATTCTTGAGCAACAAGTGGACCTTTATTTAAAATGGATTGACCTGTTGGAGAGGAATAAAAGTCGATCTGGGCTTGAACTTCTTGGGCATCATAGACATCTTTATAAATTTTGAGATAGATCGGTTTAAGTTTTTCCCAAGAAGTTTGCTTAATATTTTCTTGGTGAATTTTATCAGCCAGTTCATTGGCAATAACTTGTTGTTGTGGTGTTAATTTTTCGGCCTTAACAATATTTTGAACAATGCTATAGGCCTGTTGATCAATTTGAGGTCGGATTTGTTTAAGCGTACTTTGTAAGAGCTGATCTAAATTCAATACTTGTATGAGTTTTTCGATTTGTTGATCAGTCGCTTGAGCTGCCATAACCGCAGGTGAGCAGATCATGCATCCGCTCAAAAATAATGTTCTTAAAATTTTCATGAGTATTCTCGGTATAAATAAGCACCCTAATGATAGAGTGCTTTTTGAACTTGAGACAAGTCGAATATTATTTATTGTGCAGCTGCATCTACAACTGGAATTTTACCAATTTTAGCCTGCCAAATTTTTGGTGCAGTTGCGTGAACTGATGTGCCGTTAACGTCTACTGCAACAGATACAGGCATATCTTTAACCACGAACTTATAGATTGCTTCCATACCTAAATCTTCAAAAGCGACAACTTCCGCTTCACGAATTGCTTTAGATACGAGATAT
This sequence comes from Acinetobacter sp. DSM 11652, assembly GCF_900109815.1. Lineage (NCBI taxonomy): Bacteria > Pseudomonadati > Pseudomonadota > Gammaproteobacteria > Moraxellales > Moraxellaceae > Acinetobacter > Acinetobacter sp. DSM 11652. The sequence continues at coordinate 242,791 of NZ_FOBK01000004.1, forward strand.
GCAGCACCGCCTACAGCCATGAGGTAAGTTGCTTTATTGTCTTTGATTGCTTCAATCGCAGCAGGACCGCGGTCCGCTTTACCGATCATACCGAAAAGACCAGTTGCTTCTAAAACTTGGCGTGTGAACTTATCCATACGTGTTGCAGTTGTTGGACCTGCAGGACCTACAACTTCGTCACCCACTGGATCAACAGGACCAACGTAGTAAATGAACTTACCTTTAAGGTCTACAGGAAGCTCTTCACCGTTGTTTAACATATCAACCATACGTTTGTGCGCAGCGTCACGACCTGTATAGATTGTACCGTTAAGAAGAAGCGTATCACCTGGTTTCCAAGAGTTCATTTCTTCTTGTGTGATGTTATCTAAGTCAACACGTTTAGAAGAAGATGAGTCCCAAGTGACTTCAGGATAGTCTTCAAGTTTAGGTGCAATAATATTCGCAACACCTGTACCGTCTAGTGTGAAGTGTGCGTGACGAGTCGCAGCACAGTTCGGGATCATACCGACTGGTTTACCCGCAGCGTGACAAGGGTAGTCTTTAATTTTGATGTCTAGAACAGTCGTTAAACCGCCAAGACCTTGTGCACCAATACCCAGCGCGTTTACTTTCTCGAAGATTTCGATACGAAGTTCTTCAAGTTTATTTTGTGGACCACGACGAAGAAGCTCGTCCATGTTGATCTCTTCCATCAATGCTTCTTTAGCAAGCATCATGGCTTTTTCAGCTGTACCACCGATACCAATACCGAGCATACCAGGAGGACACCAGCCTGCACCCATGGTTGGTACAGTTTTCAGTACCCAGTCCACGATTGAATCAGATGGGTTTAACATTGCAAGTTTAGATTTATTTTCTGAACCACCGCCTTTTGCTGCAACAGTGATATCTACTTTGTTACCTGGAACAAGTTTATGGTAGATCACAGCAGGGGTGTTGTCTTTCGTATTCTTACGGCCAAAAGCAGGATCAGCAAGTACAGATGCACGAAGTACGTTAGAGTTTTCTAAGTAACCTTGGCGAACACCTTCGTTAATCGCGTCGTCTAAGCTCATTGTTAAATCAAATTTAACGTCCATGCCCACTTCAACGAATACGTTGACGATACCAGTATCTTGACAGATCGGACGGTGACCTTCGGCACACATACGTGAATTGATTAAGATTTGTGCGATCGCATCTTTGGCAGCTTTGTTTTCTTCACGGTCATACGCACGACTCATTGCTTGGATGAAGTCTTGTGGATGATAGTAAGAAATGAACTGAAGCGCATCTTTAACGGATGTGATCAAGTCGTCTTGCTTGATAATAGTTGTCATACAAATATCTCTTGAGCGGGCTGATAGCTAGCGGGCTAAATTATAAGACAAAATGATTAAGTTGTGGCTGTTTTGCTGAGGATTTGACCGAAAGTTTACGAGAAAGGTGGGCTGTTCTAAAGGTTTTGCTTGATATATTCATCATATCTGGAGTGAACTTTCCAGATTGGGCTATTTGCTTCCACTGTTGGTATTTTGGGGGTATTACTGTAGCTGCTATCTATGCTCTACAATAAGATCGAGTTGTAAGCTTTATATTCGCTTTTTTGTGTAGAGGTGTCTAAAAATCATCGACCTATCAAGTTAATTTACCTCTTCATTTATCCACCTTTAAAGAAGGCAAGTTCTAAAGCACGATATTCAGAAATCTGATACCCGACTTTGTTTTGCATTAAGTAGTAAAATTTTTCAAACATCATCTCATTTTTCAACTGATCAAGAAGTGTCAAATATGCTAAATACGTTTCTGGTTGTTTAAAAATTTGATGATGGGGCTTACTCTCGCTTAAAAATCTGAATACTCGGCTATCCCAAATTGCATATTGTTTGGGGTGAATAAAGTGCAATAGTTTAGATACGCTCACCAGTGAATTATTGAACGCACTTTTGAGAATTTTAAGCTCTTCAACTGTGATGCGATGACCCTGTTTGAATTTATTCAAAATAAGGATTAGATCATCTGCTGAAGTTAAATCAATTTTTTTTTAAATCGTAGGCATCCATGAATAGGTGAAGCTGATCCCGATCACAATGTCATCTAAAGTTAGGGTTTCGCTACTTTTGAAAAAGTTCAAAAAATAAGAATAAGCAAGTAAATAGTTTTCCTGATCTTTGTTAAATTGATTTGCGATTTCAAAGATTTGTTTAAATATTTCTGAATGACTTTTCAATGTTAAGGGCATATGACTATCATTTTAATATACAGAAAAAACAAATCTATTTGATTTTATTGATGTCTCAAAATAAAAAACCACCCCATCTGTCGAAAGGGTAGGTAACGCGGAGACATCAATTGTTAGAAGCTTAAGATGCCAATTGTTGATCTGCTTGAATGGCAGTCAATGCAATGGTGAATACAATGTCATCGACCAAAGCTCCTCGAGATAAGTCGTTGACCGGCTTATTTAAACCTTGCAACATTGGTCCAACACTTACAACGTTTGCAGAGCGTTGAACAGCTTTATAGGTGGTATTACCTGTATTAAGATCTGGGAAAATAAAGACATTGGCACGTCCAGCCACTTGAGAGTCAGGAGCCTTAGAACGTCCCACACTTTCGACAGATGCAGCATCATATTGAAGGGGGCCATCGATCAATAAATCTGGACGACGTTCTTTTGCGATGCGTGTTGCTTCAGCAACTTTTTCAACATCAGCACCTGTGCCAGATGTACCAGTTGAATATGAAATCATGGCAATACGTGGATCAATACCAAACGCTTTGGCTGAATCGGCAGATTGAATCGCGATTTCAGCAAGTTGCTCTGCATTAGGATCTGGATTGATTGCACAGTCACCATAAACATACACTTCATCTGGTAATAACATAAAGAAAACAGACGAAACTAAAGAGTAATCAGGTGCCGTTTTAATCAACTGAAATGCAGGGCGAACTGTATTGGCTGTGGTATGAACTGCACCTGAAACTAATCCATCCACTTGATCTAGTGCTAACATCATCGTTCCAAGAACCACTGTATCTTGTAACTGTTCTTTCGCTTGCAGTTCATTTAACTTGCCTTTACGCAACTCTACCATTTGCGCAATATAGTTGTCGCGAATGAGGTCTGGATCAATGATTTCTAAATCATCAGGTAATTCAATCCCTCGAGCTTTGGCTACATCTAAAACTGCTTCTGGTTTTGCCAGTAAGATACAGTGAGCAATACCACGTGATTGGCAGATCGCGGCTGCTTGAATCGTACGAGGTTCATCACCTTCAGGAAGAACAATTCTTTTCTTCGCTGCAATTGATTTTTGTACCAGCTCATGACGGAATGCAGATGGGGAAAGTCGTGGTTGGTATGAGCCATTCAGCAACTGCGTTACCCAATCCGCATCAATATGGCTAGATACAAATCGAGTGACTTGTTCAGCGCGAGCTGTATCATCTACAGGAATTTCATTGCTTAAATTAGCCAGTTGGGTTGCCGTTTCAAAGGTACTCAATGGTGTGTGTAAAATAGGTAAGCCCTGTTTTATTGCTGCTTGGCAGAAAGCCAGTACTTGTTGATTAGGTGCATAATGTTCAGTCAATACTAAACCAGCAAGAGGGATACCATTGCTGCTTGCTAAACTACTTGCAAGTAAGACATCAATACGATCTGATGCGCTAATAATCAGTTCGCCTGCCGTGAATTTGTGCAGTTCGCGCTCGATATTTGAAGCGATCAGGCTACTATGCAGAACACGTCGTTGTGCAGCCTCACCTAAGTTAATCCATTCTGCTTGAATATGTTGCGCGATATCAGACATTCGCGGCACACTTAAAGTATTACTAAATGGTACTAATGCAATAACAGGAAGTTGTTCGGAACCAATCAGTGGATGTGTTTTTTGAATTTCCCCAACAAATTGTTGAGTCTCTTGTGTCAGACGCAGACTTGGATCAATGGTCACTGGAATCTGTGCAGACTCCTCGGACAGACCTTTGGTTCGCATGAACAGCACACCAGCTGTTCGGTTGCTGTTTGCTCCACCAAAATTACGTAATTGGGTTTCTACTTTTTCTGCTGTATAGGCTGGTTGTTTGATATCAGCATTGCTCACAATGATGACTTTCGCATCTAGTGCTTGAGCAAGTTGAGCATTCAGTTCAGATGCAAAACTATCACGACTGTTTGGAACTAACCCTTCCACAATAATAAGATCATGTTTTTTAGCAATTTGACGATGTAGACGAACAGCTTCTTCTAATAACTCATCACTTTCACCAGCATTTAATTGCTGAACTACATTTTGATATGAGATTGGTTCAACTGTTTCGTTCTTAGAAACATGGCGGAATAACGCTGTGGTGCGATCGAAATTTTCAGCATGTACTTCTTGTGAAAATGGCTTCACAAAACCAGCTTTTACACCTTGACACTCAAGTGCATAAATTAAGCCTAAACACGCTGATGTCAGACCTATACCTTCACCAGTTGGAACAAGTACAATTGTTTTCATATCATCAAAATCTATATCTAAAAATAAAAAATAAATATGTCTGCGTGGGCGACTACTTAAGCAGTCGTGGTTTCAAGTTCAGACTTTTTTTCAGATGAATTCACATCTCCGATTTGATTCACCACATGTTCTGTTTCTTGTGCAATACGTCCTTCTTCATCTGTAGGAATGACCCAAATTTGCGGACCAGTACCATTATCAATGCGACCTTCTGTACCGCGAGCTAATTGGTCATTTTTTTCTTTACTAAAGTTAAAACCAAAATGTGGCAAATAAGATAATGTTTTTTCACGAATAAATGCTGAGTTTTCACCAATACCACCTGTGAAGAATAAGCCATCAAGACGAGGTAAACCACAGCTAAGTGCTGCTAATGATTTAGCAAGACGATAGCAGAATACTTCAATAGCAAGTGCAGCATCTTCATTGCCTTCTTCTGAAGCTTCGATAAGTGTTCGCATATCGTTTGACAGGTTTGAAAGTCCTAATAAACCAGATTGGCTATTGAGCATTCTGTCAATTTTGTAAATGTCCCATCCTAGGTTTTTGGCTAAAAAATTATGTAAACTTGGGTCTACATCACCACTACGGGTACCCATCACTAAACCTTCGAGTGGCGTTAATCCCATAGAGGTATCAACACTTTTACCATTCCAAATTGCACAAGTAGAACTACCATTGCCTAAATGAGCGGTGAGCCAACCACCTTCACGGAAACTACCAGCAAGCTCAGAACCACGATCTGATACATAGGCATGGCTCGTACCGTGGAATCCATAGCGGCGAACATTATGTTCAGTGTATAAAAATTTTGGTACCGCATAACGATAGGCATGCGCTGGCATTGTTTGATGGAACGCTGTATCAAACACTGCAACCTGCGGTAAGTCTGGGAACAAACGTTTAGTCGCTTCGATCCCAACGAGATGTGCAGGATTATGTAATGGAGCTAAAGGTGTTGCTTCACGGATTTTTTCAATAATTTCATCGGTGATTAACTCTGCTTGAGTTAAAGAACCACCATGTACAATACGATGACCAATGGCATCAGGCTTGTGATTCGCTAAGCGAGATAATCCAACTTCAAGTGCTTCTTTATGGTCTGCATTTGGAATACGAATATCAACTGGTTCGTTGCCTACAGTCACGCCTTTGATGCGCGCTTCTGGCGTACCTAAGTTTTCAGCAAGACCATGAATTCGGAAATCTTGATCTTTAAGTAATAATGCAAACTTGATCGAAGAAGAACCGCAATTGATGATAAGAACTGAATGAGGCATGGTGTGTTCCTTTACTGGCAATTTTAATATTTCGTTTGTTTTCTTCCAAATGAACAAAAAATGTTATTTCTTGATCGTGAAGCATTTGTATCATGCGTTTTTTTATTGTCCTAGATAGACTTTAGGTGATTAGACTTAAGCACTATCGACCACTAAGGCGATAATAATTAAAATTTATAGTCTTTCTTTATTCATTCATTAAATAAATGATGGTTATGTTTTAATTAAATTGTATGCGTAAAACATAGCATGTATTGTATTTTTTATATACCACTTCTGGTTTGTAATTGATTTAATTTATACGTTTTTTATTTCGTTATGAAGAGTTGAATCACTCAAAAACAAAGCCCTTTACTCAAAGGGCTTTGTTTTTTTAAGTTAGATTTATTGACGGATTTGGCCATCGCCTAAAACAATCCATTTTTGTGAGGTGAGTCCTTCTAATCCGACTGGACCTCTGGCATGAATTTTATCTGTTGAAATGCCGATTTCAGCACCTAAACCATATTCAAAACCATCAGCAAAACGAGTAGAGGCATTAACCATGACCGAACTTGAATCGACGCGAGTAAGGAATTTTCGGGCCGTGCTAAAGTTTTCAGTAATAATCGAATCAGTGTGATGCGATCCGTATTTATTGATATGCAAAATTGCTTCTTCAACGCCACTGACCACTTTAACCGCTAAAATAGGTCCTAGATATTCCTCATACCAGTCTTCTTCGGTCGCAGTTTTAATCTGTTCACCTAAAATTGCTTTGACTTTCAAGCAACCACGCAACTCAACTTGTTTTTCAGCATAAAGTTCAGCAATGCGAGGCAGAAAGTCATCAGCAACTTTTTCATCAACCAGCAGCGTTTCCATGGCATTACATACGCCATAGCGATGAGTTTTTGCATTTAACGCAATTGGCAATGCTTTTTGTAGATCTGCTTGGGCCTCAACGAAGACGTGACAGTTACCATCAAGATGTTTGATTACAGGAATAGTCGCTTCACGTGTAATACGTTCAATTAAGCCTTTGCCACCACGTGGAACAATAACGTCAACATACTCAGAGAGGGTAATCAATTGCCCAACTGCAGCACGATCTGCTGTATTGACAACTTGGACTGCGTTAACTGGTACACCAGCTTGCTCTAAACCTTTTTGAATTGCGGTAGCAATGGCTTTGTTTGACTCTAATGCCTCTGAACCACCGCGAAGAATGATGGCATTGCCAGACTTAATCGCTAAAGAGGCTGCTTCTAGAGTGACGTTAGGACGTGATTCATAAATCATACCTACGACACCTAAAGGCACTCGCATTTTTCCAAGCTGAATACCAGACGGGCGATAAGCTAGGTCAGTAATTTCACCAATGGGATCAATTAAACTGATGACATCTTTAAGACCTTGTAACATTCCACTGAAGCGTGTGGGTGTAAGTTCCAAACGATCGAGTAATGCGCTGTCTAAATTGTTTTCATGACCACGAGTCATGTCTAGTTTATTCGCAGCTAGAATTTGAGCTTGATGGTCTTCCAAAGCGGTATGGATTGCCGTCAAAGCATTATTTCGTTCAAAAGTCGAAGAGCCAGCCAAAAAGCGTGAAGCTTCACGCGCATTCTGACCGACGACTTGCATGTACTGTTCGATGGAGTCTTGCATAGCAGTTTAACTGATCATTTTAAAATCTCATTCAAATAGTAGCAGCGCAGATGACAACAATCTATGTTTATAAGCGAAAAAAGCTAAGTTGATAAAACTTGTAACTATTTTTAGAACCTAACGGCAGTTAAAAAAGATAAAAGGTGAATTCTTGCATTGCGCAGATTTCATGCATCTGTATAAAATGAAATGAATGTTAATTATGTTGCATAATCATAACGAATTGAGAGTATGATCAAATTAACGGCTGTGAAAACAAAACAATAAAGCCAAATGGAGATAAGGGAATGAATTCCATGATAAAAATGGAGCTTGAAGATTATTCAGCTGAAGACAGCACTCATTTTTTTGATCTGTACCATAAAAATAGTTTTAAAGAGCCGCCACGAACCACATGGATTGATGGGTGGAAAATTGAATATATGGCGATCGCATCGCCAGAAACACTGCATCAGACGCCAACGCTGATTGTCGGAGGCGCATTTCAAAATTTTAATTCATATAAATATTGCGTTGAACAGCTCTTCGAGAAAGGACCTGTTATTTTAATCGACTTACCATCTTTAGGTTCAAATCAACAAATCCACAATCGTGATACTGGAATTTCTGCTGGTACTCTAGAGCTACCAGAGCTTTCAAAAATGTTAGGTCAATGGTTGGATTTGGTGGAGATTAAGAAAGTCTCTGTCATGGGGATGTCATTAGGCTCTGTGGTTGCTTCCTGTTTTGCTCATTATCGCCCAGAACTGGTAGATCGATTGATTCTGATGGGCGTCATGCAGAAGACGCGTAAAAGCTGGCGTATGTTGCTTGAAGAGTCATTAATATTGATGCAAGAGCAACGTATGGATGAGTTTGGTCAGGCTGTCATTTTGTACTTGGTGAATCATGCAAAATTAGATCAAACGCGTATGTCTCCAACAGCTAAACGACTTTTTTATAAGCAGATGTCTGAGTTTGACATCGCTGAGCGTGAGCGATATGAAATTAACTGTAATCGTTTATTGCGTCTTTCCCATGTTCCAATTCCGATGTGTAAAACATTGGTAGCATGTGGTCAATTCGATAGTTTTACTTTGCCATTTGAGAATGCGAATTTTGCCTTGCAATGTCCAGATGTTGAGTTTGCAATGATTGCAAATGCGGATCATGTGCCTCAACTGCAACGTCGAAAAGAAACAATGAATCTTTTTACCAGTTTCTTAAAAGGCGAATCGATTCATAATCTAGATGGGATCATTTATTTAGATAAAGACCAAATGCAATCATTGGATCGCAGAGGGGAAGTTCGATTTGCCCTTAAAAACGCACATTCTGTTTTAATTCATCAAACAAATGCAGAACGTTTTGAAGTTGAAATTAAAGACTTGAATTACTTTGGTGTATCATTCTTTTTGGATGATCCATCTCAAGTTGAAGTCTTACAGGAAGATGCTCGAAGTTTTGCAATTGAATTTGAGGATGAGCAAGGACATTTTGCTGTCGAATGTTTAATGTTCGATTTTATTGGAAATGAAGTAAGAGCATTATTCAAGCATGGTTATTTTGAAGTGGCTGATCGCTTACTTCAATTTCTAGATACCCATAAACACAATGACAGCGTGGATTAGGCTGTCATTGAATTCAATTGAATCAGAAAATAGACTCTTCTTAATATTTAGATAAACGAATCATTATTTTATCGCATGAATCATCCATACTAGATCACCAAGATGCTGATCTGTATCCATATTTTGATTCTTTTTTTCAAAATACAGTTGAGGTTGAATGACTTCAACTTCAGTAAAACCTGACAGTTTAAAAAAGTGCTGTACCTCTAAAGGGTCTTTAAAGTGGAAGGTAAATGCACTTCTTGAAGCGTATTTGAGTAATTTGCTGCTCGACCAAATTAAGTTAGCCAGTTTATGTTGTACAGGCTCGGGATAAAGGTCAGTTAAATAATGAAGCGTTTGGAATGGTTGACCAAAACGCACAATCGAATTCAGCAATTGTTTGAGTAAATCTTGATTAAAATAATTGATTAATCCTTCACTGATAATCACTAGCGGTCGTGTTGGGTCGAATTCGTCAAAAGCTGTTTTGAAATCATCCGTGAATAAGTCTGCTGATAAAACTTTAGGGCTTTCGGGATCGATTTTATTCAAAGCGGATTGTTTTGTGGTAGCCATGTCTGGTAAATCTAATTCGCGATAATCTATTTCGGGATAATGGGATCTAAACCGCCAACCACGAGGTGAAAGTCCCGCTGCAATTTCTAAAATTTGCAGGTTTGGATATTGTTTGATTAATAATTTTAAGTGATCGTCTAATAATGTATGTCGTGTCTTCAGGGTTGAACGCATACTTCCACCGATAAACTTCTCAGCCATACTTTCAAAAGGGTGAGCGAATTGCACCAACGCTTTACCTTTCGAAGTCGCAAATGCTTCGTGAGAGATACCCATTTGGTACCAAATATAGCCAGTGTAGTGAGCAGTAAACGAAATATGACGGTGCTTTGATTGTTTTGATTGAGACATACACATCCTTAGCTATGATTATTATTGGATTGGTCAAGATAAAGGGAGCATTAGAATGCTCCCTGTATTATTAAAATGATTGTCTAAAATCTTCAATGACCTTTTTGACAGATTTCCATTCGTTGCCTAAGTCAAGTTGTTCACCAATGCGAATCTCTTGAATCTTACCGCGCATACGCTCTAAGCGTTCTTGGTTCGGCAATGGATAATTCTCTATGGCACTGAGCGCGACACATGCAGATTCCCGATTATTGCAGACTAAGCCCATATCACAGCCAGCTTCAAGCGCGGCTTTGATGCGAGCATCTGCACCACCTGCAACACAAGCTGCTTGCATACTTAAGTCATCAGAAAACAGGACACCGTCAAACTGAAGTGTTTCACGAAGTACTTTTTGAACCCAATACTGAGAAAAACCAGCAGGATTTGGATCTACTTTTTCATAAATCACATGTGCTGGCATGAGTGCGTCAAGTTGAGGTTGGAGTTGAATAAAGCTTTGCATATCTTGAGCTTCAATTTCAGCATAACTTCGTGTATCCACAGCTGCCGCAATATGTGAATCTGCTTTAACCGAGCCATGGCCAGGGAAGTGTTTCCCCGTGGTTGCCATGCCTGCGCGTTTCATACCTTGCATAAAGGCTTGGGCTAAAGGGATGATATCTGAGATATTTTTAGCAAAAGCACGGTCACCAATAACATCGCTGATGTCGTTAAGGTCTAATACAGGTGCAAAGCTAAAGTCGATCCCGACTGCAAGGACTTCGGTAGCCATGAGCCAACCGCATTGTTCAGCCAATTCAATTGCTCGATCTGGCTGACTTAAATAGAGCTCACCGAAACGTCCCATGGCAGGAAGGAGAGTGAAGCCTTGTTTTAAACGTTGTACGCGTCCGCCTTCTTGATCGACTGCAATTAAAATATCGGGGCGAACTTGGCGCATATGATCCGTTAAGGCGCGAACTTGTTGAGGTGATTCAATATTTCTTCCAAACAAAATGACTCCACCGACTTGTGGAGATTGAAGGAGTTGAATATCTTCTTGATTAAGTGTTGTGCCCTCAATATCAAGCATCAATGCGCCAATCATAGTGGAATCCGTGATTCTAATTTTAAAAGAGAAAACAATACCCGAATTCTGCAATGATTTGCTACATTTTCTCCGTACAGATTATGATAAAACTATACGGCAGAAATAAAAAAGTTGTTTAAGGTTTTGAATATTAATATTTCTATCTGAAAACAATAGTGTAAATTTGGTTTATCCAAGGAAAGACAAATTCGTTATGAAACTTCAAACAATCGCTTGCGCGGTAGCCATTGCCACTGGTGGTTTATTTTTTGGTCATACAATTAATGTTGCGATCGCAGCGAATGAACCAGCGGTTCAACAGGTTCAGAATATAAAGCCCACACAAGAACAAGCTTTAGTTTCAAGACAATTAGCAACTTTGGTGGATCGTCAGCACTATTTAAATATGCGTTTAGATGCTACGACCTCACAACGTATTTTTGATATGTATATTGATAGTCTTGATCCTGACCATAGCCTTTTCTTGGCAGATGAAGTGGCAAACTATAAGAAAAAATACGGACCAACTTTTGGAGCGGCGCTCAAAGCGGGTAACCTTGAAGGACCTTATGCCATTCACGCTCAATATCGTGATCGTTTAAAGTCATTCTATGAGTTTATGTTGGCGGAGTTAAAAAAACCGCAAAACCTAAATCAACCTAATGTGTTTATCGAGTCTGATCGTGAAAAGGCTCCATTTTTCAAAAATAAAGCTGAGCAAGAAAATCAATGGCGCAAAATGCTGGTGTCTCAGTTAATCAATTTAACGATTGCTAAAGAAGAAGATTTGGCTAAGCAAAAAGCGCTGAAAGATGATCCTTCTTTAGCAGCAGGGCAAGATCTCACTTCAGCTGAAGATTTAACGCCAGTTCAGACTTTGACCAAGCGCTATATGCGTCAATTAGAACGTATGAAGCGTACAAAAAGCGATGACGTTTTAGAAAAAACGCTCAATGCTATGTTAGCGACTTATGACCCGCACAGTAATTATTTCCCACCAATCGATGCGATTGAGTTAAATCGTCAGACCACATTGCAGCTTGAGGGGATTGGTGTGTCGATCCGTCCAGAACGCGGGAATGAAGACTATACGCGTATCGAGACGATCGTAGATGGTGGTCCTGCGTTTAAGACGGGACAGGTCAAGTCTGGTGATCGTATTATTGGTGTCGCGCAAGACGGTGACAAAATGGTCGACGTCATTGGATGGACCAGTTCTGAAATCGTTGGATTGATCCGAGGTAAGCGTGGGACTAAAGTCACCATTAAATTGCTCGGACCTGGAGCATCTATGAGTCAGGCACGTACCGTAACTATCGTACGTGATGTGATTCAAGAAGAGGATGCGGGTGTACGTTCAAGAACAGTTGAAATTGTACGTGATGGCAAGAAACATAAAGTTGGAGTAGTCGAAATTCCATCGTTCTATTACAACTACCGTGCCCGTCGTGCTGGTGAAAGCTATCGTTCAGTATCTGAAGATACCAATAATGCATTGAAAAGTTTAGCTGCGCAAAATGTCGATGGCATTATCGTTGATCTTCGTAATAACCCTGGCGGTTCACTCGAAGAAGTGGCAAAAATGATTGGGCAAGTGATTAAATCTGGTCCAGTGGTTCAAATTCGGGATGGGAATGGTAACGTCAGTGTCTTCGAAGATCGTGATGGAGGCGCTCAAACCTACGCAGGTCCATTGGCTGTCATGGTGAATCTGGCTTCTGCATCAGCAAGTGAAATCTATTCAGCTGCTGTGCAGGATTATGGTCGTGGGATTGTGATTGGAAGTACTACGACAGGTAAGGGTACAGCTCAAGTTCAATTGGACAGCTTAGCGTATGGTCAAGCGACATTGACGCAACGAAAGTTTTACCGTGTTACTGGTGGAAGCACACAAAATAAAGGGGTTGTGCCTGATATTCAATTGGTTGATATCTACGATGAAGAGTTTGGGGAGCGTAAAGCTAAGAATGCTTTAGAGTGGGATACCATCCCTACAGCTCCTTTCAAACGTGAGGGAGAAGTGCAAGCCTTTGTACCAAAATTAGCTGCGCATTCAAAACAGCGTGTTGCGAATGATATTCAATTTAAGTATTTAGAAGCGCGTAAAGCGATTTCGCAGAAAGCTAAAGAGAATAAACAAATCGTGTTGGATATCGATCAACGTAAAGCTGAACTCATCGCTTTGGAAAAAGAAACGTTGGCAGAAGAAAATAAACGCCGTATAGCAATGGGTAAAACTGCTTATCCAAATTGGGAAAGTTATCAGGCATCGATGGAAGCTTTGGCTGAATCGCGTGCTAAGATGAAAACTAATCAACGCCCACCTTTACCTGAAGAAGAGGCATTTGTCACTGAATCAGCTCATATCTTGCTCGATTACATTGCCTTGCAAAAATAAAAATATTTATTGTTAAGTTTTACTTAAAAATGGCGTATTTCGATACGCCATTTTTTATGGATCTCGCCGAAAAACAACTTGACGTTCAATGAGATGGTGATATTGTTGTAGGCGACAAATGCTCATTAAAAAGTTGAACCTTCTTACATTTATTTGCTGTACTTTTGGGGTTTAAATAAAATAAAAACAGGTTCAGGTACGGATAAGTCTCTATATGATTCATATGAGTTACGATTATGCAATGGTGGCGGGTTCTGCTGTGGCGGCAGTGATCGTCTGCTTTATTGCTATTTCATTTGAACAACTCATTAGTACCCACAAAAACCCAGTTGGTCAAAAAGTGCTGCTCGGTATAAGTGGCATGATATTTGGTCTTGCGATTTGGGTCATGCATTTTGTTGGAATGCTGGCTTGTCATTTACCCGAAGATCATAGTTTCGATATAGGTTTAACGCTATTCTCTTATGTGATCGCAGCTCTCGCTTCAATTTTTGCCATATGGCTCACGACTAGATCTACACTTCCTTTGGCTAGATTGGTTTTGGGTGCACTTCTGATGGGTTTCGGTATTTCAGGTATGCACTATACTGGAATGGCGGGATTGATCGTTCCCAACTACATTATTCGTTATGACACCATTTTGGTGATTTTTTCTGTACTGATTGCTGTATGTGGTTCAGGATTGTCATTCTGGCTGATGTTTAAATATAAGCGTACCTATCACAATAAATTGGCTTTCAAGCTTGCCGTGGCATTCATGATCGCTTTTAGTATTGTGGGAATGCATTATATTGGTATGGCGGCTGCGACTTTCCAACCCGTGGATGCCAAATATGCAGCATTGAATCAACTCCATGAAGGTCAAGGTTTATTACTTTTTGTCATTATATTTGTCACCTGCTTGGTTTTAGTGGTCAGTTTTTTTGTCGCTATTTTAGAATTACGACTTGAAGAGCGAAATCAACAACTAATCAAAATGAATAAGGAATTGGAAAGCCTTGCCCTTCAAGATAATTTGACCAAACTTCCAAATCGACTTTTTTTGCTTGATTACACCACTTCATTATTTTCACTTCACCAATCTAAAGATCATAAAGTTGCATTCATTTATATTGATTTGGATCGTTTCAAGGCAGTGAATGATGCTTTTGGACATCATATTGGTGATCAGCTTTTAGTGAATTTAGCGCATCGACTCCATGCATTACTCGAAAAAAACCAAAAATTAATTCGTATTGGTGGTGATGAGTTTTTATTGGTTGTTGAAGATTTTTCTACAGACCAAATTGATCAAGTTGCCAATCTAGTATTGAGTAAAATCCAAGAAGGCTTTGTGATCTCGGGGAAGGAAATCAATATCTCAGCAAGTTTAGGTGTGGTCTATTATCCAGATCATGGTGCTGATTTACATGATTTGTTGGTGAATGCTGATGCTGCAATGCTGATGTCCAAAGAGCAAGGTCGCAATACTTATAGTGTGTTTAACTATTCATTAGATCAACAAGAAATCGCACGTAGCCAATCAAAACTTATCAATGATTTGTATCGTGCTGTTGAAGAACAACAATTCATTTTATTTTATCAGCCGAAATTCACAGCAGATTTTAAAATTTGTGGCGTTGAAGCTTTAATTCGTTGGAAGCATCCAAGTCTAGGACTTCTAGCACCGAATATGTTTATTGAGGGTGCGGAGCAAACAGGTCTTATTATTAAAATGGGCTACTGGGCCCTTGAACAAGCGTGTATACAGATTCAAGCTTGGCAAAAAAAG
Source organism: Acinetobacter sp. DSM 11652 (assembly GCF_900109815.1). Classification (NCBI taxonomy): domain Bacteria; kingdom Pseudomonadati; phylum Pseudomonadota; class Gammaproteobacteria; order Moraxellales; family Moraxellaceae; genus Acinetobacter; species Acinetobacter sp. DSM 11652. The sequence continues at coordinate 257,971 of NZ_FOBK01000004.1, forward strand.
AAATTGCCTTTCTGCCCGATCGCTGTAAATTTATCAGCTGTTCAATTTGAACATAAAGCGCTGGTAGATACATTAAGATGTTTAATCACGCAATACCAGATCGATCCAGCCCATTTAATTATTGAGATTACTGAATCGACAGCAATGCATCATATCGATGTCAGTATTCGTACTTTTGAGAGCCTACGTAATTTGGGGATTGGGCTTGCGATTGATGATTTTGGAACTGGTCATTCAAGCTTCTTATATTTAAAGAATCTCCCGGTAGATGAACTTAAAATTGACCGTGAATTTATTCGAAATCTTTCACCCAATACTAAAGATGAAATTATCTTAGAAAGTATTATTGTATTGGCTAAACGTTTAGGTTTGGTGGTGACAGCTGAAGGCGTTGAAACTCAAAAACAAGCCGATATCTTAAAACGTTTAGGTTGTCAGCAATTACAAGGCTATTTATTGGGTATGCCATTACCTGTGGATCGTTTAGAAAGCACATTTAAGAACTATTAACTTCTGGTCAGTTTCTGATTCATCACATTCACATTCGGTATTGATCTGCTACAATATCGCCAATTTTTATTTTGATCTTTTTTGATCTTCTAAACTGCATGTCTGCAGTAGGTGTTATTCATGAGCTTTAAGCAAGAGTTAGCGGAGCAAGTTGCTCAGCGACGTACATTTGCCATTATTTCCCACCCCGATGCGGGTAAAACCACAATGACGGAAAAGTTATTGTTGTGGGGGCAAGCGATCCAAGTTGCAGGTATGGTAAAAAGCCGTAAATCTGACCGTGCTGCGACATCAGATTGGATGGAAATGGAAAAAGAGCGTGGTATCTCGATCACGACCTCTGTGATGCAGTTCCCTTATAAAGACAAAATGATCAACCTGCTCGATACACCGGGGCATGAAGATTTCTCTGAAGATACATATCGTACCCTTACAGCCGTAGACTCAGCGTTGATGGTGATTGATGGTGCGAAAGGTGTCGAAGATCGTACGATTAAATTGATGGACGTGTGTCGTATGCGTGACACACCGATTATTTCTTTCGTTAACAAAATGGACCGTGAAATTCGCGAGCCACTTGAGCTCCTCGACGAAATTGAAAACGTACTTAAGATTAAATGCGTACCTTTAACTTGGCCTTTAGGTACAGGCCGTGACTTCGCGGGTGTTTTTAATCTGATCGAAGAAAAATTCTATGTCTATAAAGCAGGTTTTGGTTCAACCATTACAGATATCGAAATTCGTGACGGTTATGACCATGCTGACCTTCGTGAAAAAGTCGGTGAATTAGCTTGGGCTGCATTTGAAGAGTCACTAGAATTAGTTCAAATGGCAAATGAACCGCTTGATCGTGAAGAATTCTTAGCAGGGCGTCAAACTCCAGTATTGTTTGGTACAGCGTTGGGTAACTTTGGTGTAGACCATGTCTTAAATGCATTTAGTGAATATGCACCACCACCAAAAGCACATCCTACCCAAGATCGTAAAGTTGAAGCGACTGAAGAGGGTTTCTCTGGTTTTGTCTTTAAAATTCAAGCCAATATGGACCCTAAACACCGCGATCGTATTGCTTTCATGCGTATCTGCTCAGGCAAATATGAAAAAGGCTTGAAAATGAAGCATGTGCGTATTGGGAAAGATGTGCGTATTTCAGATGCATTAACTTTCTTGGCGGGTGATCGTCAGCATTTAGAAGAGGCATGGCCAGGTGACATTATTGGTTTACATAACCATGGTACGATTCAAATTGGCGATACTTTCACTTCGGGTGAAAACTTGCAATTCACAGGTATTCCTCACTTCGCTCCTGAAATGTTCCGCCGTGTTCGTTTAAAAGATCCTTTGAAATCGAAGCAACTCCAAAAAGGTTTAAAAGAGCTTTCAGAGGAAGGTGCAACTCAGGTATTTATGCCACAAAACAGTAATGATCTTATTGTGGGTGCTGTGGGTGTTCTTCAATTCGAAGTTGTAGCTTATCGTTTAAAAGAAGAATACAAAGTAGATTGTATTTACGAGCCTGTGAGCATTAACACTGTTCGTTGGGTTTCATGTCCAGATGAGAAAAAATTTAACGAATTTAAGAAAAAAGCACATGACCAACTTTCAGTTGATGGTGGTGGGCATTTAACGTACTTAGCACCTAGCCGTGTCAATTTACAATTAATGCAAGAGCGTTATCCTGATATTGTTTTCCGTAATACACGTGAACATTAATTTTGCTTGAAAATGTAAAACAGCTTCCTCGTGAAGCTGTTTTTGTATCAGAATAACCAATGCTTTAATTTTGGTTGATTTTTGTGATTACTCTAAACTTACAAAAAAAACGATTGCGTATTCTTCTTGCTACCTTAGTCATTGGGATGGCATCTTGTGAAAAACAACCAGAGTCTAAGACACAAAAGTCAGGGCAGTCTGCCCAAGTTAAAAACGCTGATGTGTTACCATACTTAAATGATAACGCGTTTCAAGTTGAAATAAAGAGCGAAAATTGCACAAAATCGGTCTGTGAAAAAATTGAAATTTTAAGTTTAAAAACCGCAGATCAGTGGGTCAATCAACAACTTAACAACCATTTGGCTTTTGTGATTCAAGATCAAATTAATGAAAAAGAACAATTGAGTTTGGATCAATCCATCGAAACCTATATAAGTCGCTCTGAATCATGGATGAAGGAGTTTTCACTGAATCAGCCTTATGAGTTGGATATACTGACGCAAGTCGCCACCCAACGAAATCAATATGTGTTGATCCAATTCATTGTTAACACAAAACAAGCTGAAGTGATCGTTAAAGATCGTGGTTACTTTATGGTATTGGATCGAAAGCAGAAAAAAGTTTTACAGTTGCAGGATGTGATTCAAAAGAACCAAATAAATGATTTTGAAAGAATACTTCAAGTGTCCTATCAAAAATGGTTAAAGGCCCAGAGTGGTGAAGTGAGAAGTATCGCTCCAGTGAATCTCAGCTGGCAAAATCAGGAATGGTTCTTTGATGGTGAAGGGATTGGTGTTCATATTCGTGCGAACGAAATTGTCAAAGGTGGTGAGCAATTGGATATCTATTTGAATCATGCTCAAACCAAGCAGGTGGTTGTACCGCAGATCTTTCAAAAGATGTTTTGAAATATTACAAATATTGTAATGTAGCATATACAATTGCAGTTAAACCCATACAAACGAAGCTTGAGCTATCAATTTCATCGGGTTAGGCTTAAATCAATGATAAATGACCGTTTCTCCTCAAGGTTGTGAGATGTTAAAAAATAAAATAGTTTGGACTGTATCTGTACTTACTGCCGCAATTACGCTGAGCGCATGTCAGCCAAAAGGGGACGGGCCTAAAGAGTCACCTGACACTCAAACTCAAGCAGCATCGGAAGTTCAGATACTCGTGCTTCAGGGTGAAACTGAAAAAGTGCCTGTTCGGTTGGTAGAATGTGATGGTAACAATTGTCCAGAAATTTCAATTGATCGATTGAGAACGAATCAATTTGTGTTAGATGGCTTAATTGATCAAGCGATTATCAAAAATTTACAAGAAACGTTAGAGTTGTTCGAACCTGAGCAGACGCTGCCTAAAGACAAAGATACTCAAGCCGCAAGTGAAGTTGTTGAATATAAAACTGCAGCGCAGTTACTTGCAGAGCAGATTCAGCCCTATATTGATAACTTTGTGGGTTTAGATAAAGAGTTAAAGCACTTGGGGGTTGGACATCAAATTAGTTTGAGTATTAGTCCTAAAATTTTAAATTCACAAGGACCACTTGCAACCGTCGTATTGAATACGAGTAACTATTTAGGAGGTGCACATGGTTCTTCTTCACAAACTTACTTTAATTTTGATTTGAAACAGCAGAAACAAGTGTCACTAGATCAAATTTTAGTGAAAGACCAAAAGAATAAATTAAATCAATTGGCCCATGATGAATTTAAAAAATGGGTCATAGATTCGCAGTTAGCAGATAACGTTGAAGAGTATGAAGAGGCTTGGAAATTTAAACTCACTGATAATTATTATTTGGGTAAGAAGGGTTTAATTCTTCAATACGGTGAATATGAAATTGGTCCTTATGTGGTGGGTTTGCCAAGACTTACGATTCCTTATGAAAAGCTACAGGGTGTGATTAAACCTGAAATGCTGGAGGCTGTTCATTCTTCGGTTCAAGTTGCTGTACCTCAAGCTGCAGGTGAAGCAAAATAACATGTCCATGCCACGTTTGTTTGATACGCATACGCACTTTGATGTAGAAGATTTTGACTTCGATCGTGAGCAACTTGCGTATCAGGCTAAACAGAAGGGAGTGGATGCCCTTGTACTGATTGGGTTTCAACACCAACGCTTTCATACATTGATTGAAACACACCATTGGTTAAATGGTTTAGATCAGGCACCGAGGAGTTATCTCGCTCCAGGTCTACATCCTTTTTATATCGAACAACATCAGCCTCATCATCTAGACGATCTAAAAAAAAATCTTGAAGTACAACAATGCATCGCCGTTGGAGAAATTGGTTTAGATACTTTTCTCAAGCAACATAAGCAGTCGGAAGTTTTCGCTAAGCAACAGGATTTTTTTGCGCAACAAGTCGATTTGGCTCAACAATTTAAGCTTCCTGTGCTGTTACATATTCGTAAATCTCATGCTGAAGCATTAAGGCTGTTAAAAGCAAAGCAATTTGTTCACGGTGGTATCGCCCACGCATTCAGTGGAGGGATAGAAGAAGCGAAGGCATTTATTCAACTTGGATTTAAGTTAGGGGTCACGGGACAGATTACCAATCCCAATGCTAAAAAATTACACCAAATAGTTCAGTATGTTGGTATTGAACATCTGGTCATTGAAACAGACTGTCCTGATATGACGCCATTATGTTGTCAAGCTTCAACTGAACACCGTACCCGTAATACCCCACAGAATTTAATTTATGTTTTAGAAGGTTTGGCACATAGTTTAAATACAAGAGTCGAAGACATTGCGCAACGTGTTTGGGAGAATAGTGTGTCTGCACTCAACCTAAAAAATGAACTGAAATTGTCGTGAGTTCAAAACTCTCTATTCCTCCGAAGTTTTGCTAAAATACGCCTTTTCCAAATAGTGTTAGAGCAATATGACTGACTTAGTTCATGATGATGAATATGAACGCCGTTTTACGGGTGTAGCCAAAATTTATGGTGAAGAAAATTTTCAGCATTATGAAAACAGTCATGTCATGGTGATTGGTATTGGCGGTGTTGGCTCTTGGGCTGTCGAAGCTTTGGCTAGAACAGGTTTGGGCGAGTTAACACTAGTTGATATGGATTCTGTTGCAGCGTCAAATATTAATCGTCAGTTACCTGCGATGACATCAACATTAGGTCATGAAAAAATTGAAGTGATGGCAGAGCGTTGTCGCCAAATTAATCCACGTATAAAAATCAATTTAATTGATGATTATCTAACGCCTGAAAATGTAACGGAGATTTTGAGTTCAAATCCAGATGTTGTGTTGGATTGCATTGATGATGTCAAAGCAAAACTCGCATTGATGCTACATTGTCGTTTCAATAAAGTCCCTTTGATTGTATCTGGTGGTGCTGGTGGTAAATTAGATCCACTCAAAATTCGGGTCGCAGATTTGTCAAAAACAGAATACGACCCGATGCTGGCAAAATTAAGAAGTCAGTTACGCTCAAAAGGTATCTGTAAAAAGCCGAAAGAGAAGTTCGCTATCACCTGTATTTATTCGGTGGATAATCCTTTTTCGAATGCTGATATTTGTGCGAGTGCTGGGTTAAGATGTGGTGGTTATGGTTCAGCCGTGGTGGTGACATCAAGTTTTGCAATGGTAGCAGTGGCTGAAGTGTTAAAACGATTAGATTCGATTCAAGCAAAACAAGCCTAAAAGTGATTATCAAAAAAAGGTCTCTATCAAGAGACCTTTTTAATGATGAAATTTGTTTATTCAGCATTGATTTTTAAGCTTTCTTGTTCAGCATGTCTTTGAATGGCTTGTTGCATACCGATTAAGGCATTTTCAATATCTTTTAATGTTTTCGCGTTACCCCCACTCAGGGCTTGTCGCCATTTTCGTGCACCAGGAAGGTTTTGAAATAAGCCTAAAATATGACGTGTAATCACTGATAGTGGCGCACCATCAGCTAAACGTTTTGCAATATATGGCATCATTTCCTGCATGATCTCAAAACGGTCAGGTGCTGACAAATTCCATAATTGTCCTAGTTCAGCCAGTAGATAAGGATTGTGATAAGCCTCGCGACCAATCATGACACCATCCACATGTTGTAAGTGTTGTTGAGTTTCAGCAAATGTTTTGATCCCACCGTTGATTTCGATCAATAGTTCTGGGCGATCTTGCTTTAAACGATAGACATCTTCATAACGTAAAGGCGGAATGTCCCGATTTTCTTTCGGTGACAAACCTTGTAGTAAAGCAATGCGTGCATGCACGATAAAATTTTGACATCCCGTTTTTGCAACGGTATCGACAAAATGCAGCATCTCCTCATACGATTGCATATCATCGATGCCGATTCGGTGTTTTACCGTGACGGGGATATCAACTGCATTTTGCATTTCAGCAATACATTCAGCAACCAGCTCAGGCTCAGCCATGAGGCAAGCACCAATTTTATTGTTTTGAACGCGATCACTAGGGCAACCAACATTTAAATTGATTTCATCATAGCCCCAATCTTGAGCCATTTTAGAACAGGTTGCGAGGTCTTTAGGATTTGATCCACCAAGCTGTAACACAATAGGGTGTTCTTCTTTGCTGTAATCTAAATGACGGGCTGCATCGCCAAATAAAATTGCGCCTGTGGTCACCATCTCGGTGTACATGATGATATTTGGATTGAATAGGCGTGCAAAAAAGCGGTAATCACGAGTCGTCCAATCCATCATAGGTGCGACGGAAATTCGAGGCTGTAAGGATTGGATATAAGACATGGTGAAACCTAGATTTAGTAAATCGTGAAAAGCTCGGCATCTTACCATAATTTAAAAAATGGGTCATTGAGGAAGGTGTTAAAGAATACTGCTTCTAAAGGTTAATGAATCTCTAATTTTTAAAGGCTTTGTTGCACAAAGATTTGAAAGGCAAAGAGCCCCTAATTGAGCCAAATTTAAGGCGTAACTTGGGTAAGTGGTCGACCCAATTCCGTAAACCTGTTGAGGACTGCTACACGTGCATGAACCTCATTGACTTGGCTATCAAAGCTCCTTGCACTGAGTTTATCTCCTAATAATTTGATGCAGTGCATTTTAGTCTCAACCAAACTTC
>NZ_FOBK01000017.1:0-47844 GCF_900109815.1 Acinetobacter sp. DSM 11652
TAAAGCAACTCAAATAGCTGTTAATAACTTCTTTGACCAAGCAAAGGCACGCAAACAATACATGCGAATAAGACCCAAGCAAAGTCACAACAGTTGTGCTGGCGACAATAGCAAGAGTGAACCACCTGATCCCTTCCCGAACTCAGAAGTGAAACCTCTTAGCGCTGATGGTAGTGTGGGGTTACCCATGTGAGAGTAAGTCATCGCCAGCTCATTATTCTAAACACCCCCTTCAATACAAGGGGGTGTTTTTTTATATATATAAATTGAATTTGAAAATTATTTGAGTAGATATCGCGAAATTTTTGGATTCATACTGATGTTTAGTGTACTGCTGAAATTTTCTCTAAAAAATATTTTGTCCTTTCATGTCGCTCTAGTGGCTTATTAAAGAAGTCATCAGTCGGGCAATCCTCTAGAATTTTGCCTTGATCCATAAATATCACTCGATCTGAAACTTTTTTTGCAAATCCCATTTCATGGGTAACACACATCATCGTCATGCCTTCTTTTGCAAGTTGGCTCATGACTTCAAGCACTTCACCCACCATTTCAGGATCTAATGCAGAAGTGGGTTCATCAAAAAGCATACAGACTGGGTCCATACAAAGACCACGTGCAATCGCGACACGTTGTTGTTGACCACCTGATAATTGTCCTGGAAATTTATCTTTGTGTGCTGTCAAACCTACTCGATCCAAATATTGTAAGGCCTTTATTTTAGAGTCTTCAGTTGAGCGATTAAGTACTTTGATTTGTCCTATTGTTAGGTTATCTAACACAGTCATATGAGGAAAAAGTTCAAAATGTTGAAATACCATACCTACTCTAGATCTGAATTTTGCTAGATTCGTTTTAGAGTCTTTTAAAGCGGTACCATCAACGATAATATTTCCTTGTTGAAAAGGTTCTAAAGCATTTACTGTCTTAATAAGTGTAGATTTACCTGAGCCAGATGGACCGCATACAACGACAACTTCACCTTTGTTGATAGTGGTTGAGCATTCGCTAAGTACCTGAAAATCTCCATACCATTTGGATACATCTTGAATTTCAATCATTGGCATTTTGATTCTCCTTATCGAATAATGGCTATTTTTTGATGTAAGCGTTTAACTAGTCGTGAAAGTGCAAATGAAATGACAAAATAGACGACAGCAACAACTAGATAGAAAACGGCTTTGGTTTCCGAACCATAGGTATTAGCTAAAGTATTTGCATTGCCTAAGAAATCTGGTGCACTGATGACATAAACCAAAGACACATCTTGAAAAAGAACAATGGATTGCGTCAATATCACGGGTAACATATTTCTAAAAGCTTGGGGTAAAACTACGTATGACATCGTCTGGCGATAATTAAACCCCAAGGCGTAACCTGCATTCACTTGTCCTTTAGAAACTGATTGAATGCCAGAACGGACAATTTCTGAAAAAAAAGCAGCCTCAAAAATGGCGAAGGTTACTACACTTGAAAATAAAGGTCCCCAATAGGTGTGATATTGGAAATCGAAAAACTTAGGAAGTAAAAAGTAAAAGATAAAAATAACTTGAATGAGGGGAACACCTCGAAAAAAGTCGACATAAAATTTTACAAATCCACTGGCAATTTTATTATTTGATAGACGCATCATCGCGATTGGTGTACCAAGAAGAATCCCACCAATAATCGAAAGAATGGTTACTGTAACTGTAAATTTAAAACCAGCGATCAAACTTGCAACGACATCGGGATGAGTTAGAACACTAAAGTCCATTTTATTTACCTCCCGAACCTAGACCTGGTACAGCCATCCGTTTCTCAATCCATGCCATCAGGTATTTAATTGAATAAGTGATGATGAGATAAACAGGTGTTGAAAGAATTAAAATGACCACGTCTTGAGAGGTTTCTTCTCGCATTGTTTTGGTATATGCAAAAAAATTCAAAACACTTAAGGCAAAAAGTACGGCTGAATTTTTAAATACATTCATTGCTTCTGATGTCAGTGTTGGCCAAACGATTCGATAAGCCACTGGCAGAATGACATAACGATAACTTTGGTTTAAATTTAAACCAATCGCATAAGCTGCATTTTTTTGACCTTGTGAAACGGTATTAATACCTGCTCGAACCTGCTCAGCAATCCTTGCAGCGGTATATAGACCCAGTGCAAATACACCAATAATTGCTGGATTATTATTTAAAATATTTTGCCACCATCCGCCAGGAACCATTTCACCACTTCCAGTACTCATACTTAATGGCAGGAGTTGAGGAAAAACGAATGCCCAGAAAAATAATTGAACGATTAAGGGTATATTTCTGAATAACTCTACATAACAAGTCCCAATGAATGAAAGTAACTTATTGGGTAATGTACGCATAATGCCAATAAGTGAACCAAGTAAAAATGCGATGAAAAAGGCAATGACAGCAGTCCAGATCATGGTCCAAATACCTGATCCAAGTATTTGTAACCAGGTCGGTGCATCAGCAACAGCTGAATAACTTGAACCTCCAATCGCACTACAGATAGATTCAGCCCAATCTTTTTTATCAACGCCATATTCGTTGGATGCCAAGCAAAATGACGTCCAATTTAAAGAACCAACAGCCATTGAAATTCCCTGCAATGGTTACGAGAAAAAAGGGCTTAAGTGTTTCTATTTAAGCCCTCATAATTTTTGTTATTTAATCCCTGCATCATTCGGAGATGCTTTTAATTTTTTAAATGAGCTACTCATAGGCATGTTTAGATTGATATTGCGTGGTGGAATAGGTGATAAGAACCATTTTTTATAAAGGGTATCCATTTGACCATTTTTCCACATTCCAGTTACCACACGATCTGCAATCGCTTTAAACTTGGCATCCCCTTTAGGCAGCATAATTCCGTAAGGTTCTGACGAAAGGACTGGACCTACAATTTTAAAATCTTGAGGTTTTGATGATTTGGCAATGAGCCCTGCAAGAATATTGTCATCCATAACAAATGCAGCTGCACGTCCCGAAGCGACCATTGCAAAAGAATCAGCATGATCTTTACCATAGACATTGGTAACTTTTATTTTTTCTCCTCGTGCACCCATTTTAATATATTTATCCGAGGTTGTTCCTTGCGTTGTGGCAACGGCTTTACCATTTAAATCACCTAAATCTTTGAAAGGCGCTGAAGCTTTGACTGCCATACGTACTTCAGTGGCAAAGTAATTTGTAGAGAAGTTGACTTGCTGTTGTCGCTGGACAGAGTTGGTTGTCGTCCCGCATTCCATATCAATGTTTCCAGCGAGCATTTCAGGAATTCGCGTGGAAGAAGTAACCGCTTTATATTCAACTTTTAAGTTGGGGAGTTTTAAGTCTTTTTTTAATTCGTTAGCTACGTTATTACAGATATCGATGGCATATCCCATAGGTTTACCACCCACGATATATGAGATTGGATCAGAAGATTCACGATACCCGATGATCACTTTTCCATTTTTTTTGATTTTCGCAATCGTGTCAGTGGCATTGGCTTGACTCATTGTTCCGCCAGCGATGATGAAGCCTAATACGCTGAGAAGGACTTTACCAGATAGACTTTTCATCAAGAAATCTCCATGTCTTGTAGTGCATCGTTCTTATAATTTTGACAGTTCTCAAATTTGGTTGAAATCTATTCAAAATAAACTATTAATTATTTTTATACTTTCTATGAGAATAAGTAAAGAATAAAAAATACTCGAAATTCAAATGAATTTAGATTTTTTGATCAACGCGAAATAAATCATGAGCTTATAACACCTTGATCATGAGTAAGTGGTTTATTTTTAATCAACCATAACTGCAGATAACGCTAAAAAATTATTTTTTTTTAAATTTAAACTTGAGTGCTCATATTTTTTTGAATATTAATTAAAAAAAAGTGATTGAATTATAATGTATTTTATCCTTATTTTTTATTAATAATTAAGACTAATTGATTAACATAACACTTGAAACTTATGTTATAAGAATTGTAGGCATGATTATTGCTTGAATAATAACGATGTTAGGGGGTAATGATTTATGAAATTAGCGTTAGGACTAAAAGTATCCAATTCTTTGTCTTTGACACCCCAGCTCCAACAAGCGATCCGACTTTTACAATTATCCAGCTTAGAGTTGGAGCAAGAAGTTCAATTGCAGTTGGATAGTAACCCCTTACTTGAAAAGGTGGATGATGATTCTCCAATGCAAAGTTTGGAGGACTTGAATCAGGAAAATTCTGCTAGTGATCTTACTCGAGAATTAAATGCAGATCATTTGCCAAATGATTTACCTGTAGATACAGATTGGGATGATGTCTATACCCATCAATCATCATCAATGGAATTACCAGAATATGAAGAACGTGAGGATAATCGATCAATTCAAAATACACTGAAAGATCATATTTTAGAGCAAGTTAATCTTCTAAATTTCTCCCAAACTGATCTTTTGATCGCTTATTGCATCGTAGATGGTTTGGATGAAAAAGGCTTTTTAGATGAGAGCGTTGAAGAAATTCATCACGCAGTGCTGACTTTACTCGCACAGATGGATATTGAAGAAGATGTTGAGATAGATGAAATTTTAGTGGTGTTGAAACATATTCAAAGACTAGAGCCGATTGGCGTTGGTTCACGCAATCTTGTGGAATGCTTATATGTTCAGCTTCAAGTTTTGCCTAATACCTTATCATGCCGTAATGACGCGTTATTGTTATTACAGCATTATGAATTATTGATTGCCAATGACCTAAATAAATTACTGAAGCAAACAGGTTTTAAACTTGAACAGTTAAAAGCAGCGATACAACTTTTAAAATCATTACAACCCTATCCAGGGTTAATGTTTGAAAATAAAGAATCTGAATACCAGGTGCCTGATGTTGTGGTGGCAAAGAAAAATGACAGTTGGCATGTGCACTTAAATCCAGATATTTTGCCAAAATTACGTATCAACCCTTATTACGCAAATATGATTCGTCGAGCTGATCAAAGTGCAGATAATCAATACTTACGCAATCAAATGCTTGATGCTAAAAATTTTATTAAAAGTGTAGATGAGCGCCATAAAACGCTTTTAAAAGTAGCGACATGTATTGTTCAGCATCAACGAGATTTTTTAGAGTTGGGTGCTGAAGGAATGAAACCTTTGGTGTTGAGAGATGTGGCGGAGGAGGTTGAGTTACATGAATCAACAGTATCTCGTGTAACGACCAATAAATATTTGCTTACGCCGAGAGGGCTGTTTGAACTTAAATATTTTTTCTCAAGCCATGTTGGAACAACGTCAGGTGGTGAAGCGTCTTCAACTGCGATCCGAGCAAAAATTAAAAAGTTGATTGCTGAAGAGAACCCAAGAAAACCATTATCTGATAATAGTTTAGCTAAGTTGTTAAATGAGGATGGTATCGATGTTGCACGTCGTACAGTCGCAAAATATCGCGAATCGTTACATATTCCTGCATCATCCGATCGAAAAGTCTTGATCTGAAATTTGAAGTGTGATTATTCTAGAGGTTCATTATGACGAAATAATGAATCTCTTTTTTTTAGTTACACGAGGTTTAGCCAGCATGATTTCATGACTTAAATTTGCAGAATAATTCTATGTTGAATGTTCTGTCATGCAATCACATGGCTTAACTCAATCAAATCCTTTAGAAGGAGAGGGATAGGATTATGCAAATAACAATTCGTGGACATCATTTAAGTATTACTCCTGCAATAGAAGAGAATATTCGTTGTAAATTCGCCGAAATGACCAAGCACCTTGATCAGGTCAATAGTATGCAGGTGAAACTCACAAAGGATCACCAAGTCGATAAGCGTTCGAAAAAAGGAAGTTCGAATCATATCGCTGAAGCAATCGTGCGTTTACCAGGCGTCGAACTTTTTGCTCAGGCATCTGGCGATGATATGTATGCATCAATTAAAAAATTGACTGAGAAAATAAAAAGACAGTTAATGCGATATCGTAAAATGCAAATGGCTTTTCAGCCGCTGCCTATATGACGGTATGTAGCTGAAAATAAAAAAAGAGGTATATTGCCTCTTTTTTTTATAGATAAATTGTATAGCAGATGAATTCATTGAATGAGTTATAGTAAAATAATCCGTTTTTACACAATCGATCGTCCCATGAGAGGTCTTTGCAATGAATAGTGAACAGCTCACTGAAATCTTAAAAGCTGCTTTCCCTTCTGCTGATGTTGCTGTAAGTGGACAAAGTGGGAAATTTGACCTCCGTATTGTAGATGATCTGTTTGAAGGTAAAAGAACAGTTGCTCGTCAACAAGCAGTTTATGCTCCTCTTAACGAATATATTAAAAGTGGTGCAGTTCACGCTGTAACCATACGCGCAATGACAAAAGAAGAATGGCGCAAAGCTAGTCTTTTCGGAGCTTAAGGAATAAATGGATAAATTTCTAATCACTGGTGGTAAAAGACTAGAAGGCGAAGTTCGCATCTCTGGTGCAAAAAATGCTGCATTGCCACTTTTAGCAGCAATGATTCTTGCTGAAACACCAATTACGCTCAGAAATGTACCCAAGCTTAAAGATGTTCATACGCTTGTAAAATTAATTGCAGGTCTTGGGATTAGCATGAAGTATGAAGGTGACACTGTTGTCGCTGATACTTCAACCCTTGATAATCAATTTGCACCATATGAACTCGTAAAGACTATGCGAGCTTCTATTTTGGTGCTTGGCCCATTGCTGGCGCGCTACGGTAGTGCAAAAGTATCTTTACCTGGTGGTTGTGCTATTGGCTCACGTCCTGTTGACCAGCATTTAAAAGCATTAGAAGCTTTAGGTGCGGAAATTGAAGTCGAAGCAGGCTATGTCAATGCAAAAGTTGATGGTCGCTTAAAAGGCGGTGAAGTTGTTTTCGATATGGTTACTGTGGGTGGGACAGAAAACATCCTCATGGCTGCTGTTTTAGCAGAAGGTGTTACTACCATCCGTAATGCGGCTCGTGAACCTGAAATCACTGATCTTGCACAAATGCTCATTAAGATGGGTGCGAAGATTGAAGGTTTAGATACGGATACATTAATCGTCACTGGCGTAGAAAATTTGCATGGTTGTGAATATTCAGTTGTTGCTGACCGTATTGAAACAGGATCTTATTTAGCGGCTGCTGCTATTACGGGCGGACGAGTTAAAACGACACATACAGATCCATTGCTGATGGAATCAGTGTTGGATAAATTTGAAGAAATGGGTGCAGAAGTTACGCGCGGTGATGATTGGATCGAACTCGATATGATGGGTAAGCGTCCTAAGGCCGTTAGTTTCCGTACATTGCCTCATCCAGATTTTCCAACAGATATGCAAGCACAATTGATGGCGGTCAATGCAATCGGTCGTGGGTTTGCAACAATTTCAGAAACGATTTTTGAAAACCGTTTTATGCATGTACCTGAATTGTCACGTATGGGCGCTAATATTCAGGTTGAAGGTAATGATGCAGTTGTAACAGGAGTTGAAAAACTTTCAGCTGCACCTGTTATGGCAACAGATTTGCGTGCTTCATTTTCTTTAGTTTTGGCTGCTTTAGCTGCTGAAGGAGAGACTTTAATTGACCGTATTTATCACATTGATCGCGGTTATGAAGATGTTGAAGCAAAATTACAAGGTTTAGGTGCCCAAATTAAGCGAGTGAGCGAGTAAGTTAATGAGCGATATGAGAAACGATGATCCTAATTTTGACGTAATGGGCAATTTTGATCATGGTTTAACCTTAGCATTAAGTAAAGGTCGTATTTTAAAAGAGACATTGCCATTGCTAGAAACAGCAGGGATTAATCTTTTAGAAGACCCAGATAAATCGCGTAAATTAATTTTTCCTACGACGCATAAACATGTTCGAATTTTAATTTTACGTGCATCTGATGTACCAACGTATGTAGAAAATGGTGCGGCTGATATTGGTGTTGCAGGTAAAGATGTACTGATGGAACATGGTGCACAAAATGTCTATGAACCATTAGATCTTAAAATTGCAAACTGTAAGTTAATGACAGCGGGCAAAGTGGGTATGGAGCGTCCGAAAGGTCGTTTGAAGATCGCGACCAAGTACGTGAATTTGACGCGTCAATACTATGCGAGCTTAGGTGAGCAAGTTGATGTGATTAAACTTTACGGTTCGATGGAGCTTGCACCATTGGTTGGTTTGGGTGATTACATCGTCGACGTCGTGGACACAGGTAATACACTTCGCGCGAATGGCTTAGAGCCTCTTGAAGAAATTTGCAAAGTGTCTTCTCGTTTAATCGTGAACAAAGCGAGCTTTAAGCGTAAGCAAGCCTTACTTAATCCGATTCTTGCACAGCTTGAAAAAGCGGTGGATGAACGTGAAGCAGCTAAAAAAGCATAATTTAATTTATGTTTGATAGACCGTCCGAAAGGGCGGTTTTTTTATTCTGCTAGAATATATTTTCTAACTTGCCGTTTATAGATCTTATTATTTTTCATAAATAAATTTCTATAAGAATCAAGGATATCTAATATTTCACCTGCTGATAAATTGTGATTTAAGCAGTTAAATATTGTTCTTTCAAGTTGGTTTAAGAAAAAGGAATAATCATTTCTTATTTTAAAGAAATTAGGATCATCATTTAATTCATAGAGTATCATTGATTTGGAAAGTATTTTCGATGAGTTAGTGGATAAGTCTCTTAAAAAATGTGAAATATCTTAGTTATATATTTCCTGAATTTTTAAATCAGGATTAATAGTTCTAAAAAAGGATGAGATATCTGTAAATATTCTAATATCATCATTAATTGCAATGAGTAATTCTTTAGCTTCATCTGCAAGAATTAGTGAGTTATGCTGCAGTTTCCAATTTAAGAATCCGATAATTGCAACTATTGGCGTCAGTATATAAGCGGTTACAGTTACTATATCCACGATTCCAGTTTTAGTAACGGCACACATCAATGATTGACCTTGACAGTAATAAAAGTATTGAAAAAATCCACAAATAGCTAAAACAACGACATAAACACCTAAATAGTATCCAACATATTTTTCTATTTCTTTCATCTAAAATTCCCTCGAATAAAAACGAATAATTTTAAGAATATAGCTGAAAAGAAAATTCAATTTAATCAAAAGTTATTTTCAATGATCTCTATACGAGTTGGTTGAATGAAGATGCCCACAAATCAACAGAAAACAGGTAAACTAAAGCTTCCCTTTAATTTCATTGTGGATAAATTGATGCGACGTTTATCGACTCAAGATCAAAACTTCAAGCAAGACTTTGCTGACTTGCTCGCTTTTGAAACCGTGAGTGACCCAGAACTTTTAAAAACAGTAGACCAAATCATTGCCGATGTTCGTCAACATGGTGATGCTCATGTTCTTAAACTTACTCAGCAGTTCGATCGACATCCAGCGCATCAATTTTCAGATTTAGAACTGACACAAGAGCAACTTAAAGCTGCATTTGATCATTTAACGACTGAAGTTCGAGAAGCTTTAGAGTTAGCTGCAAATCGTGTCCGTGAATTCCATCAGGCACAAAAACAAGATGGTTGGACCTATGTTGATGCTTTGGGTAACACCTTAGGTCAAAAAGTGACGCCGCTTGACCGTGTTGGAATTTATGTGCCAGGTGGTTTGGCTTCATACCCATCATCAGTACTCATGAATGCTGTTCCTGCTCACGTCGCAGGAGTACCTGAAATTATTATGGTTGTGCCTGCACCAAATGGTGATTTAAATCCATTGGTGTTGGCAGCTGCGTATTTGGCAGGTGTCACTCGTGTATTTACGATTGGTGGTGCACAAGCGGTTGCAGCATTGGCCTATGGTACTGAAACCATTCCAGCAGTAGACAAAATCACTGGACCTGGCAATCGTTTTGTTGCAGCAGCAAAACGCGCCGTATTTGGTCAGGTAGGTATTGATATGATTGCAGGTCCTTCAGAAATTTTAGTGTATGCTGAAGGGGACAATAATGCAGAATGGCTTGCAATGGATCTTCTGTCTCAAGCAGAGCATGATACTGTTGCTCAAGCTGTATTTATTACGCCAGACGAGCAACTGCTTCATGATGTCGCGATTGCAATTGAAGAGCACTTAAAAGCACTTCCTAAAGCAGAAATCGCACGAACTTCTATTGCTAATCGTGGTGCGCTCGTTTTAGTTAAAGACCGTGCCGAAGGTGTGGAATTGATCAACCAAGTTGCCCCTGAACACTTGATGCTATGTTTAGATGAAGCACAAGAAATGGCTGAAAGTATTCGCCATGCAGGTGCTATCTTCATGGGGCGTTATACGCCTGAAGCAATTGGTGATTACTGTGCAGGTCCGAACCATGTATTGCCAACCTCGGGTACGGCACGTTTTTCATCACCACTCGGAGTGTATGATTTCCAAAAGCGTTCAAGCTTAATCATGTGTTCAGAGGATGGCGTGAAAACCTTAGCGAAAACAGCAGATATTCTTGCACAGCAAGAAAACTTAGATGCTCACGCTCGTTCAGCACGATATCGTTATCAGTAATTTAAGCGATAAATTTAGAATGAATATTCCTCTCTAAATCTGTTTTTAAGCATTGCTTGAAATCGAAATGCAAGTGAGGTTAGGTGAAGGTAATTAAAAAATCTCTCCCTAACCTCCTTAGTCAGTGAGGGGAATTTAGAGAATTTAAAAATGAATATTACAGTAGAACAAATGCGTTTTTGGAGTCCCGAAGTACGTGAACTAGAGCCTTATGTGCCTGGTGAACAACCCAAGATCCAAAATCTTTTAAAATTGAATACCAACGAGAACCCGTATCCACCATCTCCAAAAGTTGTAGAAGCGGTACAACAAGTTTTAGCAAATGGCGCGGATGTTTTACGTTTGTATCCTGACCCTGACGCATCGGAATTAAAGCAAGCAATTGCGAAACAGCAACATGTTCCAGTGGGACACGTGTTTGTTGGTAATGGTTCTGATGAGGTTTTAGCTCATATTTTTAAGGCATTTTTTGTTCAAGATTTGCCAATTCTTTATCCAGATATTACCTACAGTTTCTATCCTGTTTATAGCCAATTTTTTGGTGTGAAAACTCAAATTTTGCCTTTAAACGAAAAATTTGAAATTGTTGTGGATGACTATAAGCAACCAAATGGCGGCATCATTATCACCAATCCAAATGCCCCTACCAGTATTGCACTTGGTTTGTCTGCAATTGAGGAAGTACTTCAATCGAACCCAAATTCAGTGGTTGTGATTGATGAGGCATATGTAGACTTTGGTGCTGAATCTGTAGTGGCTCTCGTAGAAAAATATGACAACTTGGTGGTCTGTCAAACAACTTCGAAATCACGTTCGCTTGCGGGATTACGGGTCGGGTTTGCGATTGCACAGCCGCATTTAATTGCAGCGTTAGAAGCGGTAAAAAATAGCTTCAATTCATATCCAATGGACCGTTTTGCGATTGCCGCTGCAGTGGCGTCTTTCGAGGATCAAGCCTATTTCGAAGCGCAAAATGCCAAAGTGATTGCTAGTCGTATAAAGTTAGTTGAGCAACTGAAATCCTTAGGGTTTGATGTGTTGCCTTCTGCCGCAAATTTTATATTTGCAACACTGCCTAGCAAAGATGCAGGTCAGCTTGCAAATGAATTGCGAGAGCGTGGCATTATCGTAAGATATTTTAATAAACCACGTATTAATCAGTATTTGCGTATCACCATTGGTACAGATGAGCAAAATCAACGTTTAGTAGACACCTTGAAGAATGACATTTTAAAAGTGTGAGTGCTGCAAATTTTTGTTGTTGAAAAAGCGACCAGATAGGTCGCTTTTTTATGATTCGTACCATTGATTCATCAGTTCTAGCATGGCTTCAACCTTATCAAAACATTCTTGATATTCTGCATCGCAATCTGAACTGATTGTGACACCACCACCAGCCCAAATAGACACATCTTGCTGATATTTTTGAATTGTTCGGATCAAAATATTCCAAGAACCAGTACCATCAAAATTGAAATAACCAATAGAGCCACAGTATGCACCGCGTGGGGACTCTTCAAGTTCTTCAATAATTTCCATCGCTCGAATTTTGGGTGCCCCCGTTATTGAACCGCCGGGGAGCGCTGCGTGTAAAACATCTAATTGATGAACATCGGATTTTAACGTCGCTTCAATTTCACTGACCATGTGGTGGACTTGATTAAAGCTTTCAATGTTAAATAATTTTGGTGTCTTGACAGTGCCAGTTTCTGCATAAATGCTTAAATCATTTCTGAGAAGGTCAACAATCATTAGATTTTCGGCTTTATCTTTCTCAGAGTTGATGAGTGTTTGTTTTGATTCTTGGTCTTTTTGAGGATCTTTAAAGCGTGGCATGGTGCCTTTGATCGGTTTAGTGATCATTTTTTTATTGGGTCTAAACTCGATAAATAACTCAGGTGAACAGCTCAAAAGTTCAAGGTTATCAATTTTAAGATAAGCAGCATAAGGAGCATTTGTGAGTGCCCAAAAAGGTTTAGCTATACTCAGTAGCTCACCTTCAGCTTGTGCTACAAATTCTTGAGTTAGGTTAATTTGGTAACAATCCCCAGCAACAATGTAATCTTGTACTCGTTGAAATGCAGTTCGATATTGTTGTTTAGTCCAACGTGCTTGCATGGGTGAACTGAGTTGAAATGATGATGGACTAGATTGCTGAAAACAGTCTAATAATCGTGTATAAAGGCACTCGGCATTATGTTCAGTGCTATAGAAAACCCAATCATTATTTTCATAAATCAAATAGCTTTCATACAAGCCAAAAAACAATTGTGGTTGTTTTTTTACCTTGGTGTTGATTTGAAAATTTGCTGCAAAATTATAATCATAGTAACCAATGTAACCGCCTCTGAAATGATGGCTTGCAGAATCTGGAAGTGAATTTTCGCTACATTGAACAAAATCTTTGAGTGAAGAAAATTGGCTTTCATACTGATAATTAAAATCAGAGCAACGCACAAATTGACTGAATCCGCCGTTTATATAAACGCAATATTTTTTTGGCAAAAATCCGATAATCGGTAAATCCTGATTTTCAAGATATACCAATCCTGTCAATGAACCAATTTTTTGCAAAAAATCAGCTTTACTTAGTCCTGAAATTTTTAAGTTTTGTTTAAAAAATGAAGCACTTACCATTTGTGACTTGTTACACTCTTTTCAGAAAATTTGCATCACCCATTTAATACTAGTTCACACTTATGCCATTTATCGGGAATAGGTCGAATTTTCTTAACAGATATTGATCATAAGATAACATAAGGTTAACTTAATACTGCAAAGCGAACTGCTCAAGGATGAAGTTTCAGTAGTTAAATTATAAAAACTTCAGAAACACGGAGAGCAGTCAAAAAAATGAAAAAAATGCTCTTGGGAGAGTACATAATGAAATTATTCACAAAATTGGCTTTAGTTTCTTCAATGGCGGTGAGCGTGAATGCTATGGCGATGCAGGCAATGGATGATGCATCACTCAGCGCAACGACTGGTCAAGATGGTATTACTATTGCCATTGATACAACTGCTGGTATCGAAATCGATAAGTTATATATTCATGATAATGATGGTTTTACAAATAGCGCTTTGACATTCGGTGATACGACCATTAATACAGCTGGCACTGCTGATCCAACAATTGGTGCTGGTGCAATCACGGTTAACGGTTTAACGATTTCAAAGGGTACTGGAAATACTCAAAACTTAGCAACGTTGAAAGTTGATGCCGCAGATGTTGGTGGTCAAGCGGTACTTAATGTTCTTGCTGAAACTGGTGCTTTAGACATCAATGTTGGTTCTATTGGGGTTGCAAGCTCTGGCACTTACAGTTCTGATGACAATGTTCGTGGTGTTGTTGAAGGTTCTGAAAAACAAATTATTACAGGTTTAACATTATCATTGGGTGCAACCAAAGCAAACGTTCAATTAGGTAATGCACCTCAAGGCGCTATGATTGTCGTTGATTCTGAAATCACTGGTGGTTTATCTACAAGCTTAACTATTAATGATACATCTACATCGGGTGGTGGTAGCATTGGAATCGAGGGCTTGAAAGTTACAAGTTCAGGCAGTAAAAACCTGAATGCTGACGCCAAAATTGGTGTAACAAAAGATGGATTATATATCAGCCCAGCTCAATCACCATTGAATGCTTACATCCAAAAAGTTTCTTTAGGTGAAGCTAATAAGAGTATCGGTTCAATCGAAGTTCAAGGTTTGAATTTGGGTAGCACTTCAATCAAAATTTCTGGTCACTAAGTTTTTATACAAAAAACGCGTGTTGATCACGCGTTTTTTAAATTTTGCGAATTTGAAATTAAAAAGTAAAAGTACTGTATTTTTAGGATGAAAAAGGTATTCTGAATATAAGAATAAATGTGAGTGCAAACTCCAACTACAGAATCATAAAGGCAAGTACGCCGAACTAGAACAGTTAACATTATGATAGAAATTACTTTAGGCTCTGCAATTATGTATTTTTTTGCGAGTCATGCTCTCGAAATTAAAGAAAAACCACGCGAAGCAGTTTATTACAGTGAGATTGCAGACTCACGAAATCTATCTTATACAAAAAATCACCGTGAACCTGTAGCTATCAAGCCGGCTATCGAAAATCAGTTTAGAGGAATAGTTCGTCAAGCGTATGACTATAGTTGTGGTTCTGCGGCGTTGACGACAGTTCTTAATGGTCACGCTGGTCTAAATTTGACAGAACAACAAACCATGGAGGGATTGTTGCGATTTGGCGAGTATGATCGAATCATTGAGCGTAGAAGCTTTTCATTATTGGATATGAAGCGCTTCGTCACTGCGTTAGGTTATGAAAGTGGGGGTTACCGTGGTGAATTCAAAGACCTGATTAAACAGACACAACCTGCTATTGTTCCAATTCACTATGCAGGTTTTAAGCACTTTGTTGTATACAAAGCATATAAAGATGGAAGGGTTTATGTTGCTGACCCTGCATTAGGAAATATCAGTTTTGATGAAGCACGATTTAAAGAAATTTGGGAAAACAATACCTTATTTTTAGTGAACGTTCCTGAATCTCAACAGACAGATCTATTGGCATTACAAGAAACAGATTTAAGACATGTCGATGATGCAACAATTAACCGTTACGCCTTAGTTGATGCACAATTTTCGTCAGATTATATGAATAAAATCGCAGATAAAGCCTCAACTATGCGTAAAGTATTAGATCTTGATCCCAAATCTCCAACGTATAATCAACCCATTACAACATATATGCGACTTTACTATAAACGTAAGTAATTTAAATGCAATTAAATTGAATTGAAACAAAATCCAAATAATGAAGAATTGTGTAGGAAGTAAAATGAATAATCAATGGACGAAAAGAACGCTACTCGCAATCAGTATTCAAATGATTGTCACAGGCGTCTATGCAGCACCCGAAACAGTTGAAGCTCCATCAGAAGAGAATATTTCTCAAGATACTCAAAATAATACTGAAAATAGTTCTGCGACCGAGCTTGAACAAGCACAATCAAGTTATACGGCAGAATCTACTGAAAATGTTGATGCAACACCTTCTCTTAAGCCAGGTGTTGAAGGGCAGGCTGCAAATGCACTCCAACAAAAAGAAGGTGATGCGACGCAAGAGACTAACTTGCAGGAAGTTTTTTCCTCTAATGAGCGACAATATTCACTGATTAAGCGTGGTGAGTTTTCAACGTTCTATGATCTTGATTATTCGTACTATCGGGATTCACAAATAAATGCTTCGATCGATGAAGGACAGTTGTATCAACTTCGTATTGATGAAGATGCAAATCATACGATTACCAATACCATCACAGCGCAATATGGTTTAAGAGATAACATCACGCTAAATGCTTCAATTCCATTGGTTGCAAAGTCTGATAGTGTCAAAGATACGACCACTGCTGGTTTGGGTGATATTAGTTTAGGGGCGCGTTGGGAGCCATTTCCACTGAAAGAAGGTCGTTTACCACTTATTTTGTTTGGTAATCTATCGACAAAAACAGGTGATAGCCCCTATGAAATTAATCCTTTGACGGATCTCTCAACAGGTAAGGGGTATTATTCAGTTGGTGTTGGTGCAAGTACAAGAAAATATATTGATCCAGTTGTATTGTTTGCGTCAGTATCAACAAATTATGGTTTTAAGGAATCTGGCTTAAATCAAATCCGAGGGGGAGGAAATACTCAAGGTGAAGGTTTAACCGGGCGTAACCGTGTTTTAGATACATTTGAACCCGGTGTTACGGCTGGATTCTCGTTCGGGTTTGCATATTCATTTAACTATGATGTCTCGTTGACCATGTCTTATCAGCAATCGATGAACATGGGTACCAAATTTACATATGATACAGGTGAATATTACGAGCCTGCGACTCAGACCAGTTCTATGTTTGCGGTGGCTCTCGGTGTACGTGTTAGTCCGAAGACGATTGTCAATGGAACGATAGGTATCGGTTTAACTGAAGATTCTCCAGATGTTTCTCTCGGCCTATCGTTCCCATTAGATATACTTGGCTTCGGTAAGAAAAAAGCAAGCTAAAGGAGTTCGGAAATGAGTCAATTCCGTTTGCATCCTTTAGTTACGGCAATTGTTCTGAGTGGATGTAGTACGCAAGTCTTTGCACACCTTGGGCAGAATTTATCTGTAGATGTACGCTCATTATCAATGGGTAATGCTGTCACTGCAGATCCACCCGGGATTAGTGCAATTCACTTTAACCCTGCGGGTTTAACCAAACTCAAAGGGTTACAAACCGACGTTCAAGGCTTAGTTGCTAATTTTGATATTCAGCGTGAATTTTCCGCGCCATCAGGTTATGACGTCTTTGGATATTCTGATGATCCATTAATCTGTAATGATGCGCTTGATAATCCATCAAACCTCTGTACTGATTTTAAGGATTCTGTGAGAGGTGATGTCGAGTACGCATCCTTATATATTCCTATATTGAAAAAAATGGTGGATTTAGGAGAGGGATGGCCAGTAGCAGCTCCAACTGGAGGGATCTCCTACAATCCACCAGGATCTAAGTTTACTTTCGCTACTGCAGTTTATGCACCTCTGGTTGCAGGTTTCGGTGCAGAAGATGGTAATCCGGGTAACTTCATGGGGCAGCAAGTTGCCATGGAGCGTATTACATATTTATCGCCATCGATTGCTTATCAAGTAAATGATGAACTTTCGATTGGTGCTTCAGTGGGAATGTCTTATCAAGCCATTGCCATGAAAACAGATTTGCGATTTCCAAATGAAATGATAGGTCTTCTTAGGATGGTGGATGAGTCTGTCTGTGCCCCTTTCCGTGGAGGAAATGACAATATTGTCACGAATATTTTGCTATTCGGCTTATGTAATACCAATGAGGGCATGAATCCATTTTCAACCTTTGGAAAGATCAATGTTGAACTGGAGCAGAGTTTATCTCCAAGCTACAACCTAGGTGTCTTGTGGGAACCCACTGAAGAGTTTGGTTTGGGGCTGGTTTACCAAAGCGGTGCTAAAATGCGCTTAAAGGGTAAATATATTGTAGAAAATGGAAACGCATCCCGAGAATTAATCAAAGGACTAAACTCCTCACCTACGGGGCAAGTTTTGGCAACAATACTTGGTTTTCCGAACTATGTACCTGCGATTGAAACTGGTCTAATGTCTATGGATTTAGAATATCCAGCACATTTCCAAGCAGGGATTAAGTACAAAGTATTCCCGGACTTACAGGTAAATTTCGATGTGGGATGGACTGACTATGCGGCTTGGGATAAGTTTAAATTTGAGTTCGATCGTCAAATTTCTGCTCTGAAGATTGCAAAACTGTTATCTAATGATGTAACAGACTCTTCTTTATCTCTGCCTCTAGGTTTTCAATCTCCATGGAGTTGGGGTGTTGGCGTTGAATATTCTGCCAATGACCGTTTGAAATTCCGTGCTGGTTATGAACCTAGAACAAGTGCGATTCCAGATGGAAAGCGGAATACAATGGTACCGATCAATAATGCACAATTGTTTGGATTGGGTATTGGTTACCGTTTTGATGAAGATACAGATATTGATTTATCAGTCGGGTTCCTTCGTAGCCGCGATAGAATTCCAGCGGGATCAAGTAGCCTAGCCAATCTAGACGCCGTGGATAATTTATTACTTAATCCATATGCAGGCTTAAATGTATCGACAAATACCAAAGTTACGATTTTAGGTATTAATTATAGAACGAGATGGTAATGGACTTAAATCTTGAGCAATTTAAACAAATAAAAACAAGAGTGAGCCAGTCTCTCGGTTGTGTTATATGTGCAGGTTCTTTTTTAGTAAGTCCTACATTGTATGCCCAAGACTTTTACACAATTATAGGTCCAGATGGCAGACCGATTGTCATCGAAAGAGCTGCATCTAGTGCTCAAAAAAACGAATCTATTAAAAATCAAAAATCAGTTCAAATAGAAAATATTCAGCCAAAAATCATTCAAAAAAAACCAGCAGACGAGCCTAAAAAAATACATGTTGAAATCGCTCAGCCGAGTATTAAAGCTCCTACAGCGAGCAAATCAGTTGGGCGCAGTCAAAATGACAATGTTGAACAATCAACAGTGAGTGTTGAAAAAAAGACTCAAGATCAAATGACGAAAATTGATCTTGCACAGACTAAAGTCAATACGAAACATGAGCAGTCATTAACAAAAAATAAATCTACACACGATCAAAATTCTAAAGAAAGCCTTCAACGTGTTGAGCAGATTTCAGATAGTAAAAACGCAGGTGGTTCACTGAAAGCTGAAACAGGAAGTCCTGTAACTGTGATTGATGGTGTTGAATACATTGATCATGAATATCTTGAGGATCATGAGTTTAATCTGGAAGGAAGAAAACGGTTTTATGTAGTTCCTGATACGCAGGGTGTAGGTGCAGCTCGTTTTGAAACGATTGAGCGACAAAAAGGGATTACCAAAGCCGTTTTATCTCAGTTTCTACGGCCGACAGAGCCTACAGCGAAAGAAGCAATGGCTTTATCGAGTACGTACATGCGTATTGAAGCAAAAGATCTTGCAGAATCTTTGGAACATACATGTTTTCAAGATAAAAAAATTCAGAAAGCTAAGCGTTTGAAGGGTGCTCAAGGTGAAATTGGTTTATGGCCAGTTGCGCCATTGAAAGAACGTTTTGCTTACGAGGTGGTGGAGTTAGATGAATCAATTGATCAGATTCAAATTCAATCATTTGCTTCATCTCAAAATAACCCAACTTTTTATTGGCCGATTGCAGTATTTTTGGATCAGCAAGGTTGCATTTTAGAGGGAGCGACTGGTTTTAAAAGTACAGATACTCAAGCCAACGTCACGACATACTCTGCACTCGAAGGTATATTAAAAAAACCACCTCAAACACGATATTTATTACTCACCCCTTTAGTCGAATCAATTGATATTCAAAATCAAAAACTTGTGAATACTGGTCAGCTAAAGCTTAAGGCCATCAAATAAAAGAGAACTAGAATGAAAAAGTCTAATATTATCCCATTCACGTTTTCCACGCTTTTTTTAGCACTGACTGGATGTGGTGGAGAGAGTGCTAAAATAAATGAAGATCCTAACCGTGGTTCAGTTACAACCTCTAATGGTTGTTTAACCTCAAATGATGCTAATTGTCTTGGATTTGTCTTGGACTATCCTGTAGAGGGACTAAAGTTCGATTGTAGTACTGACAAATTGAATCACTATCGAACTGAACTCGATCCTAATGTTGCGATTGGTTCATGCAAAGTGGGAGACAAAGTTACATTTTATATTCAGGGTGAAGCCAGTGCTCGAAAAATTGAGTTAGGGACGGTCGATCTAGGTTCAATTGTGCCTAAGAAAATGAGCGATGTTTATATTCAGATTGGTGTACAAGATATGGCTCAAGGGCTAACTGGTAAGCCAATTGAAAATTTTAATATGTCCGATCCTACCTATAACGCAATGGTCGGAATTATACGAATTTTGCAAACATTAGGTGTAGATCAAATCAGTAATGTACCTGGTGATATACAGCAAGTTGTGCTGTCAAAAGACAATTTGGATGGTCTTCAAGTGATCAGCCAAAATATAACGGCCAATGAGTTCAAAAATGGCAGTTATGTTCAGATCCTGAAACCATGGTTAGATGTCGATAAGGTATCAATTGATGATGCGGAAAAAGTAGCACAACAGATCATCAGAATGAGAAGTGTGGGTATTTATCAGGCCAATCACTTACTCTTTATTGGACAAAATACTAATTTCGCAGGGTTTCACGGCTCAAGCCTAAACAATAATCAAGCAATTGCTGATATGAGCGTAATTACTACGCGCGAAGGTTATGCGAGTGGTTATCTCTCACAGTGGAGAGGGAAACCAATTGTTACGGGTAGTAATACTTCAGAAGAGTTAGCACGAGTATTATTAATCAATCAAGTACCACCTGAAAAATTAGATGTCGTTTCTAATTCAAAAGATTGGTTGAATAATATCTCACAAAAAATACAAAAACCTTTAGTTTTTAAAAGTATTGAATCTTCAAATGACAAATTAGAAATCTATAAAGGAACTCTGTTTGGTCAATCCATTATTCCTGGTAATCAGTATGCTTATCAAGGATTCTTAGGCAGCAAGGATACACCTACAAGCACTGAGGTATATGGGGAGTGGCGTCAAGATGTCAATTCTGAACGCTATACAGGTAAGCTTGATATTCTAAAATACAGTCCAGTGAGCTATTTAGATCGTAAAGTATTCAAAACACGTCATAATGTTGAAGCTGGGGATCAAATTATTTTCCCATTATACGCAGATTTAGTGTTTAACTTTAATGATAAAACGATTCCATCACAAACAGTGAGTATCGTCATTGATGAAAATGGAGATATACGAACCAATCGTACTGTATCGAGTTTAAAATCTACCACTTGTCCAAGCATTAAGAATACTTCAACCATGACCGATGAATTGGATGTTCAACAATTCATTATTGGTACGACAGGCACAACATATTCAACTGCAAATGATAAATCTCTGACAATACGTATGATTCTAGCGAATCCAATTTTTGGGAACCTAAATGGGGTCAGAGCTGGACTAAATAACAGACCAGACTTTGGAGTCGATTCTAATAGTGAACTTGTGTCATCTGGAGGCGTACGTTTAAATTTACAAAACTTAATCGTAAATAATGACATAAGAGCGGGTATTAATATCACGAGTTGGGATAATAAGGGCTCTACAGCCGCAGCTGAATGGGTGAATACGCATGCGACATACCAACACACGTACAATTCGATTCCAGAGAATAAACCAACGACTGAACAACTTAATCTAGCAAAGCTTAGAACAGGAACAATTGAAATTGCTTTAACACCTTGTTATCAAATAGGTCGAAAAGCTTAACCAAAAAAACTCCATCTTATGAGATGGAGTTTTTTTTTAACCTGTTTGATCAAGTCGAGTACCTAAGGTCTCTAAGTGTGTAGGAAAATGATTCGATTTTCGGTCTTCAAAATAATGACGAAGCGTTCGTTCAACACTTGGGAAAGCTAAACTATCCCATGGAATCTCGTGTTCTTCAAATAAACGACTTTCGATGGTTTCTTCACCAGCTCCAAATTTACCTTCAACAAGGTGAGATTTAAATAATACGTAAATTTGACCAATACGAGGGATATTGTACATACAGTACAATTGCTCAATTTCCACTTCAGCTTCAGCTTCTTCACGAGTTTCACGAGCTGCACCTTGCTCCATTGTCTCGAAGAGTTCCATATATCCTGCTGGTAGCGTCCAAAGACCATAGCGCGGCTCAATCGCTCTACGACATAAGAGTACTTTATCTTCCCAAATCGCTAAGGCTCCACAAATGACCTTTGGATTCACATAGTGAATGGTTTTACAATGCGTACAGACTTGGCGTACTTTATGATCACCTAAAGGAATCTGTTCGGTCGTCGGTTGCCCACAGGCCGTGCAAAAAGGCATATGCTGTCAAGTAAAAATGAGATGATTCAGCATACCCCAAAAAAATAACTTTCGCATCATTTATAGCCTTATGCACAAAATTTCATATATGATGGGATGAGAATAAAAAAGAGAGATCGAGCTATTCAAGATGATGGATCATTCATTAACATTGCAACTGCAACAACACCTTAGGTTTTCTAAACGCATTCAAAAAGCTGATGCTGCAGTATTACTTGCAATCACCAATGAAGATGATCCTAAAATTCTGCTGACGCGTCGCTCTATTTATATGAATAATCATGCGGGTGAAGTGTCATTCCCAGGAGGAAAAAGAGATCCGAACGACACCAGTAATATTGTCGTTGCACTCCGAGAAGCATGGGAAGAAACGGCTTTGAATCCGTTCGATGTAAAGTTGCTAGGTGATCTGCCTTCAGAGCGCTCAAAAGCGGGTGTTTTAGTAAAACCTGTTGTTGGATTGATACCGCCTAATGTGAAGCTTGTCCCACAACCTACAGAAATCGATCGTATTTTTTTTGCTTCAATACGTGAAATGATGGATGCTCGCCCAACACCTTATGAAGTTCGATTGGCTAAGCAATCAATCTATTTTCCAAGTTTAAGAGTTGAGAATGAGGTGATATGGGGTCTTACAGCAAGGATCCTGATTTCGTTGTTTCAGTATGGCTTAAATTATAAAAAAAACTGGCCCTTTTTGCTCAATTCCCCAAGTTTTAAATCTT
Organism: Acinetobacter sp. DSM 11652; assembly: GCF_900109815.1. Taxonomy (NCBI): domain Bacteria; kingdom Pseudomonadati; phylum Pseudomonadota; class Gammaproteobacteria; order Moraxellales; family Moraxellaceae; genus Acinetobacter; species Acinetobacter sp. DSM 11652. The sequence goes on from NZ_FOBK01000017.1 coordinate 22,717, forward strand.
CAATTTTCAAACAACATTAAAATATTAAATGCATAGGATTGCTGCATATGATGTACAAATTTCAAGACAAAACCCCTTCAACGACGATTCAACCATGGAATGGATGGATTGCAGAAAATGCCACTGTGATTGGCGATGTTGAACTTGGACAAGAGGTGAGTGTTTGGTTTGGTGCGGTAATACGCGGGGATAACTGCAAAATTCGTATTGGTGATTTCAGTAATATTCAAGAAAATGCCGTCTTACACACTGATCCGGGCATTGAATTGAATGTTGGGCAATATGTCACCATTGGTCATCAAGCAATGTTACATGGTTGTACGATTGGAGATAATAGTTTGATTGGTATCAACGCCGTCATATTAAATAATGCTGTAATCGGTAAAAATTGCATTATTGGCGCGAATGCGTTGATTCCAGAAGGTAAAATCATCCCAGATAATTCATTAGTGATGGGCTCTCCTGGCAAAGTAATTAAAACATTAGATGAGTTTGCAGAAGCTAAACTCAAAATGAGTGCGATGCATTATGCGCATCATTTCAAAAATTTCACTCAGCTTGAAAAATTTGAATTTTAAATATAAGTGTTGAGATTGATACGAGCGTTCAATAATCACTAAATCTGAACAGATCTGCTCTCGCAGGAATAATTCGAGTGGAGTATGATTAGCACCATTTTTAACGATTTATAGGGGCATGCATGAAATTGCTTGCATTAGAAACTGCCAATGAGCAGTGCTCAGTTTCGTTAATTGATGAGAATCAAGTACTTTTTTATAAACTAGATGATCGTGCAAAAGCGCAGACCCAATCTATCCTCCCAATGATTGAAGCAGCTTTTCAGCAAGCTGAAGTACACGTTTCAGATTTGGATGCGATCGCTTTTAGTCGTGGTCCTGGCTCATTCAGCGGTGTGCGTATTAATGCAGCAGTCACTCAGGCACTTGCATGGTCACATGACGTGCCTGTGATTCCTGTTTCATCCCTTCAAGCTCTGGCACAGGCTGCTTATCGAATGTATCAACTGACAGAAGTTACGGCTGTACTTGATGCAAGAATGAGTGAGGTCTATATCGCAAGTTTTCAGTTAAATGCTCAAGGTTTAATGCAGTTGGTGGATGAAGAGCAATTATTAAATTATGAAAATGCTGCAGCCTATCAAAAGTTTCAAATGATTGGTTCGGGAACAAAATGTATTCATCCCGAATTAAATGATTATTCAAATGTCCAAGCAACTGCTGAGGATATAGCGACGATTGCACGTGAACATGCTTTAAAAAAACACTGGCTCAGTGCCGATCTCGCACTACCCGTTTATTTACGTGACAATGCGTGGAAAAAAATTCCAGAACAAGGCAAAGCATAATTAGGAATTTCTATGGATCTTTTACTGCTGCTTAAAGCGGCAATTATGGGTATCGTTGAAGGTATTACTGAGTTTTTACCCATTTCTAGTACAGGCCATTTAATTTTAGCCGCTGAACTCATGAATTTCTGGACCAAGGAAAAAAGTGATGTCTTTGTGATTGCCATTCAAATGGGGGCAATCGCAGCGGTTATTTATGAATATTGGTCGCGCTTATGGGGTGCTGCAACGGGTATGGTCACTGGCGAAGCACAAGGTAGAAGACTCGGATTTGGTTTAATCTTGGCTTCAATCCCAATTGTTGCAATAGGTTTGACCTTTGGGCAAACAGTAAAAGAGCTATTATTTAATAACTACGCGATTGCAATTGGCCTGATTGTGGGTGGTTTAATTATCATTTGGGTAGAAAAAAATCCCCCAAGAATACGTGTCAAAGAAGTTGAAGAGCTCAGTTATAAAGATGCAATTTGGATTGGTTTAATTCAAGTGCTCTCTTTGATCCCAGGTACATCACGTTCTGGTGCTACGATCATCGGGGCAATGTTTTTAGGCGTTTCCCGCAAAGCAGCGACCGAATTTTCATTCTTTCTTGGAATTCCAGTCATTATTGGTGCTGGATTATTAGATTTATATCAAAGCTATGATGTGTTCCAGACTGCTGAAGATTGGGCAGTGTTGACAACTGGGTTGATTGTTTCATTTGTCTCAGCTTTATTACTCATTCGAGCTTTGGTTGCCTATGTCGCAAAACGTGATTTTATGATTTTTGCTTGGTATCGAATTGCTTCAGGTTTAGTGATCCTTCTCTTTGCATTTACAGGTTGGAAATTATGGTAAGCGAAATACGCTTATTTGCTGAACGAGATTTTCTTGAGAAAGCACAGCATTTTAATGCTGTGCTTTCTTCTCGTGGGGTGCAGTCAACAATCGAAGAGGTTGAAAAATTGAATGCTCGATTTTTCAGACATCATCCTGAACTTGCGCTTTGTGTTGATCAAGATGGGTTGTGGCTGTGCGCACAGGGCATGCGTATGCAACCTGATTGGAAAGCCGAAGTCGGTCGCTTAAAACGTGCTAGCTTGAAATCTGAAATGATTGCGAGGGCATGCCAGTTATCTGAAAAACCCCAGCTCATTGATGCCACCGCAGGGCTTGGGCATGACAGTTTACTGATGGCACATTTAGGGGCAAATGTCACATTAGTTGAACGACATCCAATTTTATATACTTTGTTAGAATCTACTCATCAACAAGCGAGTCTTGACCCATTTTTAAAGAGTATTGTTGCGCGTATTCAGCTGGTTTTTTCAGATTCCGCTGATTATCTTAAGCAATGTGCAAACCAACACGTCGATGCCGATGTAGTATATTTAGATCCAATGTTTCCACAGCGCGATCAAAATCAAAATGCCATTAAAAAACAAGCGCAAGTTAAAAAACAAATGCAGCTGTTACATCTTCTGTTACCAGAAGATGGAGAGATGGATTTAGGTGATGAATTGTTGGCATTGGCTCAAAGCGTTGCTAAGCGAGTTATTGTAAAGCGACCAAGGCATGCTATTTATCTCAATGCACAAAAACCTGATCATCAATGGTTAGGTGATGCATGTCGATTTGATGCCTATTTTCAAACGATTGTTTCTGAGTAGTTTGGTAAATGACTCAAAAATAATCGAAAAATTGTTATATAGTTAAAAGTAGCATTGATAATTATTTAACCGAGCATAAACTTAAAAAAGCTGATCCAAGCACCTACACAGTAATCTTATGATAGACCTTAAACCTTCAATTAACTTTTGGCATGATTTAAAAAGTAACCAGCTTGCAGGGATTTGGTTATTTTTAGGTTCAAGGAAATCACTACAGATTGTAAGGCCATCAATTCTTCAACTTATTTTTTGGGGAATTCTTGGAGGTTCAGCGAGCTCTTTATTTAGCTGGTTGTTATCGAGTGGTGCTGGAGAATTTAACTCTCAAGGATTAGTGAGTTATGCGCTTTGGCCATTTATTGCTTTAATTGTTGGGATTTTCCTTTCACAGCGTACTAATAATCCACGTTTGATGTTGGTGCCAGCATTACTTTGGTTAGTACTAGACACACATATTGTGTTGATTCAGTGTCTTATCCAATATTATTTTAATAACTTTGACTATCAACCTAATTTCCTTGTTGATCATTTGCAGCACATATTTTCTTTATTGTTTGTTTGGCAAAGTTTAGCTGTTGTTTGGGTTTTTTCGCGTGAATTAAAATGGCCTTGGTGGGAGCGACTACTCATCATGATCGCCACGTTTTTTACACTTTTTGTGTGGCAGATTTCTTCACAAAGTCAACCAATTTGGAAGGTAGATGAGGCGCCTCCAAGTATTTCAGAACAATCATTTTACGCGCAAAGCAGATTATTAAATCAGGCGCTTGAACAGATCCAATTTGGAGAGTTCGCGAACTCGCATTGGTATTTTATGGGCGTAGCTGGTGCAAGTTATCAAGATGTATTCAAATTGGAAATTCAAAGATTTAAAGATCAATTTGATACGCGTTTCGGAACCTTTGGTCGATCAATTGCGTTAATTAATAATCCTGCAACTCGCGAAGAATATCCAATTGCGTCAAAGACCAGTATTGATTTGGCATTGCAACGTATTGGCGCTCAGATGAATCGTGAAAGTGATGTCCTGTTTCTTTATATGACTTCCCATGGATTAAGTAACCAATTTCAAATGGAAAATACGCCAATTGATTTGGAAGACATAGATCCAAAATGGTTGCGCCAAACGCTTGATAAATCAGGGATCAGATGGAGAGTCATTGTGATTTCATCATGTTTCTCTGGTAGTTTTATTCCAGCGTTGCAATCACCAGATACATTAGTCATTACTGCAGCTGCAGCAGATCGAGAGTCTTTTGGTTGTTCAAATGATGCAGACTCGACTTATTTTGGACGTGCTTTCTTTGATTTAGCGATGCGTGAAAAAAATAGCTTACGTGAAGCCTTTGAAGATGCATCAGTCAATATTGCGCATTGGGAAAATGCACAAGGGTTTATGCCATCAGAGCCACAATGGGTCATTGGTAAGAATATGGAAATTATGTTACCGCAACTTGAAAAGAGGTTATTTCCTCAGGTTGGATTATCAACCGTAAGTAGTGAACACCAGAGTGATAGTGCTCAGTTTACGAATATGCGATGATGTTTAAAAATTAAATGTGTGAGGCAGTGCAATGGAATTGGTTCAAAAGAATAAATGTTTTGATGGTGAACAACGTGTTTATCAGATCAATTCAAAGTTTTTGAAAAATCCCACTAAATTTTCTCTATTTTTACCTTCACAGGCATTAGAAGGTCAAAAATGTATTGCGTTGTACTATCTTGCAGGTTTGACTTGTACTGAAGAAACTTTTGTTATTAAAGCACATGCACAACGTTTAGCTGCACAATTGGGAATTATCTTGATTACTCCAGATACATCGCCTCGTGGTGACGACGTGGCGGTCGGGGATTCTTGGGATATAGGGCAAGGGGCTGGATTCTATTTAAACGCAACTCAAGCACCTTGGGCTGAGCATTATCAGATGGAGTCGTATCTTATACAGGAGCTGTATCCTCTAGTTCTTACATCGTTTCCTGTACAGGATGAGGGGATTGGTATTTTTGGTCACAGCATGGGAGGACACGGTGCACTCACGCTTGCTTGGAAGTATCCAGACTTATTTAAGTCAGTCTCAGCATTTGCACCGATTTGTGCGCCATCGATTTGTCCATGGGGTGAAAAGGCATTTTCAGCTTACCTCGGAGAAGATCGTGAGTTATGGAAAGCACATGATGCGAATGAACTCGTGAAAGCAAAGGGTGCTCTATATCACCAAGTTTTAATTGATCAGGGGGGTGCAGATCAGTTTTATGCTCAACTTAATCCAGCACTATTTGCTGAATCATGTAAAGCCGTAGCTCAAAAGCTCACATTGCGGGAGCACGAGGGTTATGATCACGGATACTTCTTTATCCAAAGTTTTATTGATGATCATCTGCAATTCCATGCTTTACAATTGCAAAATTAATCTCATTTGAATTTTAAGATATTCATACTTAAGTTCGTTATAATGTGTGCGATATCACATTTAAACCATGTTGAATGATGACATCTCTCGGGATGTCATTTTTTATAATCAGAGAAAATAATAATGAATTCATCAGAACACTCCGCTGAACAAGCACCCTTACCATTGATAAACGATCCATTTCCATTATCTGATGCAGATGAAAATCGACCGATTTATATGGGGAAAGTATTTAAATTTAAATTTCATGGCAATGCGATGGAGTACTTTGGCATATGGATCGTCAACATTCTGTTGACGATTGCGACATTGAGCCTATATGCGCCATGGGCGAAAGTACGTCGTTTAAGATATTTTTATAACAATACCGAATTTTTTCATCGCTTTTTTGATTTTACTGGTTTACCGACTAAAATTTTGATTGGTCGACTGATAGCCATTGGCATTTGGGCAATATTTGCGATTGCCTCATATATGGATATGACGATAGCAGCATTTGGTGGACTGATTATTTATATTGCTCTTCCATGGTTGGTACGTGCCACAATTCGATTTAATGCGCGCAACGGTAAATTTGGGAACAGCCGTTTTTATTTTTCTGGCACGAATAAAGAAGCCTATAAACAATTTTTACTTGCGCTTGCTATCACCATTTTTACATTAGGTATATTTAGCCCTGTCGCAATTTGGATTTATAAAAAATATACGCTTAATCATTTGTACGTTGGACAACTCAAATTTCAATTAAACAATGACTGGCCTAGTTATATGCGAGCAGTATATGTTCCCATGATTCTCTTTGTATTGATTCTTATGCTCATCGGATTTGGTGGTTCGACATTATCAATACTCAGTGGTCATGGAATGGATATGATGCTGATGATGATCTTTGCCGTTTATGCGATTGGAATGTTGTTTATTGGTCCGTTAATACAGGCACGAATTTTTATTACTACGTGGAATAGCACAACACTCAACAGCAGTCAGTTTAAGACCAGTTGTAATCAATGGCGCTATGCATGGATTGTTGCGAGTAATTGGATCGCTAGAATCTTAAGTTTAGGATTATTGTCAGCATGGGCTGCTATTCGCATTTATAGATACCAAGTTGAATCGATGAGCTTAGAATTAAATGATGATCCAAACCTGATGATGAATATTGCGCAAAGTGATCATAGTGCGATCGCGGAAGAAATTAGCGATATTTTTGATATTGATATTTCACTTTAGGAGTTAATTCAATGAATCAACCTCTCACAGTGACATATTATGATGGTGTTCTTTCTAAGCCTTTTACAGCACAGATTCGCCCTGTTAATCAAGACAGTATCGCTGTCAGTTATACAGAACAAGGCGAAGTGAAAACAGTCTACTATCATGCAGATGAAATGGTATTGCTTGGTAAAATTGGTCGACGTAATCCAGCATTAGAGTTAACACATGACGCTAGAATTGAATTTCATGAGCGTCAGCTTCCTGAATGGTTGCCTGTTGAGCATAAAAATTTTCATCAAAAAGTATGGAAACTTGAACGTACACCATCGTTGATTATTTTTAGTGTTATTTTCGTGGTCGCACTTGGTTTCTCCGTCATTAAATGGGGAATACCGATGGCATCGCACATTGTTGCTTTCCAGCTGCCAGAAAATACGCTGAATCGTTTGGGTGGTCAGGCAGAAGTTTATTTAGCCGAATACACTAAACCTTCTCAGTTATCACAGCAAAGACAGGATCAGATTCTCGCGGATTATCTGAAATATGTTGCTGAGGGTCGTCCCGCTCAGTTGAAATTTAGGGAAGGTACCTCGCTTGGAGCCAATGCACTCGCATTGCCAAACAATACAATTTATCTCACCGATGAATTAGTGAAGCTTGCCAAGAATGATCAGGAAATTATCGGCGTTTTGGCACACGAACAAGCACATTTATTAAAACGTCACAGCTTACAACAAGGTCTTTCGAGCCTAGGATTCAGCGTACTTTATATTGCCATCACTGGTGATGGATCGGATTTAATTGCGACTTTGCCAGTTGCCATGATTGGTGCAGGGTATTCACGGAAGTTTGAGTTAGAATCAGATCAGTATGCGCTAGAACTCATGCATAAACATGAAATGGATACAGTGCATTTTGCAAACTTTTTAAAACGTATGAGTGATGATATGGGAGAAGACGAAGATCAATCAAAAATTCTTGATCTTTTTGCAAGTCATCCTGCCACTGAAGAACGAATTCGCCGTGTTAGTGAATTTAAACAGCAACAATAATGAAAAGCCGACTTTATGTCGGTTTTTCTTTAACTTTCTCTAGACCATACAACTTGATAGTCAGCTTGAACCATGCGATTGATATGATCAAGCACGATATTTTCTAGTCGTATTAATTCTTCTAAAGATATTTCTTCTTTATTCACAATACTGACATGAAGTTGATCAGGTTGTATTGATAATTCAACTGTCACTTTTGGCATAAAAATTTGATATTGGTCATCGGTATTGGCGACATCAAATTTATGTTTCCAATGATTGCTTAATCGTTTAGCGATACGTAATGCTTCGGAGCTTTCTATCGTTGTGGTTGTTTTCATTATTTACCGTAATGCTTGAAATTTATTGTATCTTAACATTCATCTCACCATAAGGTTGTTCCGAATATGCAACATAGCTTTGCATAAGTCATATTCCGTCCTTGAAGATTTTTTATCAATGATTTGCATTTTGAGTTGAAATTTAAATAGCAGTAATTTCGAAGGAATGAATAAACGAAGTTTTGCTATAATCATCTTTTGAATTCTAATTTCCCGCCAGGTCCTGACATGTCCAAGCCATTCTTAATTGCTCCATCGATTTTATCTGCTGATTTCGCTCGCTTAGGTGAAGAAGTCGAAAATGTACTTGAAGCAGGTGCAGATGTGGTCCATTTCGATGTAATGGACAATCATTATGTACCAAATTTAACTTTTGGTGCTGGTGTATGTAAGGCACTTAAAAAATATGGTATTCAGGCCCCAATTGACGTTCATCTTATGGTGAAACCAGTCGATCGTATGATCGGAGATTTCTTAGAAGCGGGTGCAGATATCATCACTTTTCATCCAGAAGCATCAGACCATATCGACCGTTCATTGCAGCTGATTAAAGCTGGTGGTGCTAAAGCAGGTTTAGTTTTTAACCCTGCAACGCCTTTACATTACCTTGATTATGTACTGGATAAAGTGGATCAAGTCTTATTAATGAGCGTCAACCCTGGCTTCGGTGGACAAAAATTTATCCCAATGACGCTAGATAAACTTCGTGAAGCACGCAAAATTATTGATGCATCTGGTAAAGATATTCGCTTAGAAGTTGATGGTGGTGTTGGTCCAGCAAATATTCGTGAAATCGCTGAAGCTGGTGCTGATATGTTTGTAGCTGGTTCTGCCATTTTTGGAAAGCCTGATTATAAAGCTGTAATTGATGAAATGCGTGTAGAGTTGGCGAAAGTAGGTTTAATTAACGTTTGATCCGAAACATGTATAACACTACACACATCTGTGGATAAGTTTATGGATAACATGGTGGATATCTGTGTTGATAACAGTCTGGATAATTTGATTAGATTATAATCATATTTAGTTCAATGGTTTGTTTATTAGACAATAAATGTATAAAAAGGACTCATTTGAGTCCTTTTTTACAAATAATGGATCTTCTTATCCTTTCTGTTGAATTGTTAGGGGGGAGAAATTTTCGTTGCTCATTATTTGGCTTATCTTCGTGAATAAGTCTTAAAAGAGCGAGATAAAAATCAATTTAAATTTAAACATCCTAGACCAGTGATTTTCTATAGTGCAGTGAAGTGTTCTAATTTGGTGCGGATTTAGTCTTCCATCTGACAATAGCGATCGCGTTCGCAATGCAATAGCCTAAAAATGCAGAAATAATCTAGAAAAGCTAGTCCGATAATGACCTATTTTTTATAGGTGTATTTTGGGTCAAAAATTGTAAAATTGCGCCTATTTTGTGCGTGTGTTGATATAATTCAACCATCATTTGGAGGAACGACCTCCCTCATTTCTCTGAGAAAAATCGTCAGGACGGCCTGACTCTTAAATTATTTTAATTGGGAGCAGGCATCATGGCTTGGTTTATTCTTATTCTCGCGGGTTTATTTGAGATCGTTTGGGCATATAGTATGAAAATGTCTGAAGGATTTACTAAATTCACACCGACTGCAATTACTCTATTTTTTATGGTTCTCAGTTTTGGGTTGTTGGCACATGCCATGAAAACATTACCTCTGGGAACTGCCTATACGATTTGGACGGGGATTGGTGCAGTAGGGTCTTTTTTAGTCGGCATTTTTATTCTGGGTGAGCCTGCGACAGCAATGCGGATGATTGCGGCTATTCTGATTATTTCAGGTTTAGTCATGATGAAATTAGCTTCAGCGTAAGATTTAAGGCAGCGTATCCATACGCTGCTTTTTTAATTGAGAGAGGGTTTATTTTGGCTTGGTTAGTCTTGATTGTTGCAGGGTTGTTGGAAGTGGTCTGGGCCTATTTTATGAAAGTTTCAGATGGCTTCACCAAATTGACACCCAGTATTTTGACGATCGTTTTCATGATCGCAAGTTTTGCTTTACTTTCCCATGCGATGAAAACTTTACCACTTGGGACAGCTTATACCGTATGGACAGGCATAGGTGCTGTAGGTTCGTTTGTGGTAGGGATTTTTATTCTTGGAGAACCAGCAAATGCGATGAGAATGATCGCAGCAGTATTGATTATTTCGGGTTTGGCCTTAATGAAGTTATCATCAACATAGTTAGATGATTTAATTTACAAGCGATTAAAAAAATGACTCAGCTTTATTTAAAAAAAATAATGACACCTGTCGGTGAACTTCAATTGGTTGCTCATGATCAAGCATTGATTGTTGTCGCTTGGGAGAATGCACTTCCTCAGTTTATCCGAAATCAAATCGTCATTCAGCAGGATGATCACGAGATTTTATGCATTGCCGAAAAACAGCTTCGCGAATATTTTTTAAAACAACGTCAGGTATTCGATTTGCCCATAGAACTTTATGGGACAGAATTCCAACGTTCGGTATGGAATGCGCTGTTAAATATTCCTTTTGGAGAGTCTAGAACGTATAAGCAAATTGCTGAGGATGTTGGGAATGTAAAAGCGGTTCGAGCGGTAGGCTTGGCCAATGGGAAAAATCCTATCGCGATCATTGTACCTTGTCATCGTGTAATAGGTGTCAATGGCAAGCTGGTCGGATTTTCAGGTGGTGTGGAGAATAAGCTTAAGCTGCTGCAGCTTGAAGATGATAAGTGGTGATGTTATAACAGCATAAACATATGAAATACAAAAATTATGTCTAATGAAAATCTTATAATTACAATTATTTTTAATCTTATTTCGCAGTTATGGTGGTTGATCATAATTCTAGCAATCATCCCTGTATTCAAAATGTTTGTACCTTATATCAAAGGAAAATTGGGTGAATACATTGTCCAATATCATGCAAAAAAATTTTTGAATGAGGACTATATTTTACTGAATGATCTAACATTTTTGGATCAGGACAATCAGACCACACAGATTGACCATATTTTATTGAGTCCTTATGGAATATTTGTGATTGAGACCAAAAACTATAAAGGTTGGATTTTTGGCTCATCACATCAAAAAATGTGGACTCAAAAAATTTATAAATCTAGCCATAAATTTCAAAATCCATTGCACCAAAACTACAAGCATATAAAGGTTTTAGACGGATTGTTAAAAGATTTAATCGATTCAAATCTGTCGATACATGGGTTAATAGTTTTCGTGCCTAATTGTGAGTTTAAAACACCAATTCCTGTACATGTTCATTGGGGTAAAAGTTGGATTGAAGAAGTTAAAAGCTACCAAATGAAAGTGATTGATGATCGTAGACTACAGAGAATTAAATATCGTATTGAAAAAGCAGCGCTTCAAAAATCGTGGAAAACCAATAGAGAACATATCCGATCAGTCAAAGAAAGACTAAAAGATTAATAAAAAAAAGCCCACAGTCAGTGGGCTTTTTATTTAGAAGCGTTTTGGAATTCTTTGGCCACCTTCAACTGGGATTTCAGCACGTTTTAATACACCAAATAGCCATGTTTCCGCATGGTGAACTGCATTTTTAATTTGATCACCTTGTGCCAATCTCCCTGCAATAAAACTAGCAAGAGAACAGCCTGAACCATGATACTCACCTTCAAGACGAGGACATTTTGTTTCAGAGACCATATCACCGTTAATGTAGAGTGCATTTCTAATATAAGTCGGTGTGTCTTCGTGACCACCTTTGACTAATACAGCTTTAGCACCCATTTCAAATAACTTCTGTGTAGCTTGATCTAAATCTTCACAGCCGGTTAATGCGCGAAGTTCAACGGTATTGGGTGTCAGAATCGTAGCAAGAGGAATCAATTCAACAAAAGCCTTGACCAATGTTGCTTGATTTCCTAATGAGCCACCACTATTGGCAACCAAAACTGGATCGAGTACGTATTGGAAATCAGGATGTGCTCTTAGGAATTCTGCCAAAGCGGCGATATTGTCGGTAGTGCCGAGCATGCCAGATTTCACTACTTTGATAGGAAGATCGTTCACTACAGCATTCGCTTGAGCCAGCAGTAAATCTTTTGAGGTTGCTTCAAATCCAAAAACTTGTTGAGAGTTTTGAATGGTTAACGCTGTACATGCGATTGCTGCATGAGCACCACTTTGGCCGATCGCTTCAATATCTGCTTGTAAGCCAGCACCACCAGATGGATCTAAACCAGAAAAGCACAATACAGTAGGGCGCACAACAATGTCCTTCATTGATCAATTTGGAGTAGTATAGGCAAGTTTCTGAGAAGTCTCGATAGCATTTCTAAAAAAGGTACAGCATGATTAAAAATATTCTCATTGATTTAGATGGAACGCTAACTGATCCTAAAGTGGGTATTACGACTTCTGCACGCTATGGTTTAGAAAAAGTAGGTCATTTTATCGCGGAAGATGAGAATATTGATTGGATTATTGGACCACCTTTAAAAGCCTCTTTGGCCAAAATTTTGAAGGTTGATGTGAATGATGATTTGGCGGAACAGGCTTTACTTGGTTATCGTGAGCGCTTTGCTGTAAAAGGTTTATTTGAAAATTTATTATTTGAAGATGTAGCAGAAACATTGGCAACACTTAAGAACAAAGGTTACAGATTGTTTTTAGCTACTGCAAAGCCTGAAGTGTATGCTCAGCAAATTCTTGAACATTTCAATCTTACACCGTATTTTGATTATGCCTATGGCAGTGAGTTAAATGGTGACCGCACCAATAAAGCTGAACTTATTGCATATATTTTAGAGCAAGAAAAAATCAAGCCAGAAACCTGTTTGATGGTAGGGGACCGAGAGCATGATATTATCGGTGCTCGAAAAAATGGAATTGAAACGATTGCGGTGGAATACGGTTATGGCAGTGATGCAGAGTTAGCCGCTGCTGCACCCAAAGCCAGAATTCAAGCTTTCCATCAAATTTTAAATTATGTTGATTAATCTAAGCCGAAATTTGGGCTCAAGAGCAACTCTCAAGAGATTGCTCTTCGTAGCTTAGCTTAGATCCAAATACAAGGATTCTTTGACCTCTTCCATCACGATGTAACTATGGGAGGATGCTGAGGACGGAAGCATTTTAAGCAGGTCACCCAGTAGTTGGCGATAAGCACTCATTTCTTTTAGTCTCGCTTTCACCAAGTAATCGAATTCACCTGAAATTAAATGACATTCTAAGACCTCAGGTATCTCAACTAAATTCTTGGCGACTTGATCAAAAACATCTCCAGATTTCGCCGATAATTTAATTTCTAGAAAAACGAGTAAATTACGCTCCAATAACTCCGGATTTAATCGGGCGTAATAGCCCATAATAATGCCATCTCGTTCTAGTCTTTTCACTCTTTCCGAGCATGGGGTTGTAGAAAGATTTACTTTTGCAGCCAGTTCACTAATGGCAATACGACCGTCCTTTTGCAGAATATCTAAAATCATACGATCAGTGCGATCTAATTTCCGCATGAATAATTTCCTTATTTTTTAATTTTTTCAGGATAAAACCCTTAAATTACCTAAATTATAACGATTAAAAGAGTGAAAAAAACTATTAAAGCAAAAATATACTAGTGAAATAAACTACACAGTGCTGAGGGATAGTTCATGCGCGTTATTGTATTAGGTAGTGGTGTCATTGGTGTTGCAAGTGCGTATTACCTAGCGCAACAAGGAGCAAGCGTCACTGTATTAGATCGTCAATCAGGTCCTGCCGAAGAAACGAGTTTTGGCAATGCAGGACAGATTTCTCCTGGGTATTCTACACCATGGGCCGCACCAGGAATTCCATTTAAAGCGGTTAAATGGATGTTTCAACATCATGCACCATTAGCAATTAATGTAGATGGAAGCTTGTGGCAGCTGAAATGGATGGCTCAAATGTTGAAGAACTGCAATGCGGCACATTACGCCATCAATAAAGAGCGTATGGTACGTGTTGCTGAATACAGTCGAGATTGTTTAAGAGAATTACGCGAAAATATTGGCATATCTTATGAGAATCGTTCAAAAGGAACATTACAAATTTTTCGTAAGGATGCGCAATTAGAAGCAGTTCAACGAGACATTGAAGTTTTAAAAGAAACAGGTGTCGAATTTGAGTTATTAGATCGTGAAGGTCTAGGTCGAGTTGAACCTGCATTAGCGGAAGTTAAAGACAAATTAGTCGGTGGCTTACATCTTCCAAATGATGAGACTGGTGATTGCTATATCTTTACCAACGCGCTTGCTGAATATGCAAAAGGTATTGGTGTTGAGTTTAAATTTAATCAAAATGTTGAAAAACTCGTAGTTGAGGGCGACGAAATTAAAGGCGTTATTGTAGACGGTCATGTACTCACGGCAGATCGTTATGTACTTGCCTTCGGTAGCTATTCACGAGATTTTATTAAACCATTAGGTCTAGATTTGCCCATTTATCCTGTAAAGGGATATTCATTAACTATACCTATCGTGGATGCGCAATATGCCCCTCAATCAACTGTCTTAGATGAAACCTACAAGATTGCAATAACTCGTTTTGATCAACGAATTCGTGTTGGTGGGATGGCTGAGTTAAGTGGTTTTAATAAAGAGTTAAATGAGGATCGCCGTGGCACCTTAGAGATGGTAACGCGTGATTTGTTCCCAGGTGGAGATATGGCACAAGCCAGCTTCTGGACGGGACTACGACCGATGACACCAGACAGTACGCCTATTATCGGTGCGACGAAATATAAGAATCTATTTTTAAATACTGGACATGGCACGCTCGGTTGGACTATGGCATGTGGTTCTGGAAAGCTGATTAGTGATTTAGTGCTGAATCGGACTCCAGAGATTAGTACCGATGGACTTTCAATTCAACGTTATAACCACGCAGCATAAAGGCTGCGTGGTTTGCTATTAAAAAATAAATAATAGGACAAGGAATATGTCTCGCCCAATACAGGCTGTTATTCACTTAAACGCGATCAAGCATAATTTGAAAGTTGCTAAGCAACATGTACCGAATGCCCAAGTTTTTGCTGTTGTTAAAGCTAATGCTTATGGTCATGGGATCGAGCGCATTTATTCAGCCTTAGTGGATGCAGATGGAATTGCACTTCTAGAGCTGAGTGAAGCACAACGAGTTCGAGATTTAGGTTGGAAAGGCCCAATTTTGCTTTTGGAAGGTATCTTTCAAGAAGCAGATTTACAGTTGTGTCACGATTTAGATCTTCAATTTACCGTTCATAACGAGATTCAAGTCGAATGGATTAAGCGGTTTAGTCTTGATGCTCATTTTAATATTTTTTTGAAAATGAACAGTGGCATGAACCGTTTAGGATTCCAACCTCAACGTTACCCTGAAATTTGGAGTCTGTTAACTGAATTGCCGCAAGTGGCATCAATCACTCACATGACACATTTTTCTGATGCTGATGGCGAGCGCTTGAATAAGGTTGGGGTTGACTATCAAATTTCAGTATTCAATCAAATCGTCAGCGTTTTAGGTGGTCCTTGTTCACTAAGTAATAGCGCAGCCATTCTTAGACATGCCAATCATGTCCACTCTAACATTGTACGTAGTGGCATTATGTTGTATGGGAGTTCACCGGATTATCCAACCCATACTATTCAAGATTGGGACTTAAAACCAACAATGTCTTTAAGAAGTGAATTGATTGCAATTCAAGAAATTAATCCTCAGCAAAGTATTGGCTATGGATCGACATTTTTTGCAGAACAAGCTATGAAAATTGGCATTGTCGCTTGTGGATATGCAGATGGATATCAACGGATTACTCAATCTGGCACAACAGTGCTTGTGAATGGACAAAAAACTTCTTTGATTGGTCGTGTAAGTATGGACATGCTAGCTGTTGATATCACGCATATTGAAGATGCAAAAATTGGCAGTGAAGTCGTACTGTGGGGCGTCTCAAAGTACGGAAGTTTGTTACCGATTGATGAAGTCGCTGCAGGAGCGAGTACTGTGGGATATGAGTTAATGTGTGGCGTAACGACGCGGGTTCCATTTGTTCTAGAAATTTAATGTTAAAAATTCAACGATCAACACTAGGATCGATACTGAGTAATCAAGGAATTAATATGCAAAATCAGGATATTCAAAAATTCAATAGTAATGGCGTGATGAGTGCAGTTACAGTCTTTAATCAAGTGGCTTATCTTTCTGGTCAAGTACCTAAGATTACGACGCCTGATATCGCCTTACAAACGAAAGATGTGCTGAATACGATCGACGCTCTTTTGGCTCAAGTAGGCACAGATAAATCTCGTTTATTGTCAGCACAAGTTTTCGTGAAGAATTTGGAAGATTTTCAAATCTTCAATCAAATTTGGATTGAATGGATGGAGGATTCAATACCACCATCACGAGCAACCATTCAGGCTGACCTCGTTAATCCAGAATGGTTAATTGAAATCGCAGTGATTGCTGCATTGAAATAACTGAATATAAGTAAGACTTCACGAGGAAGAGTCATTTATGGCTCCTCTCATAATAACAAAATCTCTCGAATCTCAGTTTGAAGCGGAATTTAGGCTGATCGATTAGATTAGATGGTGTAAAAGGATGTTGAATAATGACAACCACAAATATTGATGAACAATCATCTCCCAATGAATTACAGCGTAAGCTTTCAAATCGACATTTACAACTCATCGCCATCGGTGGAGCGATTGGTACAGGGTTGTTTATGGGCTCAGGAAAAACGATTTCACTTGCAGGACCTTCAATCATCATCATTTATATGATTATTGGTGCTATGTTTTTTTTCTTGATGCGTGCCCTTGGTGAAATTCTTTTATCTAATCTGCACTACAAATCATTTATTGATATGGCACATGATCTCATTGGACCAGGTGCAGGGTATTATATTGGTTGGTCCTATTGGCTGGGATGGATTTTGGTCGGTATTGCTGATTTAGCAGCAATTATCAATTATCTCAGTTTTTGGTTACCTCCAGATCAAATGTTTACCCCAATGGGGCAAGCAGCGATTAGTGCAGGATGTGTCTTATTCATACTCGCAATTAACTTAGTCACTGTAAAACTTTTTGGTGAAATTGAGTTTTGGTTTGCATTAATCAAAATTTTAGCCATTATTGGATTGATCTTGGTGGGTGCCTTCATGGTGTTTACGAGTTTTCAGTCACCAAGTGGTGCTGTTGCAAGCTTCAGTAACATTTGGTCTCATGGTGGAATGTTCCCGAAAGGAACCATGGGCTTTTTGGCAGGCTTTCAAATCGCAATGTTTGCCTTTGTTGGTGTAGAGTTACTCGGGACGATGGCTGCGGAAACCAAAGATCCTGAAAAAAATTTACCAAAAGCGGTTAATGCTATTCCGACACGTATTATCATTTTCTATGTGCTTTCGTTGATCATGATTATGTCTGTGACACCTTGGATCAATATCCCAGCAGATCAAAGTCCATTTGTGACATTATTCTTATTTGCGGGTATTGGTTCAGCTGCTGTGATTATGAACCTAGTGGTTTTGTCTTCTGTGATGTCTTCCATGAACAGTGGCGTCTTTTCTACCAGTCGAATGTTATTTGGATTGGCACGTGACGGCCAAGCCCCTCAAAAGCTAGCAGAACTTTCAAGTCGTGCCGTACCTGCTAAGGGATTAATCTTTTCATGTACATTTATTATGGCCGGTGCAGCATTTCAGTATTTTGTGCCAAATACGATGGAAGCTTTTACATTAGCAAGTTCGCTGTGCGTGATTCTTTTCATTAGTATTTGGGCGATTATCATGGTGTGCTATATACGCTACCGTAAATTGCGACCTGAGCTACATGAAAAGTCGAATTTTAAAATGCCGGGTGGAGTGGCAATGTCATACGTTGTATTGGCATTTTTGCTATTTGCATTAATCATTTTAAGTTTAGAGCCAGACACGCTGAAAGCTTTGATGATTAGTCCAATCTGGTTAATTCTGTTGGCTGTAACATATCGTGTTCTTTATAAACCACGTATGCGTAAGCGTAACCATAATTAATTTTTAGAGAAAAAAACCTCCACGAATGGAGGTTTTTTATATTCTTTAGTTAGAATGTAGGTTTGACCACAACTAAAATTACAACTGCGAATAAGATCAATGTGGGCATTTCGTTGAAATAGCGCCAGAACTTATGACTTTTATAGTGTGCATTATCAATGAGTTTTTTACGGTAATATCCACACATTAGGTGGTATATGACCAGTAATCCGACTAAACCAACTTTTAAATAAAACCATAAAGCTTCATGATAATGTCGAGTTGCATCACCCCAGTCCACTAAAAAATGTGCAGTGATCAATGTTGCGATCATCGCAGGCCACATAATGCCACGATAAAGCTTACGTTCCATGACTTCAAAGCGTTGATGGCTTATGGCATCGTCACTCATCGCATGATAAACATAAAGCCGTGGTAGATAGAACAAAGCAGCGAACCAACATACCACAGCAATAATATGTAATGCTTTTACCCATAGGAAAGCATCTGAAGGAACATCCATCTAATCACCCATTATGGGCGGAATTAAATTAGCCTTCCCATTTCTTGAAAATGAGGCAGGCATTTACGCCGCCGAAACCAAAACTGTTACTCATTACAGTATTCAGTTTTGTATCGCGTTTTTCAAGTACGATATCAAATGGTTTCGCACCTTCATCAAGCTCAGTTACATTGATGTTTGGTGCAATAAAGTCATTCTGCATCATGAGAATAGAGTAAATCGCTTCTTGTACACCTGCAGCACCTAAGCTATGACCTGTCATAGATTTTG
Source organism: Acinetobacter sp. DSM 11652 (assembly GCF_900109815.1). Taxonomy (NCBI): domain Bacteria; kingdom Pseudomonadati; phylum Pseudomonadota; class Gammaproteobacteria; order Moraxellales; family Moraxellaceae; genus Acinetobacter; species Acinetobacter sp. DSM 11652. The sequence goes on from NZ_FOBK01000017.1 coordinate 41,517, forward strand.
TTGAACTTAAAGGTGGTACTTGACCTTCACCGAATGCGCGTTCCATTGCTTTCAATTCAGTCACATCACCAGCTGGTGTAGATGTGCCGTGTGTATTTACATAATCAATTTTTTCAACACCATGCTGTTTTGCTTCATCAAGTGCCATCAAGATGCAACGTGTTGCACCTTCACCTGATGGTGCGACCATATCAGCACCATCAGAGTTGGCTGCATATGCAACGACTTCAGCAAGAATATTTGCACCGCGCGCTTGAGCATGCTCAAGAGATTCAAGTACCACGAAACCACCGCCGCCAGCAATGACAAAACCATCACGATCAGCAGAGTAAGGGCGAGAAGCGGTTTCTGGTGAGTCATTATATTTTGAGCATAAAGCACCCATTGCATCAAATAATAGACTTTGTGACCAATGGTCTTCTTCACCACCACCAGCGAGCATTAGATCCTGTTTGCCAAGTTGAATCAGGTTGTATGCGTAACCAATGGCATCAGCTGAGGTTGCACAAGCACTTGTAATAGAGTGAGCGATACCTTGTAATTTGAATGCCACACCAACGTTAGCTGTAATAGTATTTGACATATTGCGTGGAACAAAGAAAGGGCCAATTTTACGTGCGCCTTTCTCTTCAAGAAGTTCAATCATTTCAGCGACAGAAGCTGTAGAGTTGCCGCCTGAACCACCCGCAATACCATAACGCGGGTTGCCCGCAAGATCTTCAGCTGTTAGACCCGCATTTTCAACCGCAGCGACTGCAGCGTTATAGGCATACATCGCACATACACCCATGAAGCGTTTCAGTTTACGGTCAATACCGTCAAAATTTTGTTCTGCTGCAGCACTAACATGACTTTTAAAATTAAGTTCAGCATAAGTTGGGTTAAAACGTGTGCCTGAAATACCATTTTGTAAGGCATGATTTACATCTTCTAATGTATTACCAATGCATGAGTTAATGCCCATACCAGTGATTACAACACGTTTCATTTACAATTCCCTATCATGGTGAAGTCATTTTATGGAAAAATTCACATCGATTTGATTGGATGTAAAAGTCCATAAGATCTTGTCAAAAATTCGTATTATGATATCAGAATCTATTTTAAATTCTTATGGCAAATCAATATCGCAGCGTTAAAACGCTTATTGGCAGATATGTTCACTATATTGCAACCGAATAAAACACGATAAAGTTGAGATAACTCTTGACTGCACATAGAATTTTAAACATAAGTGATAAATGCGAAGGAGGGTTGTAAATGGCAAATTCTAATAATAAGCAATCTAGCGGACTGGTATCAAAAGCATTTGGAGTGGCTAAAAAGCTCAGTGCTACTGGATTTGAACTGGCACAACATGTTGCACCAGGATCAATTGCGAAATTGACGCAACAACCTGATCCACAAAAAATTATTGACATAACTTTAGATGAGAGAAAAATGACTGAACAAAAAAAGTACGAAACCCCTCAACAATTATTTCGTGATCATGTCCCTCAAGTTTCTCAAAAAATTTTTGGTCGTCATTACAGTAAATTAAATAATGTTGCTTCTTTTATCTCTCCGGACTTAAACAACAAAGTTGCAGATTATTTTTTTGATAAATTGAATGATTTTGTTTCTGAGTTAAGTTCAGTTGAGCATGTATTAAAGGAAGTTGGTGCAAAAAGCTTGGATGAACTTAAATCAAGCCCTGATCGTGCGAATCGTATCGGTGAAGCATTAGCCAATCAAAATAAATTGATTGCAGCGGTTCAGGGGGCAGTGTCTGGTGCGACAGGCGTAGTTGGTACGGCCATCGATATTCCTTTCTCGTTGGCATTTACGTTGCGTAGTATTTACCAAGAAGGTCGCGCGCATGGTTTTGAACTTAATCATCGTCAAGAACAAGAGATCGTTGAGTATGTATTCAAGCAAGTCGATTTAGGTGTTATTGCGGAAAAGCAAACACTTTTAGTGGCATTAAGAACAGTCGCAAATTTATTGGAAACACAAGATACTCATCAGCTACAAACCCTATTGGGCTCTAGTAACGACTTCACGGCTTTAAAAAATTGGCTGAGTAATCCTGAAGGTGGTTATAAATGGAATTGGTTGAATCAGATTCCTCAAATTTCAATTTTATCTAAATTAGCACCTGTGGCTGGTGCTGGTATTGGTGCAGTATATAGCTGGCGTTTGGTAGAAGAGGCGCATTCTAAAGCTAGAGCTGTTTTTTCAGGAGCACAGCAGTACATTCTCCAACATCCAGATGAGCAGGTATCTGTTCAGGAAGCCTTTGAGCGCGGTACAGAATTATTAAAGCAATCCTCACTCGCATTGAATTCCGCAGTGTCAATCAATGATGAGTCACTGGTGGAGGTTGAAGAGTTTGCAAAAAAACTTGAAGGAGAAGAGTCTATTCAAGTTGATGAGTCAGCAGTTCATAATGATTCAATTTCAGCAATTAAAATTGAAGCAAAACCTGTGGAGTCTCAAAAGGAAGAAGAGGTCAGTGTTGAGGAAGGTCTTAAGGCTTTAGCTGAAAAACATATTGAGTCGGCTTCTAATGAAAGTGTTCAAGACACTGATAAAGATCAGTCTCAAGGTGAGCCTGTTGTGCAGGTAAAAGCGCCATCTAAGCGTCGTAACTCAAAAAAGAAAGACGATGCAGCGAACGCACAACCTACGTCACCAAAAAAACAATAAATTTAGTTATGAATTATTGAAGAAATCATTCTGAAAATTTCGTTGTAAGCACACAATGGTCAATATTTGATGTCATGTTGAATGTTGACCATTTTTACTTCTTGGCTTACAATTGCATGCCCTCAAAAAGTAGTATTTTTTGGGGCTTTTTATTAACGGGAGAATTGCCACATGGCAACAACAAATCAGTTGATCCGTAAGGGTCGTACGACTTTGATTGAAAAATCAAAAGTTCCTGCGTTGAAGGCTTGTCCACAACGTCGTGGTGTTTGTACACGTGTTTACACAACTACACCTAAAAAACCTAACTCAGCAATGCGTAAAGTTTGCCGTGTTCGCTTAACTTCAGGTTTCGAAGTATCTAGCTATATCGGTGGTGAAGGCCATAACCTACAAGAGCACAGTGTTGTTCTTATCCGTGGTGGTCGTGTTAAAGACTTACCAGGTGTACGTTACCATACCGTTCGTGGTTCTTTAGACTGTGCTGGTGTTAAAGATCGTAACCAGTCTCGTTCTAAATACGGTACTAAGCGTCCTAAGAAATAATCTAACTAGATCATTTTCTTAAACGTATAGAACTGCAATCCTTTATCGTCTCGCTTGTCTGATTTCTGCATTTAATTTTGTGAAATTCAAGCGACGTGTAGTAAGGCCAGCGAATAGTACATGACACTTTGTACTGCTGCTGGATAAACCTGAAGTGTCATATTTATAGGTAGTATTAAAATGCCAAGACGTCGCGTAGTCGCTGCTCGTGAAATCCTTCCGGATCCTAAGTTCGGCAGCCAAACAATCGCTAAGTTCATGAACCACGTAATGCAAGATGGTAAAAAATCTATTGCTGAAAGTATCGTTTACGGTGCTTTAGACCGCGTTCAAGAAAAATCTAAAGTAGACCCAGTTGAATTTTTCGAGACTACTCTTGAAAAAGTTCGTCCTATGGTCGAAGTAAAAGCACGCCGTGTTGGTGGTGCTACATACCAAGTTCCTATGGAAGTACGCCCATCCCGTCGTACTGCTTTAGCGATGCGTTGGTTAGTAGATGCTGCTGCTAAGCGTTCTGAAAAAACTATGGCGTTACGCCTTGCTGGTGAGTTGCTTGACGCAGCTGAAGGTAAAGGTTCAGCGATCAAGAAACGTGAAGATGTGCATCGTATGGCTGAAGCCAACAAAGCCTTCTCTCACTACCGTTTCTAAGCGGATAAAACAGCCCCTATTCAGGAGGGTGGTAAGTCGGGTTTCACTGATTTGTCATCGAATCGCTTTAAGCTGCTCAGCAGCTTAAAGCGTCCTGTTTTAAACAACAAAATTTAGGAATGCAAGAAATCATGGCTCGTCAAACCCCAATTTCTCGTTACCGTAACATTGGTATCTCAGCACACATTGATGCTGGTAAAACAACGACTTCTGAACGTATTTTGTTCTACACAGGTGAGAGCCACAAACTAGGTGAAACTCACGAAGGTTCAGCAACAACTGACTGGATGGAACAAGAGCAAGAACGTGGTATTACCATTACTTCAGCAGCAGTAACTTGCTTCTGGAAAGGTATGGGTAACCAGTTCGAACAACACCGTATTAACGTAATTGACACACCGGGACACGTTGACTTCACGATCGAAGTTGAGCGTTCTATGCGTGTTCTTGACGGTGCGTGCATGGTTTACTGTGCTGTAGGTGGTGTACAACCTCAGTCAGAAACTGTATGGCGTCAAGCAAATAAATATAAAGTACCTCGTATTGCGTTCGTTAACAAAATGGACCGTACAGGTGCAAACTTCTTCCGTGCTGTTGAACAAGTAAAAACACGTCTTGGTGGTAATCCAGTGCCAATCGTGATTCCTGTTGGCGCAGAAGAAAACTTCCAAGGTGTAGTAGACCTTATCGAAATGAAAGCGATTATCTGGGATGAAGCATCTCAAGGTATGAAGTTTGAATACGGTGAAATCCCTGCTGACCTTGTTGAGCTTGCTCAAGAATGGCGTACAAACATGGTTGAAGCTGCTGCAGAAGCATCAGAAGAACTCATGGATAAGTACCTTGAAGAAGGCGATTTAACTAAAGAAGAAATCGTTAATGGTCTTCGTGCGCGTACATTGTTGAATGAAATTCAGCCAATGCTTTGTGGTTCAGCGTTCAAAAACAAAGGTGTTCAACGTATGTTGGATGCTGTTATTGAATTCTTACCAGCACCTACTGACGTTGAAGCAATTAAAGGTATCTTAGACGACAAAGATGAGACAGAAGGTTCTCGCGAAGCGTCTGATGAAGCACCGTTTGCTGCGCTTGCGTTCAAAATCATGAACGACAAATTCGTAGGTAACTTAACATTCGTTCGTGTTTACTCAGGTGTTTTAAAAGCTGGTAGTGCAGTTTATAACCCTGTTAAGTCTAAACGTGAACGTGTTGGTCGTATTGTACAGATGCACGCTAATGACCGTCATGACATCGAAGAAATTCGTGCGGGCGATATCGCGGCATGTGTAGGTCTTAAAGACACGACTACAGGTGATACACTTTGTGACGAAAACAACGTGATCACGTTAGAGCGTATGGAATTCCCAGAGCCAGTAATTGCACTTGCAGTTGAACCTAAAACTAAAGCTGACCAAGAAAAAATGTCAGTTGCTTTGGGCCGCTTGGCGAAAGAAGATCCATCATTCCGCGTTCGTACTGACGAAGAATCTGGTCAAACAATTATTGCTGGTATGGGTGAGCTTCACCTTGACATCATCGTTGACCGTATGAAGCGTGAATTCGGTGTTGAAGCGAACATTGGTAAACCAATGGTTGCTTACCGCGAGACGATTAAAAAATCTGTTGAGCAAGAAGGTAAGTTCGTTCGCCAAACTGGTGGTAAAGGTAAATTCGGTCACGTATATGTACGTTTAGAGCCAATGGATCCTGAAGCTGGTAAAGACTACGAGTTCGCTGAAGAAGTTGTCGGCGGTGTTGTACCTAAAGAATTCTTTGGTGCTGTAGACAAAGGTATTCAAGAACGTATGAAGAATGGTGTCCTAGCTGGTTACCCAGTTGTTGGCATCAAAGCGACATTGTTCGATGGTTCTTACCATGATGTCGACTCTGACGAATTATCGTTCAAAATGGCTGGTTCTTACGCATTCCGTGATGGTTTCATGAAAGCAGATCCTGTTCTTCTTGAACCTATCATGAAAGTTGAAGTAGAAACTCCAGAAGACTACATGGGCGATATCATGGGTGACTTAAACCGTCGTCGTGGTATGGTTCAAGGTATGGACGATTTACCTGGCGGTACTAAAGCAATCCGTGCTGAAGTTCCACTTTCTGAGATGTTCGGTTACGCAACACACATGCGTTCTATGTCTCAAGGTCGTGCGACTTACTCTATGGAATTTGCTAAATATGCTGAAACTCCACGTAACGTGGCTGAAGGCATCATTGCTAAGTTCCAAGCTGGTGGTAAAAAAGGTGACGACGAGTAATCTTTCGATTACTATAAGCCCAACTAATTCATAGTTTAAAACCAAGTGCTCATGGAGTGATCCTCCATGAGTAGTTTAAAAAGGAAGATCTCATGGCTAAGGCTAAGTTTGAACGTAATAAGCCACACGTTAACGTGGGCACAATCGGTCACGTTGACCATGGTAAAACAACTTTA
>NZ_FOBK01000008.1:0-168809 GCF_900109815.1 Acinetobacter sp. DSM 11652
ATGGCTGCCATCGATGCGTTGTAGGAAGACTTGGCTATTCAGTTGTGAATGACTGAATTGGATGTGGAGGGCTCTGTTTTGGGCGGTTAGGCCGAGCTGATCAATCGCACACTGAATATTATTGATGAAATTCTTCATGTCAAAATGAGTTAATCATTATTATTTAGATATTCTTAACCCAAATTGTACACGAAAAAATCAATTTTAAACGATATGAATTGTTTCAATCGTTAATTCAAGGCGGGCTAACCTTTTTTTACCAAATAATGAAACTCTTTGTTCCCATTGTCATCTAAACGTTCTTCTTGCAACAGCAATTCATGACCAAGATGCATACAGAATTTAGGAATATCCCAAGAAGTTGAATTATCTGTTGCAAATACTTCCACCACATCACCAGACTTAGATTTACGAATGGCTTGATGTAACATCATCACCGGTTCTGGACAACGTAAACCACGTGTATTCAACTGGATTTGAGGTTGAACTTGAGAATCAGACATTCAATATCGCCCTAAAAAGATTGGGCGATTATTTTATCATAATTCAATCTTTTCACTCCCAAATTCAGAAAAAGACTCCAAATACAGTGGTCTATGATCAAATAGATCATTAGGAATCAAAATTTTACCAATAGACAAGCGTATTTTCTTCGGTATGATTAAAACTTATTTTTTCAATTGAAGAGTCTTTAGGAAAGATCATGCAAGAGGAATCAGGTACATCGTGGGGTATGCGTGGCTTACGCAAATGGTTAGGCACAGCCCCAGAAACCCGAGATGAACTGTTAAAAATTGTACAAGATTCACGTCGACTACTCGAACCAGATACAGTAGCGATGCTCGAAGGAATCTTTGACCTTCCAGCGACTAAAATTCGTGAAGTCATGACGCCACGAACTTCAATGGTTAGCTTACAAGAAGATGATGAGTTATTGGATATTCTTGATGTTCTCATCGAGTCAGCACACTCACGTTTCCCTGTATTTTCAACAGATCAACCTGATAACGTCATTGGTATCCTTTTGGCAAAGGACCTCTTACCTTTCTTAAAAGATCGTGATTCGAAAGTAAATGTACATTCGCTGATGCGCCAACCGATCTTTGTGCCTGAAAGCGCGCGTTCTGATCAAGTGCTCCGAATGCTAAAAAACACTCAAACACATATTGCGATTGTGATTGATGAGTACGGTTCTACTTCGGGTTTAGTGACACTTGAGGATATTCTTGAAGAAATTGTGGGTGAAATTGAAGATGAACATGACAATGTCGATGAAGAAGCCAATTTCATTGTTCCAGATCAAACCAGCAACAGCAGTAACACGTGGTTAGTTCAAGCACTTACACCAATTGAACATTTTAACAATGTTTTAAATGCTGAATTTTCCGATGATGAAGTGGAAACTGTGGGTGGACTATTACTGCAAGAAATTGGTTTAGTCAGCGATCTTCAAGGCCAAGTGATTGAATTGGGAGATTGGGAATTTACCATTGTGGAAGCAGATGTCCGTACTATTCATCTGATTCGAGCTGTGCGTAAATGAGAGCCTATTTTCAAAAATTATTGAGTCCTTCAGAAAAACAAAAATCATTACCTTTCATTTATCCACTCCTTATTGCTTTAACAGCAGGTGCGACTTTTAGTCTCGCACTTGCACCTTTTTATTGGTGGTGGCTGGCAATATTATCGCCAGCATTGCTATATGCCACACTCAGTAAGCGGAATTCTAAACAAGCATTCCTCATCGGTTGGGCTTACGGTTTTGGATTATGGTTTGTAGGTGCATTCTGGTTATACACCTCTATCCATGTGTATGGTGATACATCTGCGTTTTTAAGTGTCATCATGATTGCGATTATGGCCTTGGTGATGGGGCTATTTACTGCAATACAAACTTGGATATATCGTCGATTCTTTCCAGAAACACCACTTACTTTTGCCCCTTTATGGGTATTCTTTGAATGGGCAAAAACTTGGGTATTTACTGGTTTCCCTTGGTTATTTGCAGGTTATGCTTTTACCGAGCGCTTCTTAGATAGCTATGCACCTTTATTTGGTGTATTTGCCGTTTCTTTCGTGGTCATTCTCATTGCATCTGCACTTGTTGAAATCCTACGAAAACGCTACTTTTGGGCTATTCCAGTTTTAATTGTATTGCTAGGTGCATGGGGCGCATCCTATTTAACTTTTATTGAAGAAAAAAAATCAGCACCGCTGAGCGTTTCTTTAATCCAAGGTAATATTCCTCAAGATTTAAAGTGGTTAACTGAGTATCAAGTAAAGACACTTGAAATCTATGCACAATTAACGCGATCAGAATGGGGACGTGACTTGGTGGTTTGGCCTGAATCATCTATCCCAATGTTTCAATCAGATATTGAACCATTTTTAGATGCAATGGATCAGCAAGCCAAAAGTACCAACACAGCTTGGGTAACAGGCATTCCATATTGGGATTTAAATGAATCTAAGGCATTGGGTTATCCGCGTTATTACAACTCCATGATGGCATCCGGTGATGAAGCTACAGGCTTATATAAAAAACAGCGTCTCGTTCCTTTTGGTGAATATATTCCGCTGTCTGGCCTGTTAAGTTGGGTGTTACCTGCGCTTCAAAATGATCCTTCAATGAGCGGTTTTTCACGTGGTCCGCAGGATCAAGCTCCATTTTCAATTCACAACCACAAATTAGCTGCTGCGATTTGTTATGAGGTTGCCTATCCGAACCTAACCCGACGCAATGCACTAAATAGTGATTTCCTCGTCACCGTTTCAAATGATGCGTGGTTTACGGGTACGGCTGGTCCGTGGCAACATTTACAAATGGTACAAATGCGAGCAAAAGAAAATGGACGCTGGTTTATTCGTGCAACCAATACAGGTGTGACTGCTTTTATCAACCACAAAGGGGAAATCGTCAGCCAAGCCCCAATTGATCAAAAAGCGGTTCTTCGTGGTGATTTACCTGCAATGGAAGGGCAAACTTGGTATACGAGATTCAGTGATTGGCCAATATTGGGATTGTCATTGATTTTATTGGTGATGGGTTGGTTCTTTAGACCACGTGTTGTCGATGTCAGTTTTAAATCTCGTCGATAACACTTGGTTCAAATCAAATATACGTTCTATATCAAAAAAACCGAGCAAATATGCTCGGTTTTTTTAAATTTGTGTAGTGAGGTAAGACAGCATTGCCATCAAACTCAACATCGGAATAGATCGATAAATTTTAATCAGCAGCGCTTCACATGTTGAAGATACATCAGACAGCGTCAAAACAGATGCTTTAAGTGCACTATAAAAACTTAAAATCGTAATCGCACTAAATACACTAATCGCCATAAATCCGATCATGATTTGACTGCTTGCATCTGCATTTGACCAAAGATCAATAAATAGATGACTGATAGGCAATAAGCTCAAAATAAGCAGTGCAGACTTGAGCACAGTCCAATGAAATAAATTGATTTCATCTGACAATATTAATGCTTTCATCATTCCCCCTTATTATCAAGCTAAGCTGTTGGCTCCATTATGCAGGGAAAAATTAAAATAAAAAGCCTAATTTTCTTCATATTTTCTGTTTCTTGTAACCATTAAATATGGGAATAATTCTTATTATAAGTCTCAAAAACTAATTATTTACAAATATTTTAATTATCAATATCTTAAGTTAATATTCCTAAATAATAAAGATTATCACTTCACTCAATATTTATTAATTCGATTAAGTGAAGTGATTAATACTATGAATGGTTTTTAATAATGATTTTCATTTATGGTGTGTAAAAGATATCAGCATCATTTCCTTCACCACCCTGCTTTCCATCTGCGCCGAATGAATAAAGATCATATGCACGACCTTCCGAACCAGGAATCACATATTGTAAATCATTATCCCAACTATCTTTAGGATAACCACCCTTCACATAACCACCAGGTAACCAATTTTTTGCTGAAGCTGGTTGATTGACCAAAGCATCCAAGCCACCATCTTGCATGGATGGATATTGGTTGTTGTCTAATTTGTATTGATCTAATGCACCTGCAACACCTTTCAGCGTAATGATTGTGGTATCAACCTTCGCTTTCTCACCACGACCCATGACATTAGGCACAATCAGTGCTGCAAGCACACCTAAAATCACAATCACTACCATCACTTCGATCAGGGTAAAACCAGATTGTTTTCGCATTTTCATCTTGTTTCGCATGTTTTCACTCGCTATTTCATTCATTATTAGAATTTATTGAATCTGTTTAAATCATATTGTTCATGTTGACGATTGGCAACATGACAGCAATCACGATCACCAATACAATCGCAGCCATTAACACCAACATTAGTGGTTCCAACAACGCCAATAATGTTGAGATCAATGTAGTAACCTCTCGATCTTGCATCGTCGAAGCTCTTTCTAACATTCGATCCAACTCACCCGAGGCTTCACCACTTTTGATCATTTGCACCATCATCGGTGGAAAATAACCACAGCGTTCAAGTTGCGTCGCCAAATTTCCACCCTCTGTGACCTTTTCAGCCGCGACATTGACTGCATCTCGAATAACCCAATTGCTACTTACTGCTGCACCAATTTTCAACGCGTCGACCAAAGGAACACCAGATTGCGTTAAGATAGATAAGGTACTTGAAAAGCGGGCGGCATTAATACCTCGTGATAGTTTTCCAAATAATGGCAACTTCAACGTGAGACGATCAAAAGCATAATGCCCTGCGGCAGTCCTTAAAAAACGCACCAATAGAAAGAATCCCAACGCCGATGCAACCAATACAAATGGCCAAGCTTGACGTATAAAATCACTGGCTTTCATTAAAGCAACCGTAATCCAAGGTAGCGCATCTTTACTTTGGTCAAAAGTTTTAACGATGTCTGGTACTACATAGGTCATGAGTCCCATTACGATACCGAAAGACATCAACATCAAAATAATAGGATAAATCATTGCACCTTGAATCTTCTTTTGCATCGCAAAGCGATTTTCAGTGTAATCAGCCAATTGATCGAGAATAAGATCTAAGTGTCCTGATCGCTCACCAGCAGCAATCGTTGCAATATAAAGTTCAGGGAATCTGCCAGATTGTTGCATCCCTTGAGCCAAGGAATGACCTTCTAAAACCTTTGATCTTACAGATAACATCAAATTTTGCACGTGAGCTTTTTCGCTTTGTTTGGCAACTGCTCTTAATGCTTCCTCAAGTGGGATCCCCGCAGCAACTAATACGGATAATTGGCGAGTCATTAAAGCTAAGTCATAAGCTGTAAATTTTTTTTGAAAAAAACCACCAGTTCGATGCTTGTCTTTTTGTTCTACAGCATCAACTTGTACTGGAATCCATTGTTTATCCCGAAGCTGTTGTCGAATCTGTCGGGCTGAATCACCTTCTAGCACACCCTTTTGCTGCTTTCCTGAAGCATCGATGGCAGTATATTGATATGCGGGCATGATAATGCTCTAATTTTCCTAATTATGATGTCTTAAGAGTTGCCTTAGACCGTTCTCTTCATTCATATTGATCACTTGCAACAACTTGAACACTCTATCACAAGCATTGGTTATCCACGATAAGTTTTCACCATATTGATCGACGACTATATATGACAAATATTTCAGAATTAAGCCAAATTGTTTATCGAGTGCGCATCGCGGTGCCAGTTTATCTATATGATTGTTTTGATTATGAAGTTTCTGCGGAACAATACCAAACTATACACATAGGTTGCCGTGTTCTTGTTTCGTTTGGTCGTCAAAACTTAGTCGGAATCGTACTTGAAAAGATCGCACCGGAAACGCCATTAGATCCGAAAATCAAACTGAAATCCATCACTGAAATCTTGGATCTACAACCCATACTCAATGCTACGATCATTCAGCTCGCGCAGTGGTCTGCTCAATATTATCAATTTCCCATTGGGGAAGTCATGCATACCACTTTGCCGACATTTTTAAGGCAGGGTAAACCCTATAATTTATTAGCTCACTCTTGGAAAGTTTTAAATTTAGACGCTGAAAAGAAAGTGGCTCGATCTTTAAAACAACAAGAGGCTTATAAAATATTAAAGTTACATCCGCAAGGGACTGCCGAGACAATACTGAATTTGAGTGGTGTGGAAACAGCAACATTAAAAGCGCTTGAAAAGAAAGAAATCGTCGAATGTAAATTGATTCAGCAGGACTTTAGTCCTGAACCTGTACAGCTGGCTCAAATGCCATTGACAGCAAATGATGATCAAAAAAAAGCAATTCAATCCATTTTAAAAGCACAAAATCGCTATCAAGCATTTTTACTCGATGGTTTAACTGGAAGCGGAAAAACTGAAGTTTATTTGCAAGTCATGCAAGAGGTTTTACAAAAAGGTCAGCAAGTATTGGTACTGGTACCAGAAATTGGCTTAACCCCTCAAACTATCAGTCGATTTCAATCTCGCTTTCACTGCAATATTGTCTTGTTGCATTCCGGACTGAATGACACAAAACGCCTCCAAGCTTGGCAATATGCTCAAACAGGGAAGGCCTCCATTATTCTTGGTACACGCTCTGCGATTTACACCCCCATGCCAAATTTAGGGCTCATTATCTTAGATGAGGAGCATGACCTGTCATTCAAACAACAAGAAGGTTTTCGCTACCATGCACGTGATGTTGCTCTCTATCGCGCTTATTTAGAGCAATGCCCCATTGTCCTTGGCTCAGCAACACCAAGTATTGACTCATATCATTTGGTGGAGCAAAAAAAATTAACGATTCTGAAACTCGATGAACGTGCCGCAGGTGCAAGCTTACCTAAAATTCATTTAATTGATCTAAAGATTGCTCAAAAACAGCATGGTATAAGCGAACAACTCATTAAAGAAATTCAAAAAAGACTCAATCAAGAAGAACAGGTACTGATCTTTTTAAACAGACGTGGTTATGCACCTGTCCTGATCTGCGAAAGCTGTGGATGGCAAGCCAATTGTCCCCATTGTGATGCACATTTTACGCTTCATAAAAAACCATATGAGCACCTGCATTGCCATCACTGTGGGACAATTAATCGACTGCCTGATCAATGCCCCTCTTGTCAGCAACACACCTTGAAGCCTATTGGAATGGGCACGGCAAAAGTTGAAGAGAATTTACAACTTTTATTTCCAGACTTTCCTGTGGTCAGAGTAGATCGTGATTCCACGAGCCGTGTCGGGAGTTGGCAAAAAATTTACGAGCAAATTCATCAAAGTAAACCGATGATTTTACTTGGTACGCAAATGTTAGCCAAAGGTCATCACTTTCCATATGTAACCTTAGTTGCAATCTTAGATATTGATAGTGGCCTACTCAGTGTTGATTTCAGAGCAACGGAACGAACAGCCCAATTGATTGTTCAAGTTGCAGGTCGTGCAGGACGAGGTGAAAAAAAAGGTGAGGTTTATCTACAAACTTTACGACCTGATCACCCTCTACTCAACACGCTCATTCATAAAGACTATCGTGCTTTTGCTCGTGAAACACTTCATGATCGTCAAGCTGCTTTACTCCCTCCAATGCGCTATGCAGCATTAATACGTTGTGAATCGCGTAGTCAGGAAGAAAATCTCAATTTTTTAACCAATATGACACAATCGCTCCAACAACATACTGGTGAGCTGATTGAGATTTGGGGTCCAATTCCTGCGCCAATGGAGCGAAAGGCTGGGCGTTATCAGGCACATGTGGTTTTATTGTCATCAGATCGTGCAAAAATGCATTTCTATATACGAGAATGGTGGCCATTCGTGCTTCAACAAAAACCTTCAACGATGAAGCTCAGTATTGATATAGATCCTCAAGAGCTAAGCTAATCATGAATAGAGTTAAATTATCAAAGTCGAAGACCTGAATTAAATTTACACGGCTAAAGCAGACACGATTACAATTTCATCAGTCCAACATTCCACTTTAGGGAAGGCCAATGCCATTGTTGTTACAAATCACAATTTTTCTAGCTGCCGCATTAATTTTTGTTCCGCTCGGAAAAAAAATTGGTATTGCGACAGTCTTAGGTTATTTGTTTACAGGAATATTACTTGGTCCAAGTGCATTGAATGTGACCAACGATGCCGAAACATTAATGAAATTAGCTGAGTACGGCGTGATTTTTTTGATGTTCTTAATCGGCCTAGAATTACGCCCTCAGCGCTTGTGGAATATGCGTCACTCTATATTTGTGATTGGAAGTGCTCAAGTCTTGATCACAGGTATAATTCTTGTCGCAACCATTTGGCTGTTCTTCCAACAGCATCTTGCTACTAGTGTCGTAATTGGTCTTGCCCTTGCTTTATCATCTACAGCATTTGTCATGCAATTACTTGCAGAAAAGCAGCAGCTGAATACCGCGCATGGTCAGCAATCTTTCTCTATTTTACTGTTTCAAGATATTGCCGCTATTCCTTTACTCGCCCTGATTCCCCTACTCGCGGGAAATCAGTCTACACATCATGGTATTGCTTATTTTGCCGCTGTTGTTGCAACGTTTACTGGCTTATTTTTATTTAGTCGCTATGTGATGCGACCATTTTTTAGATTCATTGTACAGAGTGGTGCAACGGAACTCATTACGGCTGCTGGACTCTTCATTGTTTTAGCGGTTGTTCTGTTTATGGATATGCTCGGATTAAGCACCACGCTCGGTGCTTTTCTGACAGGTGTATTACTCGCGGATTCTGAGTTTCGCCATGAACTGGAATCGAGCATTCAACCCTTCAAAGGGTTATTACTCGGTTTATTCTTTATGAGCGTAGGCATGATGACACCGATTGATCTCCTCGTAGATCAGCCGCTATTCATTTTTGGTGGGGCATTAGTGCTGATCATCATAAAAATATTAAGCATGGTTGCAATCGCGCGATATTTTAAATTTCAATGGAAAACCAGTGTATTGATTGCCATTTGTCTTGCTCAAGGAGGAGAATTTGCTTATGTGATCTTAGCTGTTGCGAATACCGAAGGTTTAATTACTCAAGCAGTGTTATCCCCTACGATTCTGATCATTGCAATTTCGATGGCACTCACCCCTGTCATTTTCTGGCTTGCACAACGATGGCTCATTCCATATCTTGATCGAAAGACTGATAGCGCTGAAGATGTCCCATTACCAGACACTCATTCAACATTAATCATTGCAGGTTTTGGACGCGTCGGACAAATAGTGGCGCGCGTTGCTTATCTCAATCATGTCAGCTTTACAGCCATTGATAATAATTTAGAAAAAATTGATTTTGTGAGAAAGTACGGTGGTAAAATTTATTATGGAGACGCCTCCTCCCCTGATTTATTGAGATCTGCAGGCATCGAGCATGCTAAGGCATTTGTACTTGCTGTAGACGATGTGGAAATGTCGATGAATATTGCTCGCCATTTACGTTTGAATTATCCAACGCTCAAACTCATCGTCCGTGCCCGTGATCGACATCATATGCATTTACTTAAAGACTTAGGCATTGAGCATATTTGGCGTGAAACTTTTCTATCTTCACTCGGTATGGCATTTCGCACCTTAACCGCGTTAGGTTTAAGTCAAGAACATGCTCAACATAGTATTGAAATATTTAGAGACTATGATGAGCGTCTATTAGCTGAGCAACAACGCATCTATACGGATGATCAAAAAGTCTTTGAAAGCTATCGAAATTTCTTAGCGGAACTCGAACAAATTTTTGAAAATGATGCTCAACAACATCAACCACTTTCAGAAAGTTTAGATGAAACCATTGATTCTGAAGTAAGTTCTATAGAACGACGCGCTAAGCACTCGCAAAACCAAATTAATGTTTGTCGAGATGAAGAATTTTAACTTGTGATTTACAATATCGTCACCATCTAGACAGGGATTTGGAGAATTTTATGTCTGATTTACGTCAACGTTTTTTTATTGATAACAGCCCTGTTCGTGGTGAAGTCGTACATCTTGAAGATGCGCTTAAAACAATTTTAGCACAACGCGCCTATGCACCTGCGATTCAAATTTTATTGGGCGAAATGCTCAGTGCAACTGCATTGTTGGCCAGCACACTTAAAATTAAGGGACGTATTAGCCTCCAAATTCAAGCTTCTGGCACCTTAAAATGGGCTATGGCTGAATGTAATCACCTCGGTGAAGTACGCGGATTAGCTGAATATGAAGCTGATCCACGTTTTGAAGAAGCATCAGACAGCAGCATCGTTCTGAAAACTTTGGTCAGTCCAGTTTTATTTATTAATATTGAACCTGAATTTGGCGAACGCTATCAGGGTATCGTGCCTTTAGATCAGCCGAATTTAGCTAAATGCCTCATGCAGTATTATGATTTATCTGCCCAAATCCCAACCAAGATCGTTTTAGCTAGTACTGCTCAACGCGCTGGTGGTCTTTTGATTCAATTGTTACCGCGTAACAATGATGAAGAGCAGCAAAAGGTTGATGAAGATATCTGGCCTCGTCTAACCATGCTCACTGAAACTTTAAAAACAGATGAACTTACTGAGCTAGATGCGCAAGAAATTTTGTATCGCTTATATAATGAAGAAGAAGTCAGACTACCTGAAGCTGAACAACTTCAATTTGGCTGTACATGTTCTAAAGAGCGTTGCTCTACAGCATTAATTCAGGTGGGTGCTGAATCTGTGCGTGAAATTTTAGAACAACAGAACCCTATTACCATGGACTGTCAATTCTGTAACACTCAATACAGATTTACTGCTGAAGAAGCACTCGGTCTATTCGGCGAGCACCTCAGTTAATCCTTAACAGTTCTCTTCGAAAATCAGCAAGTTTTACTTGCTGATTTTTTTGGTTGTAAGAAATTGAAACAATTATTCACCATCTGAACATATTGTAGTCTTCGAAAGTCTGCTCATAATGATTAAAAGTTAATCAACGGTTATTTTTGCTTAATGGCAAATAATTATTATGAGGAACTCGGACTAGATCGCGATGCGAGTCCTGAGGAAATAAAAAAATCATATCGAAAACTGGCTCGGAAATACCATCCCGATATCAGTCAAGCACCTGATGCCGAAAAAAAAATGCAGGCGATTAATACTGCGTATGACACATTAAGTGATCCTTTAAAAAAACAAGAGTACGATCAACAACTCGATCAGTTGAATAGTCAGTCTCCTTTCTCGGATACTAAAAACCATACAAATCATGAATTTTCTGGCTTTGAAGATTTGTTTGGGCGTTTTGGTACAGGTTTTGGTGGAGGTTATGCACAGCGCTCACACCAATATAAATCCCAGCCAATTCGTGGTGAAGATCAACATGCCTGTATAGAAGTGCCCTTACAAGTCGCTTTTGAAGGTGTCACTCAATCCATCCAATTGCGTATACCCACTTTTAATGCATATGGACAACCTGAAGTTCAGCGAAAAACCCTTGAAATTAGAATCCCGAAAGGGATGAAAAACGGTCAACAAATTCGGCTCAAAGGTCAAGGACAAGCAGGTTTATCGGGCGGTGAAAATGGAGATCTTTATATACAGATCCATTATCAAACCACTGACAGCATATATGTCGATCAGGCAGACATTTACTATCACATTAACATTAGTCCTTGGGAAGCTGCTTTAGGCCAAGACATCGAGCTAAAAACCCCCTCTGGAAAGATTAAAGTCAGCATTCCTCAACATACAATTTATGGCAAACAACTCCGTATTAAAGAAAAAGGGATTCCCTCTTCCCCCCCGGGACACCTTTATCTAATCCTGAATATTGTTTATCCAAGAGCAGAATCCCCGCAGCAAAAACAGGCATATGAGCAATTTGCTCAAGCATTTACACATTTCAACCCTCGTGATGAAGGAGGTGAATCATGACAACGATTCAGTACCGAGAAGTGTACAAAAATGGATATTTAGAGGCTGAAATCATTGATGACCAATGTATTTTTGATTTAAAGCATTTTGCCCAAGCATGCGGACAAAGTCCTGAATGGGTTTTGCAATTACTTGAATATGAGATTCTACCTGCTCGTTCTGAGCAAAAAATCCATCAATTTTTTGGTGAAGAACTTACTCGAGCACGGAGAGCTTATCGCTTGCAACGGGATTTTGAAGCAAGTCTCCCTGCCGTCGCCATGATGATGGATCTGATAGATGAAGTACAACAATTGCGCAAGCAAGTGAAATACTTCAAATAAAGCAAGCCCACATAAATGCATGTACTGTTACATGCATTTATTTTTTATTGATTAGAATGAAAGGATTAAACCATCAATGAAAGTTAAAGAATGCAATAAAAAGCTGAAAAACCTTTTCCCTGAGTTCCGTGAACTTATTCAGCCTTTAAGAGAAGAAAACCCTCACTTCGCTAAAATTTTCGAGGAACATGAAACGCTAGATCATGAAATTACGCATTTGGAACTAAATCCAGTTAATGTAATTAATGATGATATTGAGTTTCTAAAGCGAAAAAAACTTAAATTAAAAGATGAAATGTATCGTTTGCTCAAACAAGCGCAGACGAACCTTACTCAGTAATTTCAATTTAATATTATAAAATAACGGTGAATCTGGCACTTATCATTCTGACTTAAAGCATAAGTGCCTTATGTGACGTTGACTATTTTAATCGAGTCCAACGCCCCATTTCTCGGAGCGTACCTTTCAATGTTTTTTGAATCGGTTCATACTCCAAAAATGCAAACAAACCGAGTTGTTGCTGCTGGTTTTGTTGAGCCAACAATTCCATCACACTTTTTTCACCGCGCCCGACCATTTGTCTACGATAAAAATACCAAATTAACAAAAGTGTTGTCACACACATGGCTGTGAGCATATACCAAAAGCCATGCGGTGAGTTTAATCCTGGAATAAATTCAAAATTCATTCCGTAAATACCTGTAAGAAGAGTCAGTGGTGCAAATACAGCGGTGATAATTGCTAAAATTCTCATATTTTCATTGGTTTGATTGGCCACTGCTGAAAAGTGCAAATCGATAGCGGCTTGTACTGCATGGTTTAACCGAACACTGTGCTTTTGTATTCTTTCAATATGGCTAATTAAATCATCCATTCGGACGAGCATTAAATTTTGCTTCTCTGCCTTACGTTTAGCTTTAATATGATGATAATTTTCGACAATTTCATCTCTTAATTCTTGTAGGCATTCAACCTGTTCTTCACACAAATTTTCAACTTGTTGAAAAGCGGTGATCTCTTGCAGCAGTTGATTCCATCGATTAAATTTTTGATTTCCTTGTAATAGTTCTTTTTGCCAAAATTCCACACGTTTGGTTAGTGGTACACGTAAACCTAAATAGCCATCCACCATCATATTCAGTAATCTAAGCGCAATATCTACAGGGCTCTGTGCTAATTTTCGTGGAATATTCTGTTGCTCTATAGGTCGTGTTTGAATCGCCTGCACTCTTTCAAGATATGTTTCAAATACACGATTACCTCGTTCATGCACTGTGATTAAAACATTTGATGTCATGACAAAACTTACCGGCGTTGTAACAATGTCCGCAGTTTGTTGTTCAGCTGAATGACCATTCTGAATTTGAATGTGATCATCTGGGGTGATTAATTTTTTAAAGATCAACAAATCATAATCATCCAATGCATCAAATACGCAAGGATGCTCAAGGTTTTGAATATCTTTAAGATGAAATTCGTTCAACAGAATTCCAGTGTTCTCAAAAATATATCGTTGCCACGTCTCTGTATTTTGAATCAATTCGTGGCGTTCAAAACTCAACCATATAAATTCTGCATCAACATCAGTCGATAATTCTTCACTCAGATAAATATACCCGTCACCTTGATGATAATAATAATTAAACTTTTGCATTTTAGTTATTTTTAAATGAGAACATTTTGATCATGCCATAAAAAAAGCCTTGTGTAACACTCGTTTAAACGAAGCACCACACAAGGCTTAGAATTAGCTTAAATGATTAAGCTTGTTCAATGTCTTTCATTGTAAGTTTGATACGACCACGGTTATCAACATCCGCAACTTGTACCTTAACTTCTTGACCTTCAGTAAGAACGTCTGTCACATTCGCAATACGCTCGTTCGAGATTTGTGAAATGTGAAGCAAGCCATCAGTACCAGGAAGGATATTGACGAACGCACCGAATTCAACAATACGAATGACTTTACCTGTGTAAATTGTACCTGGTTCAATTTCTGCTGTAAGCGCTTGGATTTTCGCTACTGCAGCCATTGCCGCTGCTTTAGTTTCACCAAATACACGTACTGTACCGTTATCTTCGATATCGATCGCTGCTTTGGTTTCTTCAGTGATTTGACGAATAGTTGCGCCGCCTTTACCAATCACGTCACGGATCTTATCAGGATTGATGCTGATCACTTGGAATGTTGGTGCGTGCATTGAGATTTCAGGACGAGCACGTGAAATCACTTGATTCATCTCATTCAAGATATTCATACGACCTGCATACGCTTGATTCAATGCAACTTCCATGATCTCTTCAGTAATACCTTCGATCTTGATGTCCATTTGAAGTGCAGTAATACCGTTTGCAGAACCTGCTACTTTAAAGTCCATGTCGCCAAGGTGATCTTCGTCGCCTAGAATGTCTGAAAGAACTGCGAAACGTTCACCTTCTTTCACTAGACCCATTGCAATACCTGCAACTGGCGCTTTAAGTGGAACACCTGCATCCATAAGTGATAAAGAAGCACCACACACAGACGCCATTGAAGACGAACCATTCGATTCAGTGATGTCAGATACGATACGAATCACGTACGGGAAGCGATCAGCTGGTGGAAGAACTGCTTGAACACCACGACGTGCCAAACGACCATGACCAATTTCACGACGTTTAGGACCAGATTCACGACCAGTTTCACCTACAGAGTATGCAGGGAAGTTGTAGTGAAGCATGAAGTTATCAGTCTTCGTACCTGCAAGGGTATCCACCATTAATGCATCACGCGTGTTACCCAAAGTTGTTGTTACAAGTGCTTGAGTTTCACCACGTGTAAACAATGCAGAACCATGAGCGCGATCTAATACGCCCACTTGTACGTCGATTGCACGAACAGTTTTAGTATCACGACCATCAATACGTGGTTTACCAGACAAGATATTGTCACGAACTGTACGATATTTAAGGTCTTCAAATAATTCGTTAACTTCGTCAGCAATACCTGTTTCGTCATTTTCTGGAACGAATTGAGCAACCGCTTCAGCATGAAGTGCATCAAGTGCTGCATAACGGTCTTGCTTAACCGCAATCGTATACGCTTCAGAGATTTTCGCTTCAAAAGCTGCTTTCAATTGACTACGAAGGTCTTCGTTTTTCGCTGGAGCAACCCAGTCAGATTCCTTCGCGCCAGCAGCTGCAGCAAATTCTTTGATCGCTTGAATTGCAATTTGCATTTCGTCGTGACCGAACAATACAGCACCCAACATTTGGTCTTCTGAAAGTTCTTTCGCTTCAGATTCAACCATAAGAACAGCAGCTTCTGTACCTGCAACCACAAGGTCAAGGTCAGATTGAGCAAGTTGTTCATGACTTGGGTTAAGAACGTATTCACCGTTAATTAAACCAACGCGTGCAGCACCAATTGGACCACGGAATGGTGTACCTGCAATTGCGAGTGCAGCAGAGGTACCTAACATTGCAGCAATATCAGCTTCCATAGTTTTGTCAGATGATACAACTGTTGCAGTCACTTGGATTTCGTTGTAATAACCTTCTGGGAACAACGGACGAATTGGGCGGTCGATCAAACGTGAAATTAAAGTTTCAGCTTCAGATGCACGGCCTTCACGCTTACCATAACCACCTGGGATACGACCTGCAGCATATTGTTTTTCTTGGTAGTTAACAGTCAGTGGGAAAAAGTCTTGACCTGCTTTCGCAGTTGGTTGAGCAACAACAGCAACCAATACAGTCACACCACCCATGGTAATCACTACTGTATTTGCTTGACGCGCCACACGGCCTGTTTCAAGCACAACTTGGTGCTGACCGAATTGGAATTCTTTACGAATAATATTAAACATCGACATGTTCTATTTTTTCCTGATTTTATTCTAGTGGAGACCCCTAAGGTTTGGCATTCACAACACAGGTTTTAAATGACAAAGCTTAGAAGCCGACCTCACTAGAAACACTATTTTTAAACACAAAGAAGGAGCGAAACTATTCGCCCCTTCCCCATGATCTAGTCGAAACTAGATCGCCTTTAGTTTTCAGCAATACAGCATTCAACATGCAATAATCCGAAAATAAAGTTTAAATCGAATTAACGACGTAAACCTAAAGCAGCAATCAAATCGCTGTAACGAGTAGCATCTTTACCTTTAAGGTAGTCAAGAAGCTTACGACGTTGGTTAACCATACGGATAAGACCGCGACGGCTATGGTGGTCGTGTTTGTGCTCTTTGAAGTGACCTTGTAAGTCATTGATTTGAGCAGATAAAAGAGCTACTTGAACTTCTGGTGAACCAGTGTCGTTTTCAGCGCGAGCAAATTTAGCAATGATCTCTGCGCGATCTGCGTTTGTTAAAGCCATTCGATTTCTCCGAGATGCTTATTTAAAAGTATTTGATACAAATCAATGACGCTCTTCAAAGCGGAATTGACTGCCGTGCATCACTACAGCAGCGTGCTATTTTAAAGGAACCCCCCTCAAAAAGCAAAATTATCCGCTCAATAACTTCTGGCAGAAACAATCATCAATTCATGTCGTTAAAGATACTGACTTTTGTTTTTTGGCAGGGCAAACTTGCCTGTTATAAAAACAATGAAACATGGAATGAACGTGAAATTACTCTCTACAAATACGTGCATAGCACCAAAAGACTTAACTACGATCACTCGTCATAAAGACGAAGTTGCGCCAGAACTTGGGGGAATGACGCAACAGCAAATTGATAAAATTTGGCACAGTGTTGAAGCACTTTATCGTACTGGCAATCATCCAATGATCAGTATGTGTTTACGTCGCAAGGGTCAGATATTAATTAATCGCAGTATTGGTTACACAGAACTTGGTCCAAACTATCAAACAGACCCTTCTAAAGTTGCGACACCAGAAACACCGGTCTGTATGTTTTCTGCCTCTAAAATCGTTAATGCCATGTTAGTGCATTTGTTAGATCAACAAGGGAAAATTAACTTACTTGATCCAGTGAGTCGCTATATTCCAGAGTTTGGCGTTAACGGTAAACGACGCGCCACCATATTTCATTTGTTGTCACACCGCGGCGGTATTCCTAAAATTGAAACTGAGGTCACTCCAGAGCTTTTATTTGATCGTCAAGGGATCCTGGAGCATCTTTATGCAGCAAAACCGATTGCACCCGTAGGCTCGCAACTCTCTTATCATGCTGTAACTGCTGGATATATTTTAGGAGAATTGGTTGAACGTGTAACAGGACAAGATATTCGTGATTACTTGCACGAACATATTGAAAAACCAATGAATTTACCTTTCTTCAACTATGGTTTAAAACCAGAACTACGTCATTTAGTTGCAAAAAATTATCCAACTGGGATTCACCCTGTTTTGGGGACTGACCTATATCTCAATCGTGTATTAGGCGGAGGACTGCAACTGGCAGTGGATGTCACCAATGATCCCCGTTTTATGGATACCGTCTGCCCTGCAGGAAATATTTATACCAGTGCTGAACAAGCCAATCGTTTTTTTGAAATGTTACTTAATGGTGGTCGTTATCAAGATCAGCAAATTATCAATTCAGAAACGGTCTTCAGAGCAACACTCCCTACATCCAATACAACAATAGACCGTAACCTTTTAGCACCTATGCGTTATGCACTTGGTCCGATGTTAGGCAGTAATCCAATCGGTGTATTTGGCCCAAATACTGGACAAGCTTTTGGTCATCTAGGTTTCTCGAATATTTTATGTTGGGCAGATCCTCAACGGGATATCAGTGTATCGTTCTTAAATACAGGGAAATCTGTGTTAGGCACACATTTAGCCGCTTTAGCAAAAGTGCTATATCAAATATCCAACCAATGCCCAAGTATTCCTAAGGAAAAAAGACGCGCGTTATTTGGAACTGATCAATCTGAAACTGAACGTGTTTAATATCAATGTAAAAAAGGCATCATTTAGATGCCTTTTTTTAAAGTTTTCATCTATTAGCTATTAATTAACCAGTGCAGATTGTCACAAAAAAGAAAGTACGACAGTTACGTTTTGGTGCTGGCGTTGGTGTTGGCGTAGGAGTTGGCGTCACTACAGGTGGGTCAATAACAGGGGGTTGTGGTGCTGGAGTAGATGGAGCACCATTTAACGCAGCAATTAAATTCAAACGAGGTGTTCGAATTGAGTTACGATGATCCGTAACCAAAGTTCCCGTAGACGTCATACGTGCAACAATTTGATCCAGAGATTCATTCGGGAAAGCATTATTCGCACGTAACACAGCAACAGCACCAGCAATGTGAGGTGCAGCCATTGAAGTACCATCCATTGTATATCCACCAGCGGTGATACGTGAACCAGGCGCCAATAAAGTTAAATTACGACTAGAGTTACTGAAACACGTTACTTTGTCGCTATAAGTTGCACTGTCAGAGCAATTGCTAAATGCAATCGAACCTACGTTAGCATCATAAACTGCCCCTACACTGACTGCACCCGCAGTACATGCTGGATAGGATATACCACTCAGATGGCCATCATTGCCAGATGCAACTACTGGTAATACCCCATAGCCTCTCAACTTCGAAAAAGAATCTGTAAGTACGGAACTAGTACAAGTTGAGGAATAACTACGTCCATTACCAATGCTTAAGTTTACTGATTTAATGTTTTTGCTTTGGGCATGGTTCGCTACCCAGTTCAAGGCACCAATTATGTCATAATCGGATGCGCCACCACCAGTTCTAGCTGTACTGCCGGTGAACACATCAAGCATCACAATTTTTGCATCTGGTGCAACTTTAGAAGCAATTGCTGCAACGTTAGTTCCATGTCCATTAACATCTAATTCTAATGTATCGTCTTCTTGAGCAATTTCAATAGAATCCGAAACTTTGCAAGTGGATGATGGTACACCTGGCGCTGTACAATTACCAAAGTCTGAATGGTGGTAATTAATACCTGTATCTAAGATAGCAATTGTTGTCCCCGCACCAGTATAGCCTTGCGCAGCTGCAGGCACTTGACCAATTAATGGTAGACTTTGAGATGCTGTCGTATAAGAAATATTATTTGGATAAATTGCTTTTACATTCGGGTCATTCAATAAGCTTACGAGCGTGTCACGCTTTTGAACGCGATGAAAACTATATGGTAAGGCATTATAATCGCGTAGTAATTGAATACCACCTAAACGCTTAAAGTTCGATTGAATCGATTGCTTCTTTTGAGCAAGATGTTCACGAAGTTGAGCGCGATTATTTTCTAAATGATTAATGTCAATATGATATTCAACGATTAGATCATTTGAACTGTTGTTCAATAATGCCGACAGATTAATACCACCTTTCGACACTTTTTGTTTTGCCTGATTGTTCAATTTAGCGTTAGCTGCTACAGGACTCATTTGAGCCATTGCAGTACCGACCATCAAAACACTCAAACATGCGCTTAATGATAAAGTTTTAAACATAATTGTTCTCCGTTGTTATGTTTTTAGTGCGCAGGGTAAAAAATTACACTTGATTGGCTGGATCAGTTTCTGGATCAATAGGCTTAATCGAAAAATCGCTCTTCGGATCTACTAAATCTGGAGAATCAGTAACAGGCATCTTCTCAGACTCATTTAAATCTTCGACTTTATCTTCGTTAGGCGATATTGGCGTTTGCTGTCCACGCTCAGAAGCAGATAGAGAATCAATCTGAGCGACTGAGGAACTAGTTTGATCTGCAGGCTTAAAACATTTATACAACCCAAACAGAACAAGACTCACCAAAATGATTAAAATTATGAATTTTTTCATGGTTTTTTTATAAAGTGATAATTTTTACTCACTTTAATAGAATCATTAAGTCAAAACAAGTATAAAGATGCCTAAAAATTAAAATTGAGATAAACGGTTAAAAAAGGCCCTATGACAAGTCATAGGGCCTTTTTTGCGCTGTAGATTCTTATATTTTAGTTATGATTCTGTTATTTATATTTTTATTGTAAGTGCTGCACACACATTTATTATTAATACGGTCCTTGTTCTTAAGGTTTCATTTCCTTATATGACTATTTTGCCAGATTCATTATGCAACACAAGTCGCAGTTTTCTGATCTTTATGTAAGAAATTACGTACATTATGTAATCAATTTAATCTTATATGTATATAAAAAAGCCCTGTAGTCTCTCCCAAAACTACAAGGCTTAGCGGCTGTAAGTTTCCTCTTTTATCACTTACATCATTGTAAGTTCGCAGTCTCTCGACTATAAATTATTGTAATTATGCGATATTGCTCAACTTTCCGTGTTGAACCTTTTATGCAAGCAATCATCGCAAAAAATTGTACGAAGCTCTATGCGCCAATTTCTCGAATCCTTGTAAGATATTTCCTACAAAGGTTTTCTATTTTCAACCAATCGTTAAATATTAGATATAAATAAAGTGTTTAATTTATTCAATAAACCTGTTTTTCTTATTGTTTTAATGTTTATTGCCTCAAATAAAGCATCAGTATCCACCAATAAACTGACTGCTTTTTTTGCCCTCGTAATCGCGGTATACAATAATTCTTGGCTCAATAGACGTGACGCAAACTCATCTAATACAACTGCAGTGTGTTTAAATTCAGAACCTTGCGACTTATGAATGCTCAGCGCATAACAGGTTTGCATTGACTTTGGTAAACGTGATGCTGGAAACCATTGGTCAAGACTTGGAAAATATACTTCAAATTGATCAGCAAACTGGCGATGTCTGAGACATATCCCAATATCACCATTAGAAAGCCCGAGTTGATAATCGTTATATGTCATCATGACAGGGCGACCAATATACCAAAGGTCGTGTCGTGATATCCGCATGTGCTGAAATAGCTCCCTTTCAATTTCATCATTCAAACGATTCAATCCCAAATGTCCATGTCTCACTGCAGCTAAGATCCTATAATCATCAAATTTTTGGATAATTTCAGCCACATCCTGCTGCTGATATCCATTTCTGACATAAAGGTTGAGTGCTTTAAAGTAATCCGTAAACCCCGAGCTTAATTTAAGGTAATAGGCTTTTAAATCTTGATCTGAATATTCTTTATTCAAATACTCTAGTTGAACAAGATCCTCTTGAAGCTCAGCTAAATTAATCTGTTGGATTTCAGACGCTCTACAAATCTCCTTCTCAAATTTAGCCAATACATCAACTTTCGAGCTTTGTGGTGAGCATTCATGTGATTGGATGAACCTTGCCAAATCACCGATTTTTGCACCTGCTTTGAATCTTCTACTGGTCACTAAATTGACGTGATGGTCATTAAGCGCTTTTACTTGTTGTAAATCCGCCAATACCATCCCCACATCAACCGAGACCAACTGCTGTGCATCCCCTAACAAGATCAAACGACATTGGTCTGGAATGGCTTCAAAAAGCATCGTCGCGAGATTGAGATCGAGCATTGAGGCTTCGTCAATCACCACCACATCATAGGGTAATGGCTTTTTCAGACTGTATTTAGGTTGAGCGCTATGCCCTAAACCCAGAAGACGGTGAATCGTTAACGTATTTTGCTGCTTTAAGTGGGCAATATCCAAACCCATATTGAGCATTGCATCGTCATTTAATGAGTTTTGCAATGCTTCTTTCATTCGCTGTGCAGCTTTCCCTGTCGGTGCAGCCATTGCGATTCTTAACTGATGATTCGACTCATTTAATACAGCAATAATACGCGCTAGAGTATACGTTTTCCCTGTACCCGGACCACCTGTAATCATACTCAGCGCTTGCCTTGATACTATTTCTAAGGCTTGCTTTTGAAATGGATCGATTAATAATTTTTCATATTTTGTGCAATCTACAGGCACTATCGTTTGCTGCTTTAAACGATAAACTTGTCGAGCTAAACGCTGCTCTAATTGCCAATAGCGATATAAATACAAATAATTCCGATCATAAACAAAAGGCGCGACCTGCTGTTCTGCAAGCTCTGCGCTCACGAGTAACCTACTTAGATCTTGGATAACCTCCCCTTTCAAATCAATACAACTATCGCCGACAGTAGATGCCATCAGAACTTGTTCAATGGTGTTAATGGATTGTTCATTTAAATCATCTGATGAAAGATACTGATTTAGGATATATTCAGCCCAAGTTGTTACCCATTGAGGAACATCAACTTTTTCATTCTGATTAATTTCCACACAGTTATCCTCATAGTTATCTACACATTTATCATCAATATTATCCACAAGATAAATTAATGATTAATAATAAATTCATTTAAATATTCATACTATTTCGCTGTTTTAATCCTCAGCAAAATAGCCCAATATTGCATCTAATCTTAGAATAAATTCTGAACTAGGACGCCAATAATTAAATCCATATTGGTCAGTGCCATTCATCCCACGTAAATATAAATAACTGGCACCACCAAGATCTCGATCGATGTTGTAGTCATCAATATGAATACTTAAATAGCGATGTAATGCCACCAAATATAGGGCTGCTTGTAGCCAATAACTTGCATGCGTCATGCTCAGCTGAATAGCTTGAGCTGAATAGTCTTCCACATGATTTCCGAGATAATTACTCTTATAGTCGGCAATGTGATAGCACTTCCCATCATAATAAACCAAGTCAATTGAACCATTGAGATAACGTGCTGAATTTGCTGCATTGAATTCGGGCATATCAAGCCCAAACTCTAAAAATAATTGCTGAATACGCTGAATACCAAATATTCGGTCTGCTAAAGCCAAATAGAATGGAAATTCAGCCAAATGTGCTTCAGGTACTAATTGCTTGAGTTGAAATTCAGGTTGAATCGGTGTCTCTAAAACCTCTGCTAACCATTCAGCCGTCATTTCTAACAGATGTTGCTCGGTATCATGATGTTGAGGAAAATCTGATTGAAATTTAGCGAATAATTGCTCCCATAAACCTGAATAGGCATTTTTAAAACGGCGGCGAATTTCTAATGTCCAATCTCGGCGATCTTGAAAATCGATATGTTCAAAAATTTCATGTAGGAAATTTCCAGCTAATGTTCCCATCGGAAAATGAGCACGAATCCAACTCAAAGGTTGTTGATGATCCAAATCCTCAAGTTGATATGGAGTCACGAGCGTCACAGTATTGACCTCATCACTCGCATGATGTTCGATCATATCTTGAGCCGCCATACGATCTTTAATTTGTTGATGACTCAAATGTTGTGCGAGATAACTAAAACTGGTTTTGGCTCTAGGATAAAAATGAACT
This sequence comes from Acinetobacter sp. DSM 11652, assembly GCF_900109815.1. Lineage (NCBI taxonomy): Bacteria > Pseudomonadati > Pseudomonadota > Gammaproteobacteria > Moraxellales > Moraxellaceae > Acinetobacter > Acinetobacter sp. DSM 11652. Next base: position 23,366 of record NZ_FOBK01000008.1, read on the forward strand.
TGAGGATATTTCTGCGCAATCATTTGAACAGCATGATGTTCTTTTTTAGCGATTATTTTCTCAGGGCATTGCTCTAAACATGGCTCATCCAAACTGAAAGCATGCTGAAATTGGTGCGCACCATGACCACGCCAATACGCCAAACCATAAATAGATTGCCCTTTTTGATCACTCATCATTGAATAAACGCGGTGTTGTGCTCGAGTTAAGGCCACATACCATAATCGTCGATGCTCTGCCAAAGCACGTTGGTCATGTTGCTCAACCTCTAATGGTTCCAATAATTCTTCACGCTTTAACGCCACGACACGTTGTGCGACGGACTTTCCAGTTCCATAATCCTGCACTTCACGAATTGAAAAGTTAAGTTCGCTTCGATCTGACAGTTTACGATCTGCGCCAAGCAAGAATACAATCTTAAACTCCAATCCTTTAGATTGGTGAATAGTTAAAAGGTGAACGCCCGCTTGATTACTCAATTGTCTTTCAATTTCCCACTCTCTTTCCAGCGGATTTGAAAGCTGTCGCATATACCAATGATAAAGGGTATGCATACCTCTTAACTCATCACTGTTCTGGCTCAACAACTCTGAAATGTGTCGCAGATTGACCACTTCGCGTTCATTGTCATAGCTGAATTGCTCAACCAAGTTTGTCCAAACTTTGAATTCTGTGAGGAAACTTTGCCATGCTGTTAAAAAGCCTTGGCCCATCCATATTTCACGAATTTCTTCAAATTTCGTGATAAATAAACTTAAGCCATCTGCTTGAATTTGAAGTTGCAAAAAGCGATGTAAATTAAAACCCATCAATCGTGTAAGTAAAGCTCTCTTTAATTTAGCTTCATCAAATGGATTCATGATGGCTGTCAAAATTGCACCAACATCTCGAGCAATTCCACTTTTGAAGACACTTTTTCGTGAAGGTCGATTTACAGGAATGCCTAACATCAATAAGTGATGATGAACTTTTTCTAAATCAGGATTGTTACGAGACAAAACAGCAATATCATCTGCCTGAAGTTCAATACGTTGCCCCTGTTTTTCGAAATATAGCTGACTTTGGGCAGCCTGATTGAGCAAATCCCGTATCTTCCAAGCAACCTGCTCTAACTCGTGTTCCTTATCATTTACTTGAACCCAACGAAGCGGAGCATAATTTTCTAAACTGGATTGGATCAATACTGGATGCGGTCGAGTACCTGCTGTAACAGGCGTATATTCAACTTGTTCACCAAAATCCATTTGTTGTTGAAACAATGCATCGACGACTTCGACCAATGGTTTCACTGAGCGATGATTATGCACAAGTTGGTAAAAACGCCCTGCTTTAGTTTCAACATCTTGATATGCTTTCAGGAATGTGAGCATGTCTCCACCGCGGAAACCGTAGATCGCTTGCTTACGGTCTCCCACCATAATCATACAACCCTGCTTCACGCGACTTGGATGTCTCCAAATCTGCGCCAACATATCATCTTGATCTTGGTTGGTATCCTGAAACTCATCCACTAAAATAAGTGGGTAACGCGCGTGAACGTACTTTGCAAACTCCTGACCTTGTGCTCCTTGCAATGCTTCGGCCAAAGTTCGAATTTGCTGTGAAAATGTGGTTTCTGATTTTTGCTGTAGCAATTCTGGCAGACGTTGTTTTACTTGCTGCGCTAAATAATATTGTAAATAACTCTCCAAATGCTCGAGTTGTTGGTTGAGCTTGTCAAACTGTTTAAAAAACTCAGCAAGTTCAACAATAATAGGATGTTGCTCAAATGCCGCCAAAACATCGACGGGACATTTATTGAGAACTTTTTTTCTCAATTCATTCAACTGACTAAGATGAGTGCTGAGATGCGACGCAAAAATGACTTCAACGCCTTGGGATTTAACTTGATCAAGGAATTCAGGCAACAACTGCGTGAGTGTAATTTTTAATTTATCTTGATCGCGCCACTTCTTTGCGACTACAGCATAATACTGCCCTTCAGGATCATAAAAGTCTGTTAATGAATCTAGCGTTTCAAGCTCGATCTGTATGAAGCGCTCTGCATGAGTTCTGAAAGCGTCTACATCTATGGTCGGCGCTGGCACTGCTTTGAAATAAGCAGAGGAAAAATTCAAACTCGTTTCAATTAAATCGATATAAGCATCTTGTGACTTAATTTTTTTCTTAAGCAGCAAATAATCTACAGTTGATTGAGGCTGCTGTTGAATCCATGCCCGTAATTCATCATGAATTAACTGAACCGTATATTGTTTTGCATCATTGGTGATTTGCATTCGTTCAATTTTACCGCTCTCAAATGCAAATTCACGAAGAAGCTTTTGGCTAAAGCTATCCAAGGTCCCAACAAAGAGCTCTTCAAGCTGATCTATTACCAGTTTTAAACGTGCACATGCATGTGCAATCAAGCCAGAAAATTGATTTAAAATCACTTGATATAAAATATCTGATTCTAATTTTGCACGCGCTTGAACTTGATCTTGAGTTAACTCACGACATGACTCTAAAAGTCCGAGCACCTCGATTAAACGTGCACGGATTCGACTTTTCAATTCAGCCGCTGCTTTGCGTGTAAATGTCGTCGCAATAATCTGCTTTGGTAAATATTCTTCTAATAAAATTCTGACCATGAGGCTGGAGAGCGTATACGTTTTTCCAGTCCCCGCAGAAGCCTCAATCCAATGCAATCCAGTGAAATGCATATCCACAATTGGATGATATGAGACTATAGGCTTTTGACTCATATTTCAGCCTCCGATTGATACATATATATCGGCTGATATAAGACATAAGCAAACTGATCACACGCTTGTTTTAATAGGTGCTCAGCATCTAAATCTTGTAAAATATACTGCCAATCTCGGTGCAAATGACTTTCTTCGCTGTCATTTAAACTATAACTCAGAAAGGCATCGCTTTTATTCCACTCATTTAATAGCTTATCGAAGTTGTTTAACTGCTGATGACCCTCTTCATCAGTGACCCATTCTAATGCTTTTCCATCTACCGCAAGTTTCATCAGCAATGCTGCAGGTAAAACGAGAGGCTCTATCTGAGCTTGTTTATATGCATGAATCCATTGGGAAAGCATATCCTGAGCTTGTTTCGTCGTCACGCCAGTACACATGATGGTTTTATCGCTAAAGATTTGGATGCGCTGCATTTCAGTTGCAAGGTGATCTGGTAAGTCTCGATAACTTAACCAAAATAAGTATTCTAACCACACATGTGCTCGTCGTTGTGCGCGTGCACTGGATGTTGAAACACTCACCCAACTCGTCTCATCCCCTTGAGGAACGGTCACTTGAAGATGTATATCATCTATTGCTATGACGCGCTGAGTGATTTTGGTCGGCTCATCAATATAGTACTTTTGCCTTTTTAATAACTGCTGATGTTCTAACAGACTCATTTTCAAACTGACTTCTTGTAATTTACCGACAGGAAGCTGGTCACTGAGTAATTCAGTCTGAAGCTTCGAAACATTAGGCTGCTGTTGTAAAAAGTCACGAATAGAGTATCGCGCCAATCCATCTAATAACAACGGCTCATTCACCTCAGGTAAATCCTGATCCTTTAAATTAGATACGCCTACGGTTTTTAAATAAAGACGCGCAGGAAAACAAATATCTTTGATCCATTGTTCAGCATCCAAGACCATGATGTCCTGATTCAATTCAAGCGTGGTATTAATCCAAGCCTCTCTATGACCACGTTGATCCTGACGATTGAGGTTAGAAGCCACGGCATACCATTCATCTTCATAGCGCTGATGCTGTTGCTGAAAACCATCAGGATCAAAGGGTTGCAAAGGATGTACCGTGTAGAGTGTGCTCAAATTCTGATGAACTTGAATGCCATCAATATCAATGAGAGGATTCGAGGAAGATTGATCTGATGTTTTTATGATCCACGCGAGATGTTGGAGTAATTCCTGAACACTACTCGATGGATCTCGTACTTCACCATCGGCTACATCAAAACCATTATAGAATAGCCAGAGATTATCTTTGGCCAATAACAAAGCGTCTAAAAAAGCACCTTGATCATCGTCCAAACGTGATCGATCACCAATCATTGGCTTGAGTAAATCCATTAAATCAAAAGGTAAATGACTCTCCCGATTTGGAAACTTCCCCCCATCTAAATTCATCATGACGATTAACTTATACGGTATTGGCCGAATCAAACCAATTTGACTAAATGTAATTTGTCCAGTTGGCAATGCATAATCAAGTTGCGATTCAAGGGTGCTTTGGATTTCAGTCAGAATATAGCTCAAAGGCAAACGTATGTTTTTAAGAATGGCTTGATCATGTTCTTCATAGAAATTTGCCAGCGTTAGCATTCTTATTTGCTTTTGAATAATCTCTTTAATCATCTCTAACGAGCTTACACCAGCGCTTTCAAACTCATTAACTTCTAAAATTAAACGATTGAGCCAAAATTCAACATGCTCTGACGTCTCTTGTTCACTTTCGATTTCAATCGTCGTGAGCCAATCTCGACGCTCTGTAAAGTGCTTATATATTTCAATGAGCGTGGCGATTAAGTGAAAATCACCCGAGCCCACTAGATGAGAACTTAAGGTCTCCTGAAACATCGCATGAACTGGAACAGCCACACCCAGCGCCAAACGATCTAAGGCATACTTAAAACTAAACCGATAGTCTTGATCATACTCCGCCAATGTTTTTTGCAGATGTTGTTTATCCAAACCTCGTCGAAATCCCGCTTGTCTTAACAAAAATAAGATGCGCTCAGTACCATTAATGTCTAAGCAATATCTCACTTGGGTCGCTGCTAAGTTCAACCAATCAGCAAAATCATCAATGGTAAATCGACTTTGTATCAGTTCAATTCGCCCTAACACTGAACGCCATGCCAATACTGTATCTAACTGCGTGATACCAGCTAGCTTTACTGGCAGATAAACACCTGTTGCAGTATTTTTTTGCGGAAACACACTCCGTATCAAAGGCTCAATTTGTTTCAGATCAGGCGCAAGAACTAAAATATCACTCGGACGGCGTGGTGCTTCTGCTGTTGACTGAGCAAGCCATCGGGTCAATTGATCTTTTAAGACTTCAAGCTGTCGTACAGCGGAATGACAAACATGAATGTGGATTGAATCGTCTGCTGGATCTAATACATAACTTTGAGCTTGAGGTTCAACCAAATGTAAAATATCTGATTGCAATTGGCTCAGTAAATGCTGCGGTGCTTCATCCACAAAAGCATCTATCCATTGCCCCTCATCACCCGAGGAAAGGTTAGACAACAGAGAAAAGTGATCACGTGCCTGCTTGCCCATTCGTGTTAATAAGGGATGTCTGGACTCACGTGCCAGCCCATTAAAGCTCAGACTAAAATTCTCAAAAAACTGCTCAATTTCATTATCAGCTGGTTTTCTTTGATGCTTTTGCTGAAACTTTTCGATATATCGCTCTTTAAGCTTTAAGTCATATTGTTTTTTCCAATTCGGATCGACACTATCCGCCCAATATTCTTGTGAGGGATTGTAATGCAAAATCAACACATCAATGTACTGACCCAAACGGCGCAAAAACTGTAATTGACTTGGTGGTAAATCCAAGAGTGTAAAAACGATCAGTTGCTGTGGTAGTTTTTTGAGGGCTATTTTCTGTTGCTGTTCATCACGAAGTACAGCCCAAAAATCATGATCAATACTTTGCATTTCAACAAAGTCTTCATGAAAAATATTGAGCCATAACCAACGTTGCCAAGCCTCTAATTGTTGTGCCTGCGAAAATTTAAAACTGGAAGCTTGATCGTTTAAATATTGTAATTGTTGTTCAATATTGAGTGCTTCATTACGCCCCCATACCTGAATCCAATTTTCAGGACAACGACAATCATATTCACATGCTCGGCGACAATCTGCTCGATAAATCATGTAATTGCTGAACAATTTTGACACTTGATCAGACACCCAATACAACATGCTCATTTTTTTTCGATATTGTTCATTTGACTGTTCAATACGTGCTGCGCTGTCATAGATACGTGTGATTAATGGGAATAAAGGATGTTCAACCTCAAGCTGATTATGCGCACGCTGTATAAAAGGTTTGAGTGCTTGGAAAATACGCCACTTCATAATCAGACGTGGAATATTCGCTTTACGTACTTTATCTTTGTCACTCAAAATTTGCTGGTAGGCATACCATTGAAAGCCACGAATACGTTGATGGAAAAATGTATTTGCACTGATGCCTTGGTGCTCAGATAACCGTTGGGTTAACCACTCTTGCATTGCCGCAGAAGGCACCACAAAATGTTGTTGCTGTAGGACTGCAAATGGGTTGTTCGTGGGACGCTTTTGAGTCGTGATGATGCCTTGTACCAAAACTTCAATGCGCTGACTTTGAATTACATGAATTCCCATAAGGTCCCTTTCACCATACAACGAACACGTTATGAAGTTGTGTGAACAAAATCATAAACATAAATTACTATACATCTTAATCTGACTATGTCACTTTTACTTTATGACTTTAATAAAACTTTCATCTCGCGCTATGTTCATCATGTGATGGATCGAGAACCATAGACTTTGATTAGGTGATAAATAAATGAAAATTGATAAAATTCCAGAAACAATCGACCCAAATTTAAATTTAGAACAAATTCGAGATGAATGTCTTGATCTCGTCAAAAAACGCTCTTATGTTTCAGCAGGTGTTGCTGTCATTCCAGTGCCCTTTTTAGATGTTGTGATTGATGTAGGTATGTTGTCAATTTTAATTCCAGAAATTAATGCTCGCTTTGGCTTAGCTCCTGAACAAATCAGCGTCTTTGATCCTCAAACCAAAAAAATCCATTGGAACGAACTACGCAAACGCGGTTTCGAGTTTTCTGGTCTAGTCGTGGCTCGTACTGCCGCTAAAGCTTCGCTGAACAATATGGCAGCCAAAGTGTTGACCAAGCAAGTGACTAAGTTTATTCCATTGGGCGGTTCAATTATTGCAGCTAGCTTGGGTTATATTGTCATGAAAAAAGTGGCTGAGGCTCATGTTGAAGAAAGCTATAAACTTGCCAAAAGCATTCAACAAAAACAACAAGCAAATGTTGTGAAATACGCTTAACACATAAAACCTTAGACGTATAAATAAAGCCCTGTAAGGGCTTTATTTATATCTCTCATCAGTTATAAACATCTACTTTTAATTGTTTCAAAATTGCCTTCAAAATCTCAAGGCGTGCAGTATATTTATCATTGGTAGCAATGATATACCACGGCGCATCTTCGGTATTGGTTCGATGGAGCATGTCTGCTGCAGCCAATAAATAATCATCCCAACGTTTGCGATTACGCCAATCTTCAGCCGTAATTTTAAAACGCTTATGCGGTGTTTCCTCTCGTGCTTTGAAACGATTGGCTTGCTCTTCTTGACTGATGGCCAACCAAAACTTAATGACTACTGTTTGCGTATCTACTAGATCTTTTTCAAAGCGATTAATCTCATCATATGCACGTTTCCACTCTACATCCGTTGCAAAACCTTCAACTCTTTCCACCAATACACGACCGTACCAAGAGCGATCGAAAATCGAGATTTTTTCATCTTCAAGCAGTTTATTCCAAAAACGCCAGAGATAAGGCCGCGCCAATTCATACTTTTCGGGCGCAGAAATATTATAAATTCCATATTCTCTTGGATCGAGCTTTTTCACAATACGCTTGATCGCACCACCTTTACCTGCAGCATCCATCCCCTCAAAAACGATCACCGTTTTTTGTCCTTCTGCGCGTAATGCTTCAGCGACCTTCTTGGTCAGTTTCTTGAGTTCAGCCTTATACTGATCTTTTTCAAGTGCTTCTTCATTGGGGGACGTTAAAATTTCTGGGATATCCGCTTGATGCCATTTTTGGCGCATTTTTTGAGGATGATTTGGCAAATCTTTCAGTCGCGCTAATACAACTTCTGCGAATTTCTGATCACGACATACTTCATCTTCACAATCGATAATGACCCAGTCTTGGGTAAATTTTTGACGCAATCGTTGTACATTTTCATATTGTTTTTTATTGCGCCAATCCAGCCCATGCAATTTATGACAACGCTGCTCCGAAGGTTCAATTTTATCTAAACGCTTCTGTAATGATTTCCACGATAAATCAAACCAAACTTTCACGACATCAACATGATTATTTTTTAAACCCTGCTCAAAACTTTGCATTTGCTGCAAATAATTTTCGAACATGGTTTCATCAAATGGTTTTGAAACATGTAAGGATGTGGCTAAGAGATCACTATACCAATTCCCAAACATAACGATCATTTGCCCTTCAGCAGGAATATAACGTGCATAAGGTTGCCAATATGGGATATTTGGCTGAATAAGATGAGGAGGGTCAGCTTTGACTTTCAAATATCGTGGATCGACCCATTCTCTTAATTGCTTAACCGATTCTCCTTTACCTGCTAACTCGATGCCACTTACCAACACCACTAAACTTTTGGCATTTTTCTTACCGCGTGTATCTTTGAGTGCATATTGTGCTTCAATTAAGTCCAAATTGATCTGATCTGTATCAAATGTTTTGTTCTTATCTTCGGGTTGATCAGTATTTTTATCAGATTGTTGTTTTGGTTCAGACATAGCCCACTCAAAATTATTGTATTTTCGACAGTATACTCAAGGAACAGTATCAACTTAAATCTTCAGGTACAATTTATTGCAATTGTCTTTTCATCCATGACTGACCTGAAAGGTTTTATTTTAGATTTCAACAGTCATAGTCGAGCGCAATCCAACCTATTATGCTTTTTTCAGTCCTTTTAATTGAGCTAGAACATGTCCAAACTTGCTGCATTAGATCAACTTTTAGAACAATACAAACAACTCAATTATCATCAGGATCCGGCACTTAAACAAAGGTTAAATGGTGCTCAAAATTGGCTAAAACAGCGCATACTTCAAACACATGCTGAGTTATTCGCTGAAGATAAAAATAAGCTGATGGCTCAATATTTTATTAACCGTCTTTATGGTGGCCCAGAATTTGATGACCTAGCATTGCAAATCGAACGTTTACTAAAATACGCACACAAAGCTGAAAAAATCATTCCAGAAAATGCCATTAAAACCGGATTAAAGTCTGTAGGACTAGCGGTCTTGGCAATGCAATTGGATGAACAAGTTGCACAGTATTTACTCCAACATTATCCAAAAGACCAACCAATTACTGATGAAATGATGCGTGAAACTTTAGTGGCTTTAGATCAAGAGCAAGCGCGCCATGAACAACTCAATCTGTTGGATGAGCTCGGTCTAAGTCTGGACAAATACATGCGTTCATTCATCATGCACACAGCGTTTAAAATGTGTAAAGGTGCAGCAAGCAAATATAATTTTGAACTGATGTATGACTTTATTGGTGAAGGCTTTGTCGCTATGAAACCAATGAAATCGGCTGCGACCTTCATTCGGAATTTTACTGAAAAAGAGCGAATCATTGTGAATAATGTACACTCAGGGAAAGAAAATCCCTTCCAAATCGCTTAATTAAAATTCATCAGCCAAGATTCTGATCAGCCGAAAAAGCGTAAAAGCGTCTGGTCAGAATATCGAAAATAAAAGAACATCTTGTCATTTCATGGATGAAACTTCGCTTTAATTCTGTATATTATTCATATCAATTGCATAATCTAGACTGAAAAAAACTTAAGAATCTGTCATTATGCAGTTTAATTCAGATTTAATATTATTTGTGTTCAGGAGTGACTCGAATGTCTAATGAAAATCAACAGCCTCATGCTCAGGTTGAGCCGGCAAATAATAAAGACAACGTGAGTCCTTTTTTAACAGATCCATTACCAACTGGCGCACCTCAAGGTCAGCAACAATCGCTACAAGAGCAACTGACAGATACGCCAGTACATTCTTCAGTACCGAAATATAATTTGCCACGTGGTGCGAATACTGGAAACGTTGGACCAACGACACACTTCGGTTATAAAACCGTAAATTCTGAAGAGAAAGCGCAAAAAGTCGCTGAAGTTTTCCATTCAGTTGCCGCGAAATACGACATCATGAATGACTTAATGTCATTTGGTATTCATCGTTTGTGGAAACGTTTTGCCATTAATATGTCTGGCGTTCGCCGTGGGCAACGCGTTTTAGATATCGCTGGTGGTACTGGTGATTTAGCGAAAGTATTTAGCCGTGAAGTTGGTCCTACTGGGCATGTTGTATTATCTGATATTAATGAATCCATGCTGAATGTAGGTCGCGACCGTCTGATCGACGCGGGTTGTACCAACGTTGATTTTGTACTGGCGAATGCTGAAACCCTCGAGCCTTTCGAAGATAACAGTTTTGATTTACTCACCATCAGTTTTGGTCTGCGCAATGTAACAGACAAAGATGCAGCGCTTGCAGCAATGTATCGTGTACTTAAACCAGGTGGTCGCTTACTTGTATTAGAGTTTTCAAAACCAGTGTTTGAGCCTTTCTCAAAACTCTATGATTTGTACTCATTCACTGCTTTACCAATCATGGGTAAAATTGTGGCAAATGATGCTGAAAGCTATAAATATCTTGCTGAATCAATTCGTATGCACCCAGACCAACGCACATTGAAAAGCATGATGGAAAATGCGGGCTTCCAAAACTGCGATTATCACAATTTAACAGGTGGTATTGTTGCAGTTCACCGTGGTTTTAAACTCTAACCACAGGTAGCACTTCGTCATGTGGTCAATCTTAGCACTGGGTGCAGTTGAAAAAACCATACATCATTGGATTAATTTGGATGCGATTACTCGTATCCAATTTAACCAATTACAAGGGAAAATGCTTCGTGTTGTGATTGATACACCACAACTTTCTGTTGATGTGTTTTTTGATGAAAATAAAATTCGTTTAGAACCAACAATAACAGGTCATAGCACTCAACCCTCTATTTTCGAACAGCGGCCTTGGGAGCAAGCTCACACGATTACTGAAGCAGATTCCACATTGCATGTTAATAATGTGGTCGACCTGTGCAAACTATTTCTAGCAGATGACATTGGCAATATTCCCGTTCAAGGTGACTATCGCCTTCTGCAAGACATTCAAAAAATTATACAAAATGCTGAGCCAGATCTCGCTTCACAGTTAAGTGATTGGATCGGACCTAATCTTGCAAGTCAAATCGGCAAGGTTCAATTAGCACCACAACATTTAATTAAGTCACTTCAATCTCATCTTTTTTTTGCGGAAGACTTTTTAAAAGAAGATACCGGACTATTCGCACCACGTTGGCAAATGGACGATCTTCTCCATGGAACTCGCCAGCTTAATCAAGATATTGATCGACTAGAAGCAAAAATTCAGCTTTTAAAATCAAAATTTAACCCTTCGTAGATTTCAGGTAATTGCATATATGATTCCGCACATTAGACGTTTAATCGAACTTTGGCGTATAGCTGCGCACTATAGACTCGACACGTTGGTTCCTGCGGAAGATATTCCTGCAAAGGTTCGCCCCCTGCTGAATCTTATACGTTTGCATCCTGCTGCACTTTCTAGTCGAGAACGTAAAAATCCTTTAAAGCTTAAAGAAGCTTTAGAAGAAATGGGGCCACTCGCAATTAAATTAGGGCAGCTCCTCTCTACGCGTCGCGATCTAATTCCACCAGAAATATTACAACAATTGGTGTTATTACAAGATCGTGTTAAACCTTTCGATTTTGGAGTGGCTAAGCAAAGAATTCAAGATTCGCTTAAAGCAGATGTTTCCACATTATTTACGCGCTTCGATGATAAGCCGCTAGCTGCTGCTTCAATTGCTCAAGTACATACCGCTGCTCTTCACGATGGTCGTGAAGTTGTCGTGAAAGTAACTCGCCCGAATATACGTGCTCAAATTATTCAAGATTTTGAAATTTTAGAATGGCTTGGTCACTATTTAGAAAAAAGGCTAGAAGCTGCCCGTGCTTTACATCTATCAGAAATTATTCAAGATTATCGTCAAATCATTTTAAATGAACTCGACTTGACTCTTGAAGCCGAAAATACACGACGTATGCGCCATTATTTTACTGGCTCAAGTATGATGTATGTGCCTGAAGTGTATATGGATAGTCTGGATGTGATGGTGGCAGAGCGCATCACCGGTGTGCCTATCTCAGATACTGCGACCTTTGATCGTTTAGGAATGAACCGTGCAGACTTAGCAGAAAAAGGCTTAACAATCTTCTTTACTCAAGTGTTTCGCGATAATTTTTTCCATGCAGATATGCATCCGGGTAATGTTTTCGTAGAAACGATTAATCCGCAAAATCCAAGATTTATTGCGCTCGATTGCGCCATCATGGGCGAGCTTTCCAAGCATGATCAAATGACGATAGCACGTATGTTGCTGGCAGTCATGAACAGTGATTTCATGCAATTGATTCAGATTGTGCATCAAGCAGGTTGGATTCCACCAGGCACGGATCAAGATGCTTTAGCACGTGAAATGCGTCGTACAGTAGGACCTATGGTTTCGAAACCGATGCATGAGTTAGATTTCGCAGGCATATTGATCCAAGTGATGGACATCGCTCGACGTTTTCATTTAGAAATTCCACCGCAACTGATGTTATTGCTTAAAACCTTAGTACATGTTGAAGGCTTAGGTACAGACCTTTATCCTGAATTAGATATTTGGAAGTTAGCAAAGCCAATTCTAACGGATTGGGTTAAAGCCCAAATGAACCCTCAAAAAAATATTAAAGAATTAGGACAAAAAATTCCCGACTTATTATTAGGTGCTCAGGATTTACCAACTTTACTGATTGACAGTCTTAACGGTTTAAAAAATCAGTCTGCATGGCATGCTAAACAATTGAATGAACTTCAAACGCTGCGCTTACAAATGGAGCATCAGCAAAAGCGTAGTTGGATTTTCGGAAGTGTAATCGCAATTCTGCTCTCAATTGCTGTGATCGCACCATGGTTTATCTCCATGATTTTAATTGTATTGGCATCCTTTATTGCCATTTGGCGTATGGTGAAATAAGTTCACTATCTCATATCAAAACTTACTACTTCAATAGGTTTTAGTCGCTGAATTGCTTATGACACATATCCTCAAGAACACTCAACCTTGCTTGAATATTCATGTAGGTTATAAAGCAAAAAAGATCATTCAAGAACAAGGTCTACAAGCCAGTGCGGTTGATTTTGTTCCTGGAGCAGCAGGTGGTCCCAAAGGTATTGGAATTCAAGGATTGGACCAAGCTGTTTTTGGTGAGTTCTTTGCTCAAGCACCCAAAAAACGGACTTTAATTGGCTCATCCATTGGGAGTTGGCGTTTTGCAAGTATTGCAGCGCATGGTGCACAAGCAGGCACATCCAAATTAGCAGACTTATATACCCATCTTGAATTTCGACCTAAGATGAATATTATTGAAGTTGGAGACGTCTGTCGCGGCATGCTTAAAGCCCTCCTTCAAGGTAAAACCAATCAAATTATTGATCATCCCGACTACCATCTGGCTATTTTGGCAGTAAAGTCATCGAAAAAATTTCAAAGTGATCACCCTCTTATGCTTGCCCGTGCAGTCGCTGGCATTATCGGTCTCAATACTTTTTCGAGAGCTAAAATTGGGCACTTCATGCAACGTACAATTGCCCAACCACACAACGCTTCACGACTTTCACTCATCAAAAATGAATTCGAACACCTTGATTATGCGTTGACTGAAAAAAATTTAGAAGATTGGTTAATGGCATCTGCATCCATTCCATTTGTGATGCCGGCGGTCAGAAATATCGAAGGTGCAGATGTCGCTGCTTATCGTGATGGCGGGCTAATCGATTATCATATTGATCTACCTTTACCGAGTCATGGGATTGTCCTATACCCTCATTTTACAGATCAAATAACACCGGGTTGGTTCGATAAGTTCCTCAAAAAACGTAGATCTAATGCTGAATATCAAGCACGAACCGTATTGATTGCACCCTCTGAGTCTTATTTAAGATCACTTCCTTTAGGACGTCTTCCTGATCGCAAAGATTTCACACTGAAAGGGCTTGATCAAAAAAAACGAATCGAGCTTTGGAAACAGTCTGTAGCTGAAAGTCAACGCTTAGGGGATGCATTCTTAGAAATGATCCATAAGCAAAACTTTGAAGAATATATGCAAGATCTTAAATAAATTAATTTCTACTCTCCCCTACAAAGATTTATTCGCTTAAACTAATGACCTACAATTTTGTAGTGTCTCATTTAATTCTGGTGAAATCCTTATGAACAATACGCAATGGCTCGATGAAGTAAAATTTAACGAACAAGGTTTAATCCCTGCCATTGCTCAGCATCATCAAACAGGTCGAGTGTTGATGGTGGCTTGGATGAATCGTGAGTCTTTGGCACTTACAGCAGAAAAAAATCAAGCTGTTTACTACTCTCGTTCACGCAGCAAATTGTGGCATAAAGGCGAAGAATCAGGTCACTTCCAAACTGTGCATGAAATTCGTTTAGATTGTGATGCTGATGTGATCGTTCTTCAAATTGAGCAACATGGTGGCATTGCTTGCCATACGGGACGTGAATCATGTTTTTATCGCCGCTTAACATCAAACGGTTGGGAAATTGTAGACGCTCAATTGAAAGATCCGAACCAAATTTATGGCGAAAAGTCTGAGAATGCGCATAGTAAAGTGATGAATGCATCAACAGCTCAAGCTGAGCAAGTCGATGTATTACATTATCTTGGTCAAATGATGGCAGAACGTAAATCTGCAGATCCTGACTCTTCTTATGTGGCAAAGCTTTATCATAAAGGTCTCAATAAAATATTAGAAAAAATTGGTGAAGAAAGTTTTGAAACGGTAATTGCAGCTAAAGATTTCAAACAAGAAGCGACGCTGGATCACCAAAATGATTTAATTTATGAAGTTGCTGATGTTTGGTTCCATACCATAGTGATGCTGGGTTACTTCGATCTTGATATTCAACTCGTTTTAAATGAGCTTGCACGACGTCAGGGTCTGTCAGGACTTGTTGAAAAAGCGAATCGTACGCATTAATTTACTCTTATAAAGCCATGTTCAAACATGGCTTTTTTATTTAACTCGGCTTTTTAAGTCGCCGAAGACTCCCCATCCAAAAAGAAGAAGATTGAACTCTCCCCTTTGTAAATTCTTGCTATACTCACTGATCATTTTTAAAACCATTGAAGATCTATCAACCTGTGTCTGTCATTGTCAAACCTACCTTAGAACAAGAAATTGCGATTCAACAAGCGCAATCTGGTCAATCCTTCAAAGTGATTGCCTATGCAGGTACAGGTAAAACAACAACGCTTAAATTAGTCAGTGATGCGATGCAACAGCGTCGCGGTATGTATCTTGCCTTTAACAAAGCGATTGCCAGCGAGGCTCAACAAAAATTTCATCAGCGCGTGGATTGTCGTACATTCCACTCTTTAGCATTTCGAAGCGTTCCACGTGGAGTGACTGATAAACTTAGACTCCCACGCTTGAGCCCGAGCTTTATTGCCAAAGAATACCGTTTGCAACCCATCACATTACGCCGACTCATGGGGGGGCGTTACGAAAAATATGCGCTTATGCCTAGTCGTTTGGCGGGCTTAGTTGCAAATGCTGTCAGTTATTTCTGTTCAACAAGCTCGCAATATCCTGCACCCCGCCATATTCAAGCACCAAGTTGGCTACATGCTGACGATATTGCGATATTACAGCAACACCTTTATCCTGCAGTCGAACGTCGTTGGTTAGAATCAATCGACCCTAATCATCAGGCTGGCATTGGGCATGACATCTATCTCAAATTATGGGCTTTATCAGATCCTTTTATACCCGCAGACTATGTATTGTTTGATGAAGCACAGGATGCTGACCCCCTGATGCTGGGGATTTTACTCAAGCAAAAAAGTACGCAAGTCATCTATGTCGGCGATGCACATCAACAAATTTATGCATGGCGTGGGGCAGTCAATGCGATGCAACAAATGCCTTTACCCGAATCGCGCCTAACCACTTCATTCCGTTTTGGTGATGATATCGCTGAAGTTGCTAATCACTTATTAGGCGCACTCAATGAGACTGTTCCATTGATTGGCAACCCCGAACTCCAATCAAAAGTCGTCAACAAGCCTCATACCAAAATGCGAGATGCGATTTTGTGCCGTACTAACGCACGCGCGATGGAACTTTTACTCTCAGGATTAGTTCAAGGAGAAAAAGTGAGCCTGCAAGCCGATCATGCGAAATTAAATCGCTTTGTTGATGCTGCAAGCTTACTTAAACAAGGTAAAAGAGTAACGGACGTTCCAGAGTTAGCTTGGTTCAACTCTTGGCATGATGTGCATGAATATTGTGAAACAAATGATGGTAGTGACATCAAGCCTTTGGTTAAATTGGTTGATGAACATGGTACAGATCCACTCAAACGAGCTCTTGCCAAAATCACACCCATTGAACAAGCGGACTATGTAATCTCAACCGCTCATAAAGCCAAAGGTTTAGAGTGGAATCGCGTGCATTTAGAAGATGATTACCAATTTAAAATTAATGGACTAGAACATAAAATTAGCGATGAAGAATTACGTTTACTTTATGTTGCATGTACACGAGCAAAAAGCAGCTTAAATATTCATCATATTTATGATTTAATACAACAACTCAAACTTAAATCCACGATTAAAACGAAAGCAACAGCATAATCCCCTACGATAAGTTGCAGGCAAAATATGAAAGTTCAATCTATTCAGTTACGTCACTGTTATCATTTTTCAGATATAAAAATTAAATTTGATCCAACTCAACGTCCAATATCTATTATTTTAGGTGATCAGGCCTCTGGTAAAACTGCGATTATTAAAAATATTTATCAAGCTTTAACGTGGTTTGCTGCACGTGCCAAAGATTTAAGAACTGCTGGTGTAGTTATGCTTGATTCTGATATTAAGCACAAACACATTCAAGCCAAAATAGATATTTGTGTTCAATATCCCACTGATATTGGATCTATTGAACAGGCTGCGACTGTGCAACATAATGAAGAGGGTTTGTGCGAATGGCAACTCTATAAAACATTAACCAGTAAAGGTGTAGGTCATAGTAAAGCACTAACGACTCAATTAGAAGCACTCGTTCATCTTTATCAACAAGCGATCAAACAAGATCCTGCTCAAGGCATGCCTATGGTGGCCTACTATCCTTCTGATCGTTTTATCAACGAAGTGAATTTGCTAAGCAAAAATAATCCTGCTGTATTACAAACGCACGCAGCCTATGAACTTGCTGCACTCCCTTATACAACCTTTGCTCGGTTCTTCGAATGGTTTCGTGAAATTAGTGACATTGAAAATGCACGATTAGCACAAGTTTTTCAAAAAATTCAAACCAAACAAAAATTATCTTCTCATCATGACCAAGAGGATTTAGTTGCAAAATTATTAAATCTTGAAGCAGAGATGCAACTACCATCACTCAAAGCACTCAAGAAAGCCATCCATACATTATTCCCATCGATCAGTGACATTTATATTGAATACACGCCCAAGATCCAATTGATGCTGGTGCAAAATGGTCAAGAAATTCCTTTTTCGCAATTATCTAATTCGTATCGTCAATGGTTGTGTTTAGTAGGTGATATTGTCAGACGACTTTGTCTCCTGAATCCTCATAGTATTGACCCATGCCTTGATGGTGAAGGCATTCTATTAATTGACAATATTGATGCTCAAGTAGATGAAGATTTTGTGCAAAACGTACTCAGCCGTTTGCATGAAGCATTCCCACAAATTCAAATTATCGCATCTGCATGCTCTGAATTGATTTTAAACAATGAAGTAGATGTACAACATTTTAAGTTAGAAAATCGAAAAATTGTTGAAGTAGAACAAAACCAAATCAGGGAACAATATGATGAACTATTTGCTCAACTCATGGCTAATGATTTACAAGATGATCAAATCACTGAAGTGAGTCGATCTACTGATACGCTTGATGGCTTGCGTTTGTTTGAATACTTCAAAAATTTATCAGTGTCAGAAAAACAGCGCTTTATTGAGTATCTCCAAGCTGGAGATTTATCAAGTATTTCATCACCCTAATTGATTGGAATTAGATGAATTAATCGGGTATGACTCACTCAATTTAAACAGAAATTTAAGCTTTTTTTCGCTATAATTCTGAATTGTGTAGCTAAAAAGTTTGATGTAATTTTATACATGTAATAAAATCTACTCATTCATTTTTTAATCAAAAAATGTCTATTTCTTTGCATTAGCTTTCCAAGTTGCGCAACACAACTTGTTTTTGTTTTTTAAAATTCGTTCGGCTTTCAAAGTTTAAGTAGTTGGATGACTCTTTGCCATCCTCAAGCTTTTGAAAGATAAAACTCATCATAGGTTCCGGCCTACAACTCTATGGATACGAGTGTGCTACCGATTATTATATTGTTACCATTAATACTTGGCACTTTTCTTGTCCTCTGGCTGCAAAAAATCTCTCGCGGGGCGACAGCATTAGGGGCAATTGGAGTCAGCTTAACAAGTTTTATCTTGTTGTTGACTCAAGCCAAAGACGTCTTTCAAGGTCAAGTCATCTCTGAACACTGGTCATGGTTACCACAGTTTGGTATCGACTTAAGCTTTAGACTTGATGCATTAGGCTTGATCTTCTCCCTCCTTATTACAGGGATTGGGACGCTCATTTATATTTATGCTTATTATTATTTAAATCATAAAAACTCACTAAGTAAGTTATATTTCTTACTGATGCTGTTCATGGCCGCCATGCTCGGCATTTCACTTTCTAATAATTTACTTATTCTTCTTGTCTTTTGGGAAATGACCAGTATTTCTTCATTTCTTTTAGTGGGTTATTGGAGTAACTACGAAGCAGCACAGCGTGGCTCAAGAATGGCCTTAACCATCACGGGTATGGGTGGTTTAGCCATGCTCGGTGGTTTTATTCTATTAGGTCAAATCACTGGCACATATCAAATTGATCAAATCCTCAATATGACGGCGCAGATTCAATCGAGTCATTTATTTGTGCCAGCCTTGCTCCTTATTCTTTTAGGTGCATTCACCAAAAGTGCTCAATTCCCTTTCCATTTTTGGTTGCCAAATGCAATGGCTGCTCCAACACCCGTGTCAGCTTATTTGCATTCAGCGACAATGGTTAAAGCCGGAATTTTCTTACTGGCGCGCTTAATGCCGATCTTTGTTGGTTCTGCTCTGTATCATAACCTCGTCACATTCATTGGTTTATTTACCTTATGTATGGCCGCATTCTTTGCCATTTTTAAGGAAGATCTAAAAGGTTTGCTCGCCTACTCCACCATTAGTCATTTAGGCTTGATCGTTTGCTTACTGGGGATTGGTTCACCACTCGCTGTGGCTGCAGCTATTTTTCATATCATTAACCATGCGACCTTTAAAGCAGCATTATTCATGATCGCCGGCATTATCGACCATGAAACAGGTACCCGTGATTTAAGAAAACTCAGTGGGGTATGGCAGTTACTTCCATTTACAGCGACTTTAACCATGATCACAGCAGCCTCAATGGCTGGTGTACCACTGACCAATGGATTCTTATCTAAAGAAATGTTCTTTACTGAACTATTAGCGAATCTCTCAGGTGGTATAGGTGTCTTCGCAGCAATTATTGCAACACTCGCGGGTCTGTTTGCTGTCGCGTATTCTGTTCGTTTAGTTCATGGCGTATTTTTTGATGGTGATTTAGGCAAAGCGATTCCAAATAAAGATGCGCATGAACCACCAATTGGTATGCGTGCACCTGCAATTTTATTAGCTACATTATGTATTGCAGTTGGTCTATTACCAGCGCTCTTAGTAGGCGATATCGTCAATGCTGGTGCACGAGCAAGCACCAACCTTCCAGCTTTTGAAGGCGTACATCTAGCAATCTGGCATGGCTTTAACGTGCCTTTATTGATGAGTGCGATTGCATTGATTGGCGGTATTATTTTTTATTTTAGTCTTGCGAAGAACAGTAGAATTCGTGACATTGACCTTGATCCAATACTTGGCAAACTTCAAGGTAAAGTCCTGTTTGATCTCTTTCTCAAACATTTGCTCTTAAATTCGCGAAAATTAAAAAGAGCAACAGAAACAGGTTCTCTACAAAACTATTTATTGTGGATATTAATTTTTGCTGTTGCTTTAGTCTCCATGCCTCTCATTGGTCAAGGTATTTATGCAGGTACACGCGAACTGACGCATGCACCATTGGTTGCAATCGTGCTTTGGTTATTACTGTTTTCAGCGTGCTGGATGATGCTTTGGTTTCACCATGAACGCATTAAAGCCGTTCTTATCAGTGGAGCAATCGGTCTTGTCGTGACGATGGTCTTTGTTACGATGTCAGCACCAGACCTGGCACTCACACAAATCACAGTCGATGTTGTCACAACTGTTTTACTTCTGATGAGTCTGTCCCTCTTACCACAACTTACGCCTTATGAATCTTCACGCACTCGTCGTTGGAGAGATGCGGTGATTGCAATCATCGGAGGCCTAGGAATCGGTTGGATCACTTGGATGATTCTAACGCGTGATCACAATTCAATCTCATGGTTCTTTGTTCAACAATCTCTACCGCTCGGTGGTGGTTCAAATATTGTGAACGTAATTTTAGTCGATTTCCGTGGATTTGATACCTTTGGTGAAATCACAGTACTGGGTATTGCTGCGATTGGGACACTGTGTTTAATGGATGGAATGCGTGCTCATGGTACGACCATTACACAAGGCTTAACCTATCGCTTTAATCCATCACCGTTGATGTTCCGAATGACCGCATCTTGGGTCCTTCCGATTGCCTTAGTCGTCAGCTTATATATTTTCTTACGCGGACATAATCTTCCAGGGGGTGGCTTTATCGCAGGTCTCATTACATCAATGGCGCTTGTGATTCAGTACATTGCACTAGGTCAAGATCACACTGAACAACTCTTACGAGCAAAGTCTGGGCGTCTTTATGAAATTTGGATTGGTACTGGCTTAACTATTGCTGGTCTGACTGGGGTCGCTGCGTGGTTCTGGGGTCGACCATTCCTGACCAGTGCTCATATTTATGTAGAGCCGATCATTCTCGGAAAAATGCATTTGCCATCTGCTGCAGCATTTGATGTTGGTGTCTATGTCACAGTCGTTGGTGCAACAATGCTCATGATTTCCGTTTTAGGCGACTCACGCAACTCAAGCATCACCGGCCCTGTACCGAAGGAGTAAAGAATGATTAGTTTAGAATTTTTACTCGCCTCCGCTATTGGATTATTGGTTGCCACTGGTATTTATCTGATTTTACGTGCCCGCACTTTCCCTGTGGTACTAGGCTTGGCCATGATAGGGTATGCAGTCAATTTATTTCTCTTTGCAATGGGGCGGATTCAATTAAATTCACCTGCGATTTTAACCAATGCCACTCAAGTTACAGATCCATTACCTCAAGCACTTGTATTAACGGCAATTGTAATCGGTTTTGCCACAACTGCTTTTATCGTGCAACTAGCATTGAGAAGTCGTTATGAATCGGGTACTGATCATGTTGACTCTAAAGAAGAAATAATCAATACAGACCCAAGAGAGGATGAGCCTTAATGATGAATTTTTATGATTTATGGCTCACCCACTCGCCAATTTTAAGTATTTTAATTCCGACATTTACTGCATTTATTTTAGTGCTATTGGGTAATCCAGGTTCAGGATCTTTAGCGCATGACTGGCGTCAACCTTGGCGTCGTGGAATCAGTTTAACATCGGTTTTTCTTGGTTTAGCGACTGCAATCATTTACTTAATTCAGGCGAACTCTGGTCAGATCTATGTGTATAGTTTAAGCGAGTGGTCAGCTCCTTTTGGCATTGTACTTGTACTAGATCGTTTGGCAGCCTTTATGCTCGTGCTCACCTATGCTCTTGCGACACCAATTATTTGGTTTGCAAGTAAAGAATGGGATGAACGTGGACGCTATTTCCATGCAATGAGCCATTTTTTACTCATGGGATTATGTGGTGCATTTCTAACAGGCGACTTATTTAACTTGTTTGTTTTCTTTGAAGTGCTATTGATGGCTTCATATGTATTGCTTCTACATGGTCAAGGCAAAGCACGTTTCCAACTTGGTATTCACTATGTAACGATCAACCTATTAGCGTCTGCATTCTTTTTGATTGGCTTAGGGATGATTTATGGTAATACTGGTAGCCTGAATATGGCTGATGTGGGTCGAATTGTACGTACACTTGAAGGTGATCAGTACAATATGGCAGTTGCAGGCGGATTAATGCTGTTTGTAGTCTTTGGTATCAAGGCTGCAATCCTCCCTGTCGGACTATGGCTACCTAAAACTTATGCCGTCGCCACGACCCCTGTAGCCGCATTATTCACCATCATGACCAAAGTGGGTATCTATGCCATTTTACGTGTGAATGGAACCGTATTCACCGATGAGCTTTCGCGAGAAATTCTCAGCACTTGGCTGCTTCCAATTGGTTTAATTACGACTATTTATGGTGTAATTGGTGCGATTGGTGCAGAGCGAATGCGTCGTTTTGTTGGTTTCATGATCCTATCGTCTATAGGAACGATTGCAATCGCCCTTTCTCTGATGACTGCAGATGCTTGGGCTGCAGCGCTATATTACCTCGTGCATAGTACGATTATTGCCGCTGCATTCTACTTGCTATGCGGTTGGATTACTTCGCAGCGTGGTGCATTCAAAGATCATCTAAAAATCGCACCAATCATGAAACAGCAGACGCTAGTTTCGATTTGCTTTTTCATTATTGCACTCATGATGGCAGGGCTTCCACCCTTCAGTGGATTCTTTGGAAAAGTATTTATCCTTCAAGCGGCCTCTGTATCTAGCTATCAATTGCTCATTATTATTGTCATTCTGATTGTGAGCTTGCTTAGTATGATAGCTTTCACTCGTTTAGGATTCGTTATTTTATGGCGTTCAACTGTACCAGAAAATGACCCTAATC
This sequence comes from Acinetobacter sp. DSM 11652, assembly GCF_900109815.1. Classification (NCBI taxonomy): domain Bacteria; kingdom Pseudomonadati; phylum Pseudomonadota; class Gammaproteobacteria; order Moraxellales; family Moraxellaceae; genus Acinetobacter; species Acinetobacter sp. DSM 11652. The sequence goes on from NZ_FOBK01000008.1 coordinate 46,363, forward strand.
AAGAGTCTTATCATGAATATCAAAAGTTACCAAGCAAGGCACCTCCACGTAATGACACCACAATTTTTGTCTTTATTATAAGTTTAATCGCTTATGTGATATTTGCTCATCCAGTCACACAGTATATTCAACAAACTGCAAATCAGTTAAATGATTCAGAACAATATATTACTGCTGTTTTAAAAATGGATGAACGTGGTGAAGTAATTAGTGTACAACCATTTGATCCCAATTATCTTCCAGAAACAAAATACGGCGGAGAGTTTGCAGACCCAAATGCACATTATATTCCACATGTTATAAGTGAAAAATCACTTGAGGGCGAACACATCTCAGAGTTCAAGCGCCGTCAAATCAAAGAACAAGAATTGAACCAGCGACAACCTGAAGAAGCCCAATCTAAGCTTCAACCGATGGAGCAGTAAATGATACAAAAGAGCTCTCTATTTGATCGAATCATGCCACATCCTTTTGTTTCAGTTATCGTGGCTATCAGTTGGCTGATGTTGGCTAACAGCGCAGCGTTGTTTGATATATTGGTTGCTATTCTTATTGGTTTAGTCATTCCTAAGCTAGTACAACCTTTTATCGTTCGTACACCCAATATTCATTGGGATTTAGCAGTTAAACTGGTTTTTGTTGTGTTATGGGACATTATCATCAGTAATATTCGTGTTGCTAAACAAGTCCTAGGACCTACTGATCGTCTACACCCTAAGTGGTATCGGGTACCTCTAGATACGGATCATGACCAAGTAAACAGTTTACTGGCAATGATCATTACGACTACTCCTGGTACAGTCAGTGCTGGAATCGACCAAGAACGTGGAGATATTCTTGTTCACTCGATTAATACAGACAATCCAGAGGCTGATATTTTAGAAATCAAACAGCGCTACGAAGCGCCTCTCATCGCAATTTTCCATGTAAAACAGCAAGGAGATTCTCAATGATCATTCTTCCTTATGTATTGGGAATTAGCTTAATTGGAATTACGATTTCAATGTTGCTCTGTCTAATCCGTCTTGTAATCGGTCCTTCAATGGTTGATCGACTACTTGCATTAGATACTTTATTTCTGAATGCTACGTGTTTAGTTGTGGTTCTAGGAATTTATTGGGCTAGCACCTCTTTATTTGAAGGTGCACTATTGGTAGCCATGCTTGGTTTCGTATCGACAGCAGCATTAGCTCGCTATTTTACGACAGGCCATGTGGTGGACTAGGAGAAAACTATGAATATTCAGCTGATTATGGAAATCTTAGTTTCCTTCTTCCTGATCAATGGTGCCTTTTTTACACTTGTAGGTGGAATTGGAATGGTGAAATTGCCTGACCTTTTCATGCGTCTGCATGCCCCTACAAAGTCGAGCACATTAGGCTTAGGTAGTTTTTTAATAGCAGCTATGATTTATTCAGCCTTTCATAGTCGCTTAGGGTTTGCTGAACTACTGATTACATTACTTGCCTTTATTACGGCGCCTGTATCGGCAAATTTAATTGCACAAGCTGCATTACATTTACGTTTACGCTCTACATCAGGTGATGTTCCTGAAGCACTCGACCGCCCCCTCCCTTGGCAGCGCCAAAGAAGAATGCGTCAGTTTAATCAAGATTCATCTAAGTAATAAAAAACCTAGCATTCGCTAGGTTTTTTATTAGCTATACAGTACAGGTTGGGAATGCTCTTGGAAGCCTTCCACTTGATATTCTTCAGCTAATTTGGCCTTCCAATGATTCACGATATCCGTATAGTCAATTTCAGAAGGATGAAAATCCTCTTTGTAATATGATAGATATTCTGGAATTAGTTCGATCATCATTTTAGAAATTAAGTAAATACCATATAAGTTTCCACTGACCTTCGGTAAGCTTTTTCGACGATCTTGCCAAAATAATCGAGTTGCTGAATAAAATGTAAGACTCGCAAAACCTGTGGTTACGCTACGCATAATATTGCGGCGCACTTTGGTATCTTTATATACCGCTTGGTAGAGATCAAATGCAACTGCTCGATGCTCGATTTCCTCAATTGCATGCCACACCCAAAGCTTAGTTGCATCTTCATCTAAGGTCGACAGCACTTCAGGATGACGAAGAATATAACCACCCAATAACGCTGTAAAATGCTCAAAAGCACAGGTAATTGCTAACTGCAATTTTGGATGGGTAGTACGAATAAATTCATCGCGTCGCGCTAACCATGCTTGAAAGTTATCAAGTTGATAATCATCACGGCGCCAAGCGTCATTAAATTCCGCATGTGCTTTTGAATGCATCGCCTCTTGACCAATAAAGGCTGCAATCTGCGCTTGTAATTTTTCATCTTTCACTTTATCTCGTACATTACGAACACTATGAACAAAAAATTGTTCACCAATTGGAAAGGTAGAAGAAAGTGCTGTCAACAAATGTGACATGACTGGAGAATTCGCGAAAAAATGGCGTCGAATGGCTTTAGGATTATAATTTAAACGTCGTACGGTAATCCCAATCGCTTTTGGACGATTTAAATAAGATTTATCTTTGGCGATTTGTGTAGTTGTCATTTTAGAGCCTATATGGATATAGCATTTCTTATTCATACTGTCAGAATAAATCAGATTTAATATTGCAAAAATAACCACACAGACAAATAAATTATATTTTTTGCCAATAAAGTCGCAAATTAAATTACAACTCCATTCTCTTTTTTATTTAATTACATGATTCTTAAGATAGTTCTTGAATTGGATACTTTTGAATATTCAACAAGAGATTGTCAAACAAGTCATGCATATAAATGAAAAATCCTACCGAAGTAGGATTTTTTGTAAGGCATGTTTTCGTTTAAACATCAAGATAATCTAAAATACCTTCAGCAGCCTGACGTCCTTCCCAAATCGCAGTTACGACCAAGTCAGAACCACGCACCATATCTCCACCGGCAAAGATTTTCGGATTAGAAGTTTGGAACTTGTATTGTTGATGCTCAGGAGCAACGACACGACCTGAACCATCTAAATTAATACTTACATCATTAAACCATTCTGCAGGGCTTGTACGGAAACCAAAGGCCAACAGCACTGCATCAGCAGGTAAGATTTCCTCTGAACCTGGGATCGGTTCAGGACTGCGACGACCACGACTATCAGGCTCACTGAGTTGAGTCGTCACAAATTTAACACCTGTGACCTTTCCATTCTCACCCACGATTTCGATCGGCTGACGATTGAACTGAAATTCAACACCTTCTTCTCGCGCATTTTTAACTTCACGGCGTGAACCTGGCATGTTTTCTTCATCGCGGCGGTATGCACAAGTGACAGATGTTGCACCTTGGCGGATTGAAGTACGGTTACAATCCATAGCAGTATCACCGCCACCGAGTACAATAACTTTCTTACCTTCCACACTGATAAATTCTGAAGGATCTTTTTCCCAACCTTGGCAACGATTCACATTGGCAATTAAGAAATCAAGGGCATCATAAACACCTTCCAAATCTTCACCTGCAAAACCACCTTTCATGTATGTGTATGTTCCCATACCCATGAAGACAGCGTCATAATCAGCAAGCAATTGATCAATGGTGATGTCTGTGCCAATTTCTGTATTTAAACGGAATTCAATCCCCATGCCTGTAAAGATTTCACGACGACGTTTCATCACGTCCTTTTCCATCTTAAACTCAGGGATACCAAAGGTCAGCAAACCACCTATTTCTGGGCGCTTATCAAATACGACAGGTTTAACACCATTGCGCACCAAAATGTCCGCACAACCTAGACCTGCAGGGCCTGCACCAATAATCGCGACTTTTTTATCTGTCCATTTGACATGAGACATGTCAGGACGCCAGCCCAATGCAAATGCCGTATCATTAATATACTTTTCAGCATTTCCAATGGTCACCGCACCAAACCCATCATTTAGTGTACATGCACCTTCACACAAACGGTCTTGAGGACAAACTCGACCACACACCTCCGGTAGTGTATTGGTTTGGTGGCAAAGCTCTGCTGCTTGAAAAATACGACCTTCAGCAATCAGTTTTAACCAGTTTGGAATATAGTTATGTACTGGACATTTCCATTCACAGTAAGGGTTACCACAACCTAAACAGCGATGTGTTTGGTTTTTCGCAACTTCGGCTGTAAAAGGTTTATAAATTTCCACAAACTCAGCTTTGCGGACGTTGAGATCTTTTTTCTCTGGATCTTGGCGTGCGACATCCAGGAATTGAAAGTCATTATTAAGGCGTTCTGCCATGTCTCTCTCCGTGGGTAGATGCAGTCTGTTGTTAGTTCAGCTGCATCTGCCTATATATCTGCAGTAGTGGAATTATTGAGGATCAGCTTGAGTTGTTTTTAATAAAGTCTGCAAGTTTGCAGCTTTCGGTTTCACCAACCAGAATTTACGGCTGTAGAAATCAAACTCATTACGGATCTTATACGCCCAAGCACTACCAGTTTCCTTAATATGCTCATCTAAAATGCGGCTTAAGAACTCTTTATGTTCTTCCATTGATTCGGTCGAAATACGATTAAGCTCGATCAACTCGTGGTTATAATGATCAACAAAGTCATTATCTAAATCAAGTACATAAGCAAAACCACCTGTCATACCTGCACCGAAGTTATGACCAACTTTACCCAGTACCGTCACAATACCACCTGTCATGTATTCACAGCAGTGATCGCCTGCACCCTCAATCACCGCGAACGCACCTGAGTTACGAACAGCAAAACGTTCACCAGCTGTACCTGCAGCAAATAATTTACCGCCTGTTGCACCATATAAACATGTGTTACCAATGATCGCTGTTTCTTGTGTTTGGAATGGAGAACCCTTCGGTGGGAAAATTGAGATACGACCACCCGCCATACCTTTACCCACATAGTCATTCGCATCACCCTCAAGCTTGATATGCAGACCACCCGCATTCCATACACCAAGTGATTGTCCAGCAGTACCTGTCAAATTCACTTTAACAGGGTGTGCTTCCATACTTAAATTACCATAGCGACGAGCGATCTCACCTGAAACACGTGCCCCAATAGAACGGTCACAGTTACCAATGCTAAAACTGTATTCACCACCTGTACCAGCTTCAATCGCAGGCAATATTTCTGCGATCATAGACTCAGCCAAAACACCTTTATCAAATGGTGCATTTCCTTCGACTTCGCAATATTGAGCTTTGCCTTCAGCAGCTGGATGTGATTCAAGTAAAGCACTTAAATCTAGGTGAGCATGCTTATCTGTTTCACCAGGTAGCATTTCTAGTAAATCGGTACGACCAATCAAGTCTTTCAAACTTGATACACCTAATGCAGCCAACCACTCACGTGTTTCTTCAGCAATAAAGGTGAAGAAGTTAATGAGCATTTGTGGTTCGCCGATATAGTGCTCTTGACGCAAATGATCTTGCTGAGTCGCTACACCAGTCGCACAGTTATTTAAGTGGCAGATACGGAGGTATTTACAACCCAACGCAATCATTGGTGTAGAACCAAAACCGAAGCTTTCCGCACCTAAAATAGCTGCTTTCACGACATCTAGACCCGTTTTTAAACCACCATCCGTTTGAACGCGAACTTTACCACGCAAATCATTTACACGAAGGGCTTGATGCGCTTCAGAAAGACCAAGCTCCCATGGCGAACCCGCATGATGAATCGAAGACAATGGCGATGCTGCTGTACCACCGTCATAACCAGAGATGGTAATAAAGTCAGCATAGGCTTTTGCAACACCCGCAGCAATCGTACCCACACCTGGCTCAGATACCAGTTTTACAGAGACCATCGCTTGAGGGTTCACTTGTTTTAAATCAAAAATTAACTGCGATAAATCTTCGATTGAATAAATATCGTGGTGCGGTGGTGGAGAAATTAATGTCACACCCGGTACAGAGTAGCGTAAACGTGCAATTAAGCCATTCACTTTACCACCTGGCAACTGACCACCTTCACCCGGTTTTGCACCTTGTGCCACTTTAATTTGCAGTACTTCTGCAGAAGTTAAGTAAGCAGGCGTTACACCAAAACGACCTGATGCGATTTGTTTGATTTTTGAGTTACGGATTGTGCCGTAACGCGCTGGATCTTCACCACCCTCACCTGAGTTCGAACGACCACCAATTGTATTCATTGCAATGGCAATCGCTTCATGTGCTTCTGGTGATAATGCCCCTAAAGACATCCCTGCAGAGTCAAAACGCGGAAGAATCGCTTCTACAGATTCAACTTGATCCAGTGGAATTGAATTTTCTGTTTTGAGTTTAAATAAATCACGAATGGTTGCCACTGGACGATTATTTACAAGCTCAGCATATTCTTTGAAATCTTCATATTTCCCAGAACGTACAGATTTATGTAGAGCATTAATTACATCAGGGTTAAAAGCGTGATATTCCTTATCAAATACAAATTTCAGCAAACCACCTTGCTCAATTGGCTTACGTGATTTCCAAGCGGTTTCTGCTAATTTTTTCAAATCATTTTCAAGATCAACAAAAGTCGCACCTTTAATACGGCTTGGAACACCTGTGAAGCATTTATTAACAACTTCTTCAGATAAACCGACAGCTTCAAATAACTGCCCACCACGATATGAAGCAACAGTCGAAATACCCATTTTTGAAAGGACTTTCAGCAATCCTTTTTCAATCCCTTTACGGAAATTCGCTTGTGCATGAATCGGATCACCTAACAACTCACCTTTCGCAATTAAATCATTAATGACGTCATATGCAAGATATGGGTAAATTGCTGTTGCGCCAAAGCCAAGCATTACGGCAAACTGGTGTGGATCACGCGCTAAAGCTGTTTCAACAATAATGTTTGCATCTGTACGCAAACCTGCATGGATGAGGTAATGGTGGATAGCACCCGTTACCATCGCTGCATTGGCTGGTAAGAACCCTTCACGAATTTTCTTATCAGAAATCACCAATAGGGTTTTGCCATCACGAATTGCTTGCGCTGCTTCTTCACAAATACGTGTAATCGCGGCTTCTAGACCTTCAGTCTCTGCATAGTTTAGATCAATATCTGCAATCTCGTAGCCCTTACGACCTAAAGTGCGAATTTGATGCATTTTAGAGTTTGACAGTACAGGACTTGAAATAATTAATCGATCCGCATGCTCTGGACCTTGTTCAAATACATTTTGTTCACGACCCAAACATGTTTCTAAAGACATTACGATCGATTCACGTAATGGATCGATTGGTGGGTTAGTTACCTGAGCAAATTGTTGACGGAAGTAATCTGTTACATGGCGTACTTGACGAGACAATACTGCCATCGGCGTATCATCGCCCATGGAACCTACTGCTTCTTGACCACTTTCAGCGATTGGACGTAATAACTGATCTCGCTCTTCAAATGTCACCATAAACATTTTTTGCGCTGCTTTTAAAGCATCGCCTTTTAAGCCTTGATCACATAGATATTCTTCTAACTCTGGGCTGCCTTGGATACGAACTGAATTTTCACGCAACCATTGACGATAAGGACGCATTTTTTTCAGATGATTACTGACGTCTTTAGTATCCAGCAATTTACCAGTGAAAGTGTCAATGACTAAGATCTGACCTGGTCCAACACGACCTTTAGAGACCACATCTTCTGGTTCATAACCCCAGACACCAATTTCTGATGCAAGTGTGATGTAACCATTTTTAGTAATTACCCAACGTGCAGGACGTAAGCCATTACGGTCAAGCATACAAATCGCATGACGACCATCTTGAATCACAAGACCTGCTGGCCCGTCCCATGCTTCCATATGTTTAGAGTTGAACTCATAGAATGCACGTAAATCAGCATCTAAAGTTTCAACGTTTTGCCATGCTGGTGGAACGAGCATGCGTAGTGCACGGAATAAATCCATACCTCCACCAACCAAGATCTCGAGCATGTTGTCTAAACTTGAAGAGTCAGAGCCAGTACGATTTACGATTGGGTTGAGCTCAGTTAAACCAGGTAAGAGCGGGTTTTCAAACTTTGGTGTACGTGCCATCGCCCAGTTACGGTTTGCTGTAATGGTATTAATTTCACCATTGTGCGCTAAGTAACGGAAAGGTTGTGCCAATGGCCAACGTGGCAATGTATTGGTTGAGAAACGCTGATGGAACACTACAATGTGTGATTCCAAACGTGGATCAGCCAAATCTGTATAAAAATCTGCAATCGCATCAGGCATCATTAAGCCTTTATAAGAGATCACAGTTGAACAAAGTGTTGTAACGTAGAATGAACTATCTTGACTTAATTTTTGTTCAGCACGACGTCGAGCCAAGAATAACTTACGGTTAAACTCAACCTCTTCAACACCCATTGGACAGTTAACAATTACTTGTTCAAATGCTGGCAAAGACTGCATCGCAATTGAGCCTAATGCTTCATTATTGGTTGGCACTAAACGCCATGCAATTACACGCAAACCTTCTGATTCAATTTCTTTAGTCAGCACTTGTTTTGCATGTGCAGCAATTGCAGGATCTAGGCTAAGAAAAACTGTACCTACTGCAAAAATTTCACTGAGTGTAATATCACTTAAACGTTTTGCTTCTTCACGGAAGAATTGCTTAGGCATAGCCAACAGTAGACCACATCCATCACCCGTCTTACCATCTGCAGCAATACCACCGCGGTGCGTCATACAACTTAAACTATGAATCGCGGTCTTGACCAAGTCATGACTCGCATCACCTTGCATATGGGCGATTAATCCGAAACCACAGTTATCTTTAAACTCATCCGGTTGGTATAGACCTTTAGCGGGAGCTACAGTATTAGGCGATGGCATGTGCATAGCGTACCCTTCTTCAACATGGCCCTCATTGGGCAAAACTTATCTATTCTTCAAATACGATTTCTTTATAAAACAAAGACATGATTCTGTATGTCTTTCGTTATTGAACGTCTTTTCTGATTTAATTTCACAAATGTACGAGACGATTTGCACCCATTTAAAGCAGATCAATTTGACTAAATCGCACACTAAATTAAGGTCTTCGCTCCAAAATAGGGACAATTTACTTAATCAGTGCACCAATAAAAGCAAAATCTATGCCAATATTTATTTATTCCGTGCAAGCGTTTTATTTCAATTATTTTGTCATTATTAACCGAAAAGGCACCAAATTAGAACCACTTTATCGCACCAATGATGTGCAAATTTATTATGCTTTCGTTTAATTTTGCGCCATTTTATACCATTTTAATTAAATGGATCACTAATTTGAGCCTCTTGATTCCGTTTATCCGTATTATTCTTTGAATTATCGCTCGAAATAGGGTCAACATTCGATTGCGAACGTCTCACATCAACCACATTTCCTGACTGATCTTTTCTTGTAATAGTCACATTGGTTGTTGCCTTAGCAGGATCAGCCACAGGGGTTGGCTTAGGACGAACCAGCAATGACTCATCAATCAATGGTACCGCTGCAGGTCGTAATTTAATTTCGTATAATTTTGCAGTTGTTAGTTCTTCAGAACCCATGTCATTGACTTGACCCACAAACTGATTAAAGCCAGCAACTTTAGGCGCTACAGAAGGTGGTAACTTTAAATCCAATCCATTTAAAGTTGTCTTGGCAGCACCTTCCCCCATAAACAGCCCATAACCCAAAATGTACTGTTCAACTTGATCCTCACCACTCAAACGAAAATAAATGTATGGTTTACGATCAGTTTGCTTATTAAGAAAACTTTTAATTACATCTTCATTGGTAACGCGAAATAGTTCGATAAAATAATTATTTTTATTGTCTTGAATAAACTTTGTGCCTCTAAATTCAGGCAAATGGTTTCCTGAAGCCACTTTACGCGCAGTTAATTCCAAAGGTCGCACTTGATCAGTCAGCCCGCCCAAATAATTTGTTGCTGCCACCTTTTCAGGTTGAATCTGGACTTGAGTTTCTTCAATTTGCTTAGACTGAGTAACCAACTCTTTGCTATCAGTCAAAATCCAGAATACAAAAGATGCGACTAAAAACAGTATGCCACCGATCAACCAAATATATTGTTGCGCTGTGCGTGGGGATGAGTGGCGTACCGTCATGAGAAAACCTAAGATTATGCTTGATTACGTAAAATCGCTTGTTTCATTAATCCCACATCAAACTCTTTGGTAATTACTGCTTGCCCTAGCGACTTCAAGAGCACTAAACGTAATTGACCATTCAGGACTTTTTTGTCATGAGACATATATGCCAAAAATTCATCAAGTGGAATTTGAGGACATTTTATCGGTAATTTCGCACGTTGAATGATAATTTTTGTACGTTCAAGGTCAGCTTCTGTGATCCACCCCATTAAATAAGATAAATCTGCCGCCATCACCATTCCCGTCGCCACAGCCTCACCATGTAACCACTCACCATACCCCAGATAAGATTCAATCGCATGTCCAAAGGTATGACCTAAATTCAGCAATGCACGCTCACCCTGTTCTTTCTCGTCATTGGCCACAATTCGCGCTTTGTGTGCACAAGAGCGGTACACTGCTTCAGCAAGTAATTCTGGATGTTGTGCAACGAGACCATCCATGTTTTCCTCAAGCCATGCAAGAAAATCAACATCTCCTAATAGGGCATACTTAATGACTTCAGCCAAACCTGCTGATAACTCACGCTCAGGCAATGTTTTAAGTTGCGCCATATCCGCAAGTACGACCTGTGGCTGCTGGAATGCGCCAATCATGTTTTTGCCTAATGGGTGGTTGATTCCAGTTTTACCGCCAACGCTCGAATCGACTTGCGATAGCAGCGTGGTCGGGACTTGAATAAAATATACTCCGCGTTGGAAACAAGCTGATGCAAATCCAGCCATGTCACCAATCACCCCTCCACCCAAGGCAAGCACTGTACAATCGCGGTTAAATCCTGCCTCAAGCAAGGCATCAAAAATTAAATTCAAATGTTCAATATTTTTATAACATTCACCATCAGGTAGAACACATGTCTCAACTTTTTTACCTAAACCTTCCACAGCTGATACATAGTGATTTAAATACAACGGTTTAACCGTTTCATTGGTGACAATCATGACCTGTTGCCCATGAATATAGGGTTCAAGTAATTGTTGCGGATCTAAATCACTACCAATGAAAATAGGATAACGGCGTTCACCGAGTTCAACGAATAAGGTTTGCATGATGTTATAAGCCAATAAAACAAATTTAATTCAATTCTTTTGCGACAATCACATTAAGAATACGTTGTGCCAAATCACGCGCAGCACCTTGATTCGTTTCAATAATATGATGTGCAACTTCACGATACAGCGGATCACGAATATTCAATAATTCACGTAATTTCTGTTCAGGATTTTCGACTTGTAATAAAGGTCGATTTTTATCACGGTAGGTTCTTTGAAGTTGTATTTCTACGGGAGTATAAAGATAAATCACAATACCTCGATCTTTTAGATAAGATCGATTAATCGACTGAGTAACTGCACCGCCACCCGTCGCAACAACTAAATTTTGTTTTGATGTTAAATCATCAATTACCAGTGATTCACGATGTCTGAATCCCTGTTCACCCTCTTTCTCAAAAATCCATGGGATGGTCGCCCCAGTTTTTCTTTCTATCTCATGATCACTATCAAGAAACTCTCGATGAAGTAAATCTGCAAGATGTCGACCAACGGTTGTTTTACCAGCTCCCATGGGCCCTACCAAATAAATATTCGGTAGGGTTTCAAACTCTTTGCTTGGCAAGGAGTCACCTATTGAATTGCTTTCATTGAAACTATATTAATTGTTTCTAGTTTGCCTGTCATTAACAATTCTTGGTGTCACAAAGATTAATAACTCACGCTTATTCTCTGTTTTACTGTCTTTACGGAATAGACGACCAACAGCTGGAATATCACCAAAGAAAGGCACCTTGGTTTGGTTAAAAATCGTTTCTTGCTCGAAAATACCACCTAGCACCACAGTTTCACCGTTGTTCACAAGCACATTGGTATCAATTTGATTTTTATTCAAAATGATTTCCCCATTCTGTGCATAACCTGCTGGTGAATCACTGGTAATGTTCAATTTCATTTGAATTTTACCATCAGGCGTAATACTTGGTGTTACCTCTAAGCTTAACAACGCTTCTTTAAAGGAAGTCGTCGCCGTTGCAGCACCACCTGCAGTTTCAGTGGTTTGGTAAGGGATTTCCTGACCTGAAGCAACTTTCGCTTGTTGCTTATCAGCAGTGAGAACTTTTGGAGTAGAAATAACTTCACCGTAGCCATCAGCTTGTAGTGCCGACAACTCAAGGTCCAGCATAAAATCAGACATATTGATTAAACCAAATGCAATTTTACCTGCAGCCCCAGCCACACCTAAATCCACATTTAAGTTATCAGGACGTTGAATATTATAACGACCATCCTCACTTGGTGATTTTAAATCCCACAGCGTTTGATCACTACCACCAACCAAAAGATCATTATTGGTTGCAACACCTTTCGATACTACCCCCCATTTCACACCCATTTCTTTAGTGAAATCTGTTGTCGCGCGTACAATACGAGCTTCGATCATGACTTGTTTTACAGAAACATCCAATAAATCAATCATCTTGCGAATTTGATCAATTTTTTGAACTGTATCGTTAATGATCAATGTATTGGTACGTGGATCAATTGAAACTGTACCACGTGGACTTAATAATGACCCGACACTGTCCCCCAATGGGTCAGTTGTTGAGTTTGTATTATTACCATTAGAAGAACGACTGTTACGACCTTCAGTAATCAACTTTTCAATATCTTCAACTTTGGCATAGCTCAATTGAATATATTCGGTTTGCAATGGTGCCAATTTCACACTTTGTGCAATGGCTTTCGCCTCTTCTTCTTCGGCTTTAATCAATTCTGGAACAGGTGCAATCCAAATCACGTTTCCGTTGCGACGCTTATCCAAGTTCTTGGTTTTCATTACAATATCAAGCGCTTGATCCCAAGGCACATCTTTTAAGCGTAATGTAATATTCCCTTGAACTGAATCCGAAGTCACCATATTAATACCGGTAAAATCAGCCAACAATTGTAATACGCGGCGCACTTCAATGTCTTGGAAGTCGAGAGAAATCTTATTACCTGTATATTTCGGTGTGCGATTTTGGCTGCTTAAGCCTTTTTTCTCTTCTGGGCGTTTTAGACTGATGGTTAACTTACCATCTGTTTGATAAGCCATATATTCGAAGCTACCGCTCGACTGAATGGAAATTACACCATTTGACTTATCATTATAAGCATCTACTGTAGAGACAGGCGTCGCAAAATCATTAACGTTTAAACGGCGCACCAAATGCGATGGAATTTTGTTACCGAGGAAACGCACCACAACTTTGCTACCTTGCTGTTGTACATCCACTGGTGTATCTGCTGTTTTTAAATTCAGTACAACTTGTCCCTCACCTGCACTACCGCGCTCAAAACCAATATCTTGTAGTCCTTGTTCTACTGCTTGATAAGCGACAGGTGCTGGCGGTGTATACGCAACAGGCTGCTGATAAACAGGAGCTACTGGAGGTGGTACAGGTGCTGCAACTTGCTGACTAACCACTGATGTAGGTGGAGCGGCAGGTCTTAACACAGTAGGCGTTGGTGCAGTTGGTTTCAATACCTGCTGTGCTGCAACAGGAATCACAGGTGTTGGCGTTACAGGTGTCGTTGCCACAGCTGTAGTCGCAACAGGTGTAGTCGCAACAGGTGTAACGTTATTCGTCAGATTAGGACGTATGACTGGCTTTAAAACACTTGGTTTAGTCGTTGGTTCTGCTGCTTTGGCTTGTGTAACCACTGGCGCCGCTGATGTTGCCACTTTCGCAGAGTTCGGATTATTTATTTTTAAAATAAAGGTATTGCCTTCAACACGTGTCGTGTAGCTACCTTTCTGCGTTAAATTGACAGTTAACCGTGAACGCTGATCATTAGAAATGACTTCAACTGAGTTTGCTTCAGTGGTCGACACAGGTATTTTAGTATTCGCCAGTGTTTGACCTGCCTGCATAAAATCCAAAACCAGTCGAGATGGATTTTCCAATTGATATGACTGTGGCTGTGGAGGTAATCCGTTAAACATGACACGGATTTCTGTTCCTTGACCTGGCACCTGCAAAGGCACAATATTGGTCATCGTAGTTTTAGCCGCCGCTGCCTGCATAACAGCTATAGAAACAGTGGTCATAGCGAATTGACGAAGAAAACGGTTCATATACTGTCGATCCCCACCCCAAAAATTTTGCATACTCTTTTTCATTGTTATTCCTTAACTCGTCTTAACCAACAGGCCCAAGCAACACTAAGCTTCTTGGTCTTTCGATATAACCATCTCGACCATCTGAAACAATTTCAATCAGATCGATTTGAGTCGGCGTTATCTTCACGATGCGCCCTTGGTTCATCCCCATGTAATTACCACGTTGCACACGCTCAATCTCACCATCAGGGGTTTGAATCAAAGCAAGAATCTGTCCATTGTTACGTTTTAAACTTCCTTTAAAGTTTAACGTTTCCAATGCATAGCTTTCTAAAGGCTGTGGTTGACGATTAAAATTAGGATAAACACGTTTACCCGACATGATTCTTAGCTCTGTTGCCAATGAGTTTGGCAAGAATGGACTTCGAAGTTGATGCGCCGAGTAAAGAAAATTTGGAACTGGATTAAATACAGGTGCCGGTTCTATCGGTAAAGGTGGTTGGCTACGAATATTCGCCATTTCTTGATTGACCGCATCAATACGCGAATCACATCCCACCATAGCCGTTGCAATAACTAATCCGAACAAAAGCTTAAATGATTTCATTATTGTCCTCCTGCTGGCATATCAGCTGGTGGAACAACCGCTGAACCTACCGTATCTTCAGTCGATGCAACATAACGATATGTTTTGGCTTTTAATGAATAATCGATCAGTGGAATATCTGATTTTTTATCTGTACTCGGCGTTGCTGTAATCACAAAATCATGCAAAGTCACGATACGCGGTAAAGACGCAATTCCACTCACAAAACGCCCAAATGAATGATAATCACCTGTCGTTTCTATCGAAATTGGCTGCTCAATGAAGAATTCTTGAGCCACTTCATTTTCGAGACGGATATTTTTAAATTTGAGCCCTGAATTTACACCTGTTAAGTTGATGTCCTCAACTAAACTTGGAATTTCTGTTTCTTTTGGCAATTGTTGTAATTGCTCATTGAAATTCATTTCCATTTGTTGCAACTGTGCTTGGTATTGCTGCAAATTACGGAGCTTAGAATCCTTTTCTTTAAACTCTGTCAGTAAATTTGCCTCTTGTGCTTTAGCAAGATCAATTGATTCAAGTTTTGGTTTAATCACCAAAAAGTAACCAATAGCACAAACAAATAGGAAAATAAAAATCCAACAGGTAATTTTTACAGACAGTGGCCAACTACCGTAGTTATTGGAGTCCAAAGTATTAAATTGCTGAAAGAACTTTTCAACAGTCATGGACTTCTTTTTTGGTGCAGTGACATCTGAATCAAAGTCATTTAAATCATTACGACTCATGGTGCACCTCCCACATTATTCGCGTCCATATCTGCTATCGGTTGAGCAATTGCACCCAAGTCGACAGTCACGATAAATGTACCGTAAGACTCTTCAACTCGAGGGATTACCGAACTTGGTGCTTTTTCCTTCACTTCTGGCGCAGCCAAGAATGAATTCATAAATGCATTTCGGTACCACTGGGAAGCTTCTAAACCACGTAATAACTCTGCTACCGCATTCGGACTTTCAGCTTTACCTTCGATGGTAAATTTATTACCAGTACGGGTAAATTTCGTCAGATACACTGTTTCAGGAACAACACGTACCAATTCGTCTACTAAACGCACAGTAACAGGTCGTTGACCTTCAAGACCTTGAATCAGTTTCATCCGCTCAATCACTGCATTTCGACGTTCTTGCAATCCTTCCAAGGATTTTAATTGAACGTCTAAACTTTGATTGGTGCTTACAATAAGTTGGTTTGCTTGTTCTTGGTCTTGCAATTTATGATTCAAGAAGAACCAAGCTGCTAAAACCGATAAAATCGCAAGTAATACCACTGCGATACAGATATAAACAAATTGCTTTTTTCGCTGTTCTCTTAGCTCTTCGCGCCAAGGGAGTAAATTAATTTTAGCCATTAATCAAAACTCCTCAATGCCAAGCCACACGCCACCAATAATGACGGTGCATCATTTTCTATTTTTTTCAGGTCGATTTGAGGAGAAAAGCCCATTTGTAAAAATGGATTAGCAATAGTGACGCGATATCCCAATTTTTGTTGCATCATTTTTGCAAGACCTGGGATATTGGCATTACCACCCGCCAATAAAATATGATCAATCTCGTTAAATTGAGAAGAAGAGAAAAAGAACTGTAATGAACGCGCTGCTTGTTGAATCACTGCATCAAGGAATGGCATTAAAACTTCTGTTTCAAAGTCATCTGGTAAGGTGTTGTCTTTTTTAGCACGCCCAGCTTCATCATAAGATAAGCCATAACGATTTTGTACATCTTGAGTCAATTGCTTACCGCCAAACACTTGTTCGCGCGTGTAAATAATTTTGCCATTTTGCATAACTGATAAAGTCGTCATGGTATGACCAATATCAAGAACACCAACAAGATTTGCACCAATCGGCAATGTATCTGCAAAGACTTCAAAACTACGTTCCAGTGCATAGCTTTCAACATCGGCAACTTTTGGGGTAAGGCCGACCAAATCCAATACTTCAATACGAGAATCCACGTTTTCAGTACGTGTCGCAACGAGTAAAACGTTCACTCTGTTTGGATTGTTTAATCGCTCAGGAAGCACTTCAAAGTCTAAACTGACTTCGTCAAGTGGGAATGGGATATATTGCTCAGCATCCATACGAATCTGAACTTCACGTTCATCATCGCTCATGTCGGCATCCATCTCGATGACCTTGTGAATCACCATAGATGTAGGTACCGCAAAAGCAGCATTCGTCGATTGCGGATTTGCAATATTAATCGCGCGCTCTAAGGCATCAGCCACGTTATCCTGATTGAGGATGTTTTTTTCAACAACACTCCCATCAACCAATGGACTTAATCCGTAACTTTCAACCCAATAGCGACCGTTTTTAACAGATAGCTCTAGTAGCTTAACAGAGGTCGAGCTAACATCTACCCCCACTAACCCCTTATTTGGCTTACGATATAGTCTAAGCACAATGCAATTCCTATTATTTTTTTGTCCCCAACAACAGCACAATACAAACTAACTACACTTGGTCTAATTTTTTTGCGGATATAATAACTCAACTAACATTCCGTTAAATGAGAAGCTATACTGACCTTCTATTAGTTTGCCTTTAGCACCTATTAAAACTTACTTGTTATGAAAAAGCTATCTTGTTGTGGACAGATTCACCCTTTTTTTTTGCTGATTATCATTACTTTAGTCACAATTCCAATGGGTTTCTATGGAATGTATCTCTATATCGCACCATCTTTGCCAGAGATGTCTGCTTTTAAGAAGGCGCCATTATTAAAACCGCTGCAAGTTTATACAGCAGATAACCAATTAATCGCAGAATATGGTGGCAAACTTTCTGTTCCAGTTGAATATGAGCAAATTCCACAAGATTTTATTCATGCTTTTTTAGCTGCTGAAGACTCTTCTTTTTTTGAGCATAGCGGTATTAGTTTTAAAAGTTTAGGGCGTGCAGTCAGTGAATCGATCACGGGTTCTGACATTCAAACTGGTGGTTCTACGATCACCATGCAGGTGGCTAAAAACTATTATTTAACACCAGAACGAACACTCAAGCGAAAACTCACCGAAATTTTCTTAGCACGTAAAATCGAACAAAAATTATCAAAAGAAGAAATTCTAACTCTCTACGTCAATAAAATTTTCCTCGGTAAAAATGCCTATGGTATTGCAGCAGCAGCAAAAATTTATTACAACAAGAATTTAGACGATCTTTCAATTGCCCAAATGGCAATGATTGCAGGATTGCCTAAAGCACCCTCTAAGTATAATCCTGTGGCCAATCCTGAGCGTGCGTTAGAACGTCGCAATTGGATTTTAGGTCGTATGCTACAGTTGGGTTATATCAGCCAAATTGAATATGAAGATGCTGTATCAGAACCTATCGCCTTGGACATGCCTGATCGCGGTATTAACAATAAATTCCCTTATGTCGGTGAAATGGTTCGTTCGGAACTCGTCAAAAAATTTGGCGATCTCGCGATCGATTCTGGATATAAGGTTTACACCACTATTGATTACAATCGTCAAGCCTTTGCCGAAGAAGCAGTTCGTGTTGGTTTAGAAAATTATGACCGTCGTCATGGATGGCGTGGCCCAGAAGCTCATGACAAACCCTTAAAAGATTTTGTGCCATTTGCAAACACCTACCCTGCTGAAGTCACTAAAGTTTTAAGTAATTCTTTTGAAGCAACTTTACAAGATGGTTCATCAGTCACTGTTCCTTGGTCTGGAATGTCTTGGGCGAGACGCTATCGCAATGCCAATAGTGTGGGTGGTGCACCGAGCAATGCCTCGCAAATTGTGAAAGTTAAAGATATTGTTCGTCTGCGTCCAAATCAAAATCGTAGTATGTGGTCCTTGGTACAGGTGCCTCGTGTACAAGGTCAGTTAATTGCACTTAACCCAAATGATGGTTCCATTGTCGCGATCGTTGGTGGATATAATTTTTATCAATCGAAATTTAACCGTGCACTGCAAGGTTGGCGTCAACCTGGCTCTATTATCAAACCATTTGTCTACTCGCTTGCACTTGAACGAGGTATGACGCCACATACCATGGTTAGTGATAACCCCATTACCATTGGTAAATGGTCACCACGCAATTCTGATGGGCGCTATCTGGGGATGATTCCATTACGTCGCGCTTTATATTTGTCACGTAATACTGTATCTGTTCGCCTTTTACAAACAGTCGGTCTAGAACGTACTCGCCAATTGTTTATGGATTTTGGTTTGCAGGATGATCAGATTCCACGTAACTACACGATTGCATTAGGAACACCTCAAGTACTCCCTGTGCAAATGGCAACAGGCTATGCCGCAATTGCCAATGGCGGTTTCCGCGTGCAACCTCACTTCATTAGCCGTATTGAGGATGCTTACGGCAAAGTGATTTATCAAGCCAATCCAGAATACGCATGTATTTCATGTATTAAATCTCAAAAGCAAGGTACAACCACTGCTGAAGCAACAACACCAGACGACGAAATTATTGAAGTTACCAATCAGTCTTTAGAGGATAAGCAACCCACTTTAACTGATGAAGAGCGTAGCCAATATCGTCAAGCACATCGAATTTTAAAATCCAGCTCAGCATTTGATATGGCGAATATTTTACGAGACGTAATTCAGCATGGTACTGGTCGCGCAGCATTGAAAATTGGTCGTGGTGATTTAGGAGGTAAAACAGGAACAACCAATGATGCAAAAGATGCTTGGTTCGCTGGCTTTAACGGCAATCTAGTCGCAGTTTCATGGGTAGGTTTCGACCAACCGACTACACTAGGTCGTCGTGAATATGGGGGTATCGCTGCTCTTCCAATTTGGAGTGACTTTATGGAGAAGTCTCTTGCCAATACACCATATGCTTGGGTAAGTTTAGATAAAAATGCAAAAGCTCCTTTAACTCGAGAACAACGTGGTCGTGTACATACATTAAACCATGAGCAAAAAGATAAAACTCCACCTTTAGCTCGTCCGATTTATCGCCCTGCTCCAGTGGTAGCACCAACGAATGATCGCGATTTTGATGATCTACCAGATACCGATCAACCGTTAACGCCGACGTCGTCGATACCACCGGATATGAATTCAACACCACAAGTTAAACGGGATTCAATCGAAAATTTGATTGATCAAGTTCAATAACCCCAAAAAGAGCCCTCAAAAAGAGGGCTTTTTTTAACTTTTCTTTTTTAAAATATAGATTTGAAACTCTGCACTCAGTTCAAATTTTTCAACTTGTTCTAATTGCTCACGTCGTTCAGGCTTCGCCTTATAAGCATATGGCGTCATTGCGATAAGACACTTTAAATCATTTTGGTTTAACACCAATGGTGCTTGGATTAAGCTTTCATCAATTAATTCAAAGTGCTCGCTCAACTGCGCTACAAATTTATGTGGTTCATGTGCCTTAACTTCTTCAAATAGTGCTTCTCGCATTTTATATAAATGTTGTGGACCTGGGGTAACAACCATTAAATACCCCGATGGTTTTAATACACGTAATATTTCCGCCTCGGGAATAGGACTAAATAAACTGGTACACAAATCTATGGTCTCGCTTAAAACAGGCAACACAGCCCCCGTACCCACAACCCAAGTGACATTTTGATTAAATTTTGCTGCTACCTGAACTGCAGTTTTAGCAATATCTACCCCTACAACTTGTATCGCTTCAGATTCCATTGCATTGGTGTAATATCCTTCACCGCAACCAATATCTAGAAGATTTTCAATACGTAATTCTCGTATTTTAGCAACGACAGCTTGCTGTAATGGCGCATAGAATCCCGCTGATAAAAATGACCGTCTAGCTCGAACAGACTCGGGGGTATCCCCTGGATTTTTACTGTGTTTATGCTGTACGACATGCAAATTCACATAACCTTGCTTTGCAATATCGTAACTATGATTACTCTTGCAGCGCCATGTTTTCCCCTCAAGCGCCAATGCCTCGCGACAAACAGGACACATCAACAGATTCATCATTTTCTCCAAAAAAATTTTAGCGATGAAAAAAGCCGGCATAAGCCGACTTGATCTCATTTGATTCTTGCTTAGCGCAATTTTAAGGTCATTAGACCTAAAACTACCAGCATAATTGTGATAATCCAGAAACGGATGACCACCTGTGTTTCACGCCATCCTTTCTTTTCATAGTGATGATGTAACGGCGCCATAAGGAAAACACGTTTATTTCGCATACGAAGCGAACCGATTTGTAAGAATACAGAGACTGCTTCGACTACAAATACACCCGCCATAATTGCAAATACAATTTCCTGACGTACCATCACCGCAATAGTTCCCAGCATCGCTCCAAGCGACAAGGCACCAACATCTCCCATAAATACTTGTGCAGGATGCGCGTTATACCAAAGGAATGCTAAACCTGCACCTATCATTGCAGCACAGATAACAACGAGTTCAGATGAATATTTCACATAGGGAATATGTAGATAATTTGCAAAACGAACATCACCCGCCAGATAAGCAAACACCCCTAGGCCCGCCGCAACCAATACAATTGGCATAATTGCAAGACCATCTAAACCGTCAGTCAGGTTAACAGCATTCGACGCACCGTTAATCACTAAATAAGTGAATATGATAAAACCGATCCCTAAAGGGATTACCGATAAAGGAATTGTAAGATCTTTAAAGAAAGGGATCAGCAAATCCAACATATTCGCAGTGTGTACAGGATTAGTTTGCTGAGTCGCAATTACGTAGAGTGATATCCCTGCACCCAAAGAAGCGACAGATGTCCAAAAAAACTTCTTACGCGCTGGCAAACCTGCATTGTCTTTATAACGGATTTTAATCCAGTCATCCGCCCAACCTACGGCGCCAAATATCACCATCACGCCAAGCACAATCCAAACATAAGGGTTTGAAAGATCTGCCCAAAGTAAAGTTGAAATCCCAATAGAAAGCAAAATAAGGAGACCACCCATGGTTGGTGTTCCCATTTTTTTGGCATGGTTTTCCGGAGCGAAAGAACTTACCGCTTGGCCATATTTTAAAGCTTGTAACTTACGGATCATAACAGGACCAAGAACTAGGCCTATCGTGAGTGCTGTCAAGACACTGAGCAGCGCACGTAATGTTAAATAACGAACCACTTGGAACGAGCTGTGATAGCCGGAAAGTTGTTCAAATAACCATAACAGCATTTAGAGTTTCTCCATCAAATCTGCCATCAACGTTTCCATATGGGTATAACGAGAACCTTTGAATAAGAAACTCATTTTTTGCGGTTGATGTGTTTCGATTAGACTAATTAAAAATGGTAGAGCTTGCTCTTGATTGAGGAAAGCTTGTAACTTTTTCCCGTACTGAGTACTACGTGCGCCTTCCTGTGTTGCTGGTGCAAACTCACCAACAGCAACAACAAAGTTGAGTCCGCGAATCGAAACCAAATCTCGCCCGAGTAAATAATGTTGTTGAGCAGCAGTCGGACCTAACTCACCAATATCCCCAATCACCATGACACGAATACCTTCTTGCTGTGCAAGCACTTCACCCGCTGCACGCATCGACGTCGGATTGGCATTGTATGTATCATCGATAAATAAAAAATCGTTTTTTTGAATAAAATTCAAACGTCCCTTTGCACCCACAGCTTGTTCTAAACCCGTGACAATATCATCCAAGCTGATATTTAATGACAATGCAAAAGCAGCAGCAGCCAAAGCATTTTGAACATTATGCTCACCAGCAAAAGGTAAATCCACGGGTTGGACACCTACAGGCGTATGTAATTTAAATTGAGCACTCTGTGGATTCAGCTGAATATCTGAAGCATAGACATCGCCACCTTCTCCAAAACTTAAGATTTTTGTTGTTTTTACACTTTGACGGATCTGGTCTATATAATCATCAGCTGCTGGCACGATCGAAGTTTCTGAAACATGACCATAGATTTCAGATTTAGCTTTACAAATTCCGTCACGCCCACCGAACTCACCAAGATGAGCCGTACCAATATTAATAATACCCGCAACATGAGGTTGAACGAGCTTCGAGGTATAGTCAATTTCTCCTTGATGACTTGCTCCAAGCTCCATCACTGCATATTCATGATCTGGTCGAAGCTCTAATAGCATCATAGGCACACCCAGATCATTATTGAGATTACCTCGCGTGATCAATGTCGGTGCTTTGCGAGCAAGAATACTTCCAAGCATTTCTTTAGTGGTGGTTTTGCCGCTACTACCAGTTAGTGCAATAACTTTTAATTGCGCATGTTGAGCGCGACGAAATGCACCAAGCATACCTAAAGCTAATCTCGTATCTGTTACCACCAACTGACAAATATCGATATCTAAAGGTCGCTCAACAATCGCAATCTTACAGCCTTTTTCAGCCACTTGTTGAACAAAGTCATGCGCATCAAAACGCTCACCTTTCAGCGCTAAAAAAGCATCCCCCGACTCCGCATGACGTGAGTCTGTCAAAATACGCTTTACTTCTCCAGTCGGTTTTTTATCATTCAACCAATACCCTTGAGTAGCAGCAACTAGATCAGACAAAGTCCATGGGACAAGTGTCGCAGTACTTGTAGTAGATGTGTGCATAATGATTCCTTAGTCTGCTGGATAAGATGCTGGCTCAATCGCATGCTGACCCTTAATGGCTGCTTGGACTTCTACCACATCATCAAACCAATGACGGACACCATCAATCTCTTGATAATTTTCGTGGCCTTTGCCTGCAATCACAACAATGTCACCTGCTTTTGCTGTTTTCACTACAAACTTAATCGCTTCACGACGATCATGAATTTCATGAACCTCTCTGTTCAAAAATTCAATTCCAGCCTTCATGTCAGCAAAAATTTGTTCTGGGTTTTCAGTACGTGGATTATCTGAGGTGAGCAATACAACATCTGCATAATCTAAAGCAGCCTGTGTCATTAATGGTCGTTTACCGCGATCACGATCACCACCACACCCAAACACAGCCCATAATTGCTGTGAAACATGACGTTTTAATGTTTGAAGAACCTGAATTAATGCATCAGGAGTGTGGGCATAATCCACGACAAACAAACGATCTCGATCACGCAACACTTGCATACGCCCTGG
This sequence comes from Acinetobacter sp. DSM 11652, assembly GCF_900109815.1. Taxonomy (NCBI): domain Bacteria; kingdom Pseudomonadati; phylum Pseudomonadota; class Gammaproteobacteria; order Moraxellales; family Moraxellaceae; genus Acinetobacter; species Acinetobacter sp. DSM 11652. The sequence goes on from NZ_FOBK01000008.1 coordinate 70,218, forward strand.
CGCGCCTTTTAACTGAGGAACTAAAGCGACTAACTGAGATAAATCTAAACCCGCCTGTTCAACAGAGATTAAGCTCGCAACCACATTTTCAATATTAAAATGACCCAATAACGGACTATGCACTAAATAGCTTTGGGACTTGGTCACCAATTTAAAATGAACACCATCTAAACTATATTGAATCTCTTCAACACGGTAATCCGCGGGTTGAGTGGTGGAATAAGTTAAAATTTTAGGTTTTGCTGGATTTTGCTCCGCCGCTTTGAGCATGATATTTGCGTAAGCATCATCGATATTGATAATTGCAACTTTAAGACTCTCAAACTGAAATAAGCGTGATTTTGCCTCAGCATAGGCCTCTAAAGTCTTGTGATAATCCAAATGATCGCGACTTAAATTACTGTAAGCTGCAACTTCAATTGGCGTTCCATTGAGACGCCCCTGTTCAATACCATGGGAGCTGGCTTCAATAGCAGCAAACTTAGCCCCCTGCTGAGCATAAGCATGCAATTGATTTTGCATATGCAACGCATCTAACGTGGTATGTGTAGATGCTTCAAGGTGAGGTAAAATCCCATTCCCTGTCGTCCCCATCACCGCGCATGGGTGTTTGCTTAACACCAATAGCTCTGCAACAAGCCTTGAAATGGTCGTTTTACCATTGGTTCCCGTGACAGCCAATACTCGAAGTGGATTTACTGGCTGTGTCTGTTGCAAATAATCTTTCTGCCATTGTCCCATGAGCATACGCACATTCGGAACGATCAAACTTGGCGTTAAACCTAAATCTTGTTCTGAAATAATAGCCAAAGCACCAAGATCCAGTGCCTTCTGTGCATATTCTGCAGTTTTTTCAGGTTGAGAAAGACTGGTCAAAGCAATAAACACTTGTCCCGCTTCAACTTTACGACTATCTAATTGGAAGCCATTAAATGCTTGTTGCATCCATTCTGCTGGATGATCTACAGCGTAGATTTGTTGAAATGTAATCGACATTCATCACCTATGGAATGGATTTTGGAGTATCTAAGGGTTTATCCAATGGTACGTTTAACAGTCTCAGCGACTCCTGCATTACTTTTGCGAAAACAGGTGCTGAGACAGTACCACCGTAATATGTGCCTTTTGGATTTTCGACCACGACGACCATCGCCAAACGTGGATCACTTACAGGTGCAACACCTGCAAATAAAGCTCGATATTCATTGGTCGAATAACCTTTACGGTCAGCACGTAATTTGTGTGCTGTACCCGTTTTACCTGCAACGCGATAACCTGGTATTTGAGCACGAGTCGCTGTACCGCCTGGTAATGTTGCTGTCTCCATCATTAACAAGACTTGATCCGCAATTTTAGGATCAATCATTTGTTCACCTTGAGGAGCTTCATCCAGCTTGTACAAACTTAAAGGAACTTTCTTCCCTTTGTTTGCCAGCATGGCATAAGCATCTGCCAATTGTAGTACCGTGGCATTAAGACCATATCCATAGGACATGGTTGCAACTTCTGAAATATTCCATTTACTTGGCGGTAAGATCAGACCTGGGCTTTCACCAGGGAATTTAACAGCCGAACGCTGTCCAAAACCAAGACGCTTATAGAACGTTGGTAAAGTCGGATAAGGCAAAGATAAGGCAATTTTCGCTACACCTACGTTGGAGGATTTTTGAATAATGCCACCTAAAGTAAGCGCTCCATAATTATGCGTATCACGAATTGTATGATTACCGACACGCATCGACCCTGGCGTGGTATTAACGACTGAGTTTGCAGTGTACTTACCACTTTCAAGCGCCATCGCCACCGTTAATGGTTTCATCGTCGAACCTGGTTCAAACGAGTCAACTGCACCGCGATTTCGCATTGCATCTTTATTGGATAAACTTTTTTTATCATTCGGGTTATACGACGGCCAACTGGTCATCGCTAGAATTTCACCGGTTTTGACATCGACCGCAATTGCTGTAGCAGAACGTGCATTATTTGCCACGCCTACCGCGGTAAGCTCTCGATACATAATGTATTGCAATCGAGAATCAATACTCAGTGTAATATTTTCCCCAGCTTCAACTTCTTTAATAACTTCTGGAACTTGAACACGGTTACCATGCTTATCACGTACAATTTTCTGTTCGCCATTGACCCCTGCAAGCCGCTTATTCAGCTGCATCTCCAAACCTTCAATCCCCGTTCCCTCGGTATTGGTTAAACCAATGATTTGAGAGTTGGGTTGTGGTTGTGGGTAATAACGTTTATATGATTTTTCAGAATATACGCCAGCAAAATTACGTTGTGCTAACAGAGCCGCTTGAGCAGGTGGTACTTCTTTTTTCAATACTAAATAACGTGAACGAGCTCGATCTTGAACACGCTTTTTGAGGTCAGCTCGATCCAACCCAACTGCATCTGCTAGCTCATCTAAATTCAGGTTTTCCTGTGGTAACTGATTTTTTAATTTACGGCTGGTTGGATTCTTTTTTAACTCTTCAGTGATTTCATCAAAAGTTGCTTTAGTTTCAAAATAATGTTGAGGATCAATCACCACCTTCATAATTGGTGTACTAATAGCCAAGGGAACGCCATTACGGTCGCTAATAACCCCTCGCATCGCGCTTAATTTTTCAGTACGTAAAATTTTGGCATTGGCTTTATTTTGCAAAAAGTCTTTGTTCACAATTTGAACATAAAAGGCACGTGCAACCAATACTACAAAAAATGTCAGGACTAAGCCCCACATTAAATAGAAACGCCACATATCTACAGCAACGGTTCTTTTCTGTGTAATGGGCTGCTGTTTTTTACGTGTTTGTTTTGTTTTGCTTTTATCAACCATTCAGCGTGCCTATTGATTTTTCGCGGTTTCAGCAGGAAGTGAAATCACCACAGTCTGTGATGTTGGTGGTGAATACATACGTAATTGTGTCACTGCACGTGTCCCAATTTGTGCAGTCGCTCCAAATGTCTGTTGCTCAATAAGTAGACGACCCCATTCAGCATTGATGTCTTCAAGCTCACGCATATGCGTATTGAATTCACGAAAATCTTGACGATAAGAATAGACCTGATAGACCACCATAAATGCGCTCACCATGACCATAGCGGTTAAAACGCTATAGATCAGTATTTTTTTACGCACCAAGGTCGTTGCTACCAGTTCCTGTTGTTCTACGTCTTTTTCCTTTTTCATTATTCGCCTTTAAAATTTATTCGCTCTGCAACTCGCAACCAAGCACTTCTAGAACGCGGATTTTGTTTCACTTCTTCTTCACTCGCACGTACGCGATCAATTTTTTTCAAACGACGAGTTTCTTTAGGTTTCTGAGGTAAGCCCCAACCATCATCCTCAGCTAAAGTCGACTCTTTTTGAATAAATTGTTTAATAATTCGATCTTCTAAGGAATGGAAACTGATGACCGCTAATCGACCTCCATTATGAAGCATATCCAGTGCTTCAGGTAAAAAAGCATGCACATCTTCTAATTCTTTATTGATTTCAATTCGAATTGCTTGGAATGTACGTGTCGCAGCATGCTTATTCTTTTCCCATTTCGGATGGGCAACTTTTACAATTTCAGCCAATTGACTTGTACTCTCAATATAACCTGCTGCTTTAATCGCTTTCGCAATGCGGCGGCTATATCTTTCTTCACCATATTGAAAAATAATATTCGCTAAATGCTCTTCATCAACTTCAACCAACCATTGCGCTGCAGTTAGGCCTTGAGAGTTGTCCATTCGCATATCCAATGGACCGTCTTTCATAAAGCTGAAACCACGTTCGGCCTGATCAAGTTGTGGCGATGACACACCCAAATCTGCCATAACACCATCCACAGTTTCAACACCACGTTGATTTAAGGCTGTTTTAATATCTGCAAAACTTGCATGAATAATGGTAAATCTTGGATCTTCTTGTTCTAACTGAGCAGCCACAGCCAAAGCCTGCGGATCTTTATCAAAGGCATAGACACGAGAATGTTCATCTAATTTGGACAAGAGAAGTCGAGTATGACCTCCTCGACCAAAGGTGCCATCTACATAAATCCCTGTATTACGCCCACCCAATAGGGCATCTACAGTTTCATGAAGTAATACAGAAATATGCGACATAATAACGTTTCAGAACATCTAAAAATTTAACTGCACATTATTACCTTGTTTTAATAAAGCTCCAAACGACTTTTTGTAGGTAAATTTTACTTTCTATAGGCAAAACCGTTTCATTCACTGGAATGTTCAAATAAAAAAGCCTCACTTGGAGGCTTTTTTATTAATTTTCAATTACTTCAGTATATTAACGACGACTGTTATAAATCTGATCAAAAATCGCACCATTCACAAAATGTGCTTGTTGTGCTTTTGCCCAACCACCGAAAACCTCATCAATGGTGAATGTTTTTAACTTAGGAAATTGTTTTGAGTATTTTGCTAACACTTCAGCATTACGCGGACGATAGAAATGCTTAGCAGCCATCTCCTGACCTAATGGTGAATATAAATAGTTGATATAGCCAGTTGCCAACCATTTATTGCCATTTTTATCTACAGTACGATCAACGATGGCAACAGAAGGCTCTGTCAAAATAGAAATAGATGGATAAACAATATCAAACTGATCTTTGCCCAAGGCTTTTTGAGTGACCAGTGCTTCATTTTCCCAAGTGAGCAACACATCGCCAATTTTACGCTCAGCAAATGTCGTCATAGAAGCGCGCGCCGCAGAGTCCATCACTTTGACGTTATGGTACATCTTGCCAACAAAGTCTTTTGCTTTCGCTTCATTACCACCTGGTTGTTTGAGTGCATAACCCCAAGCTGATAAATATACCCAGCGTGGTAGTCCACCTGTTTTAGGGTTTGGTGTGATGATTTCTACACCCGGCTTAACAAGATCTTGCCAATCATGAATTTTTTTAGGGTTACCTTTACGCACCATAAAAACAATGGTTGATGTATAAGGTGCAGAGTTATAAGGGAACTCTTTTTGCCATCCTTTATTGATTTGACCCGATTTCACGATCTCTTCAATATCATTTGCCAAAGCCAAAGTGACAACGTCACCTTTCAAGCCATCAACCACAGAGCGTGCTTGTTTACCTGAGCCACCATGAGATTGTTTAAAGTTGACTTTCACTCCAGTTCTTGACTGCCAATATTGACCAAATGAATGATTAAACTCATCATAAAATTCACGAGTCGCATCATAAGATACATTCAGGAAATCACGTTGTGCTGCTTGAGAAGATACGCTGAACGATAATCCTGTTGCGAGTAAGCCCGCTGAAAGCAAGGCTTTAAATTGAGTTTTCATAGTCAAAAAATCTAGATATACATAATTAGTCTAAATATATGAAATAAAATCATATTCATCAATTTAATTTGGACATGTGATTTAAGTTATATTGCTACCATTTTTCTTTCAAGATTATGAATTAATTCATAAATCATCTTAAATACAGTCTATATTCAAATATATAGTATTTTATGCATTTCTTATAATTAAAAATGGATAGCATATCGCGATCCATTCACATAAGTTCTAAAAATAGATTATTTTTCTGCTGAAATTTGGTCGTAAATCGCGCCATTTACAAAGTGCGTTTGCTGCGCTTTCGCCCAACCACCAAATACTTTATCGATGGTAAATAATTGTACCTTTGGAAATTTAGTACTGTATTTAGCTGCGATTTTTTCATTACGTGGTCGAAAATTATGTTTAGCAGCTAATTCCTGCCCCAAAGGTGAATACAGATAGTTAAGATATCCTTTTGCGAGATTACGATTCCCATTTCTATCTACGGTTTTATCTACGATGGCAACAGAAGGCTCAGCTAGAATTGAAATGGATGGATAAATAATTTCAAATTTATCTTGCCCCAAACCTTGCGTCGCTAAGAGCGCTTCATTTTCCCAAGACAGTAAAACATCACCAATTCCACGTTCAGCAAAAGTCGTGAGTGATCCACGGGCTCCTGAATCTAACACTTTGACATTTTTGTATAATCGTTTGACTAACTCACGAGCTTTGGCATCATTTCCGGCAGGCTGTTTAAGTGCATAACCCCATGCAGATAAATAAATCCAACGTGGCGCACCACCTGTTTTTGGGTTCGGGGTAATGATCTCAACACCTGGTTTGACTAAATCATTCCAGTCTTTGATATTTTTTGGATTGCCCTTTTTTACTAAAAAAACGATGGTAGATGTATAGGGTGCTGAATTATTGGGAAATTCTTTTTGCCAATTTTTATTGATATAACCTGCTTTTACAATTTCTTCAATATCATTTGCAAGTGCCAAGGTCACAATATCTGCTTGTAATCCTGTTGCTACAGCACGTGCTTGTTTCCCAGATCCACCATGAGATTGCTTAAATTGCACGTCTTGACCAGTACGTTTTTTCCAAAACTCACCGAAACTTTGGTTATATTCTTGATAAAATTCGCGAGTGGGATCATAAGAAACATTTAAAAATGATGTATTCGCCTGTGCAGTCATACTGAACAACAATGCCCCAATACTCATTGTGCCCAATAATTTATTGAAAAAGTGCTTATTCATTAAAATCTCTTTTTTATTACATTTATGAATTGCACTATATTTTTTATTTACTTCAGTCACAATGTATTCAATAGACGAATTAAATCATTGTAAATATCTAAATTTTATATACATTTTCTTCATATGAATTGCATTTTTATCACTTATATTCTCTTTAAAATTTACCTCATAACATCATATCTTCACCAAATCTCCATATTTTATTGATAAAAAGAGGCAAAATTTATTTCAGCTACAGGTTGAGTAACTTAAGGATTGTTGAATAACAAATTGTAAGAAAGTGTGATGCATTTGTACTTTTGTGAATTTTATGTTTAAAATGTAAACCTAATTACTCTTACAATAAATTCAAAATAGGGGAAAATTGAAATGAATTTGTGCTATTTACAAGCGTTAAGCTTAACTTTATGTGTTTTTGGTATGAGCCAGACACATGCAGCAGCGTTACAAAATCCTGCTAAATCACTACAAAACTCTAGTGTTGCTGAAAAGTCATTAACACCTATCGAACGCGCATTGACTCAACAAAAACGTGAACGTGCTGAGAACAAACCTTCTTCAGAGATGGATCAGATTAAAGTGATCACCTCTATTAAGAATGCTCCAACGCAAAACTTCCTAGCATCGCAACACCAACAGTTTTCGCGTTTTTTACAAAGTTTATTTCCTCAGCACACATCTTAAGCACCATTTTTCTCAATCTCCCCAATTGAGTCAAATTTAGCCCAGTCCGATTTAATGAATTAATCATTAAGCCACTGGGCTTTTTGCTATAATAAAACCAATTTTTATTTGATAACTTTTTCTGGCTATGACAGTTCGTACTCGTATTGCACCATCTCCTACAGGTTTCCCCCATGTAGGTACTGCTTATATCGCATTATTTAACCTATGCTTTGCTCAACAGCATGGCGGTGAATTTATCTTACGTATTGAAGATACAGACCAAATCCGTTCAACACCTGAATCAGAAAAAATGATTCTCGATTCATTGCGCTGGTTAGGTTTAAATTGGTCAGAAGGTCCAGATGTGGGTGGCCCTCATGCGCCATATCGTCAATCTGAACGTATGGATATTTATAAAAAATATGCGTTAGAACTGGTTGAAAAAGGTCATGCATTCTATTGTTTTGCCACTGCTGAAGAATTAGATCAAATGCGTGCAGAACAACAAGCACGTGGTGAGTCTCCTCGTTATGATGGCCGTGGTCTAAAACATACGCCAGAAGAAGTTGAAAGACGTTTAGCGGCTGGCGAACCACATGTTATTCGCATGAAAGTACCTGAAGAAGGAGTTTGTAAATTTAACGACTTACTCCGTGGTGAAGTAGAAATTCCATGGGCACAAGTCGACATGCAAATTCTGCTGAAAACTGATGGCCTACCAACTTACCACTTAGCAAACGTTGTTGATGACCATTTAATGGAAATCACTCACGTGATTCGTGGTGAAGAATGGATTCCATCTGCACCAAAACACCAATTGCTTTACCAATATTTTGGTTGGGAAATGCCTGTGCTTTGCCACATGCCATTATTACGCAACCCTGATAAGTCAAAACTATCTAAACGTAAAAACCCAACTTCAATTAATTACTACAAAGATATCGGTGTATTACCAGAAGCATTATTAAACTATTTGGGTCGTATGGGTTGGTCAATGCCAGATGAACGCGAAAAGTTCAATTTGGCTGAGATGATCGAGAATTTTGACATCCAACGTGTATCGCTTGGGGGTCCAATTTTCGATGTAGAAAAACTCAATTGGTTAAACGGTCAATGGATCAAAGCACTTAGCCCTGCTGAGCTTTTAGATACTTTATTGGCGTGGAAGGCAGATCGTGCCAAGTTAGAAGAGATTGCTGCCGCAATCCAACCACGTATTAACCTATTGTCTGAAGCAGTGAATTGGTCAGCACATTATTTTAATCACTTCCCTACACTGTCTAAAGCACAATTCGAAAGTAAAAAGTTATCTGAAGAGCAAGTTCGTCAAAGCCTACAATTTGCAATTTGGCGCTTAGAAAGCTTATTTACTTGGAATAATGACACTGTTAGCCAAACGCTAATGGATTTAGCTGCACAAATGGAAATTAAATTACGTGACTTTATGCCTGCGTTCTTTATTGCCATTGCGGGTTCTACTGCTTCAACGCCAGTGATGCAAACCATGGTGACCATTGGTCCTGACTTGACTTTTGCTCGCTTGCGTCATGCACTCGAAATCGTTGGCGGTCCAAGTAAAAAAGAGCTTAAAGTGTGGGAAAAATTGAATGAAAGCTTAAAATTGCCGAAAAATGATGCAGTTGATGAAGCTTAATTAATTTTTTTATTGACGCATGAGTGTTATATCCCTAATATAGCGCTCACACAGATTGAGCACTTAGCTTGATACCTAGATTGCTTTTATAGCATTGACTGTGTTGCCTCATAAGTCCCTATCGTCTAGAGGCCTAGGACATCGCCCTTTCACGGCGGTAACCGGGGTTCGAATCCCCGTAGGGACGCCAAATTCTAAAAAACCACTGACCTAGATCAGTGGTTTTTTTTCATCTATACATTTTTGATTTTAGTTTCGATGTTATAGAATTAAGCAAAAGAAATACGGAGCGCTCATGCAGTACCAATGCCCTAAATGTCAAAGTCGTAAAATTCTTCCTTTAGCAAGTGCCAATGCACCTGCTGTACGACCAAATGTTCCTAAAAGCTTAATCATCCTCGTACCCACTCTATTTTTACTCCTATTATTGGTCATTATTAGCGTTGTATTAATGATTTTTAGTAATGGTGCTGGTGAGACACTTCAAATTGCAACTGTGATCGTATTTTTAATTGCAGTGATAGCGGGTGTGATGTTCTGGAAAGATTTACCAGATTTCAAAATTTCGATGCAAGCCTTCATGCAATCTCAAAAGAAATGGAAATGCCGTGAATGTAATCACGAATGGGAAAATTAATTGTTTATTTTCATCTCTCCTTAAAGCTCATTTGAGCTTTAAGGACTTATAATTAAATAAATTTAAATTTTATATATGAGTAGTAGACAAAACCTTCAAAAGAGCATAATTTAATGAAATAGATCTCATTTTTGCATGGATAAGCAAGGAGAACCATATAATGATAATAAAACTATTTCAATCACTATTCTTTGATCTAAAACGTACTCGAACAGCTAATTTATCCAATCTCGAGCCATCCACATCCTTAAACCCTCGAAATCAAATGTGGTTATACCTACGTGATGCATTACGTGGGAATGCTGAAGCACAATACCAATTAGGTCTGAGTTACTTAAATGGTGAACTAGGTTTGGATCGAAATTATCAAATTGCTGAAAAATGGCTGAACCAATCAGCGAATGCTGGAAATGAAAATGCAAAAAGAACTCTACTTCAAGCTTATAGTCTTTTAGCATTTTCATAAAATTAATTCATAAAAAACCAGCCTGAAGGCTGGTTTTTTTATTAGATGGAATTAACCACCAATTTTGCGATATTTTTGGCGCTTAGCCACTAGATCATCGCCATCGCGTTTACGACGGTATTCTTCGAACTCAGCATAGTTTCCTGTGAAGAATTCTGGTGTTTCACCTTCGAATGACAAGATGTGCGTTGCAATACGGTCTAGGAACCAACGGTCATGCGAGATGACCATTACAGTACCTGGGAATACTAAAATTGCATCCTCAAGCGCACGTAAAGTTTCGATATCCAAGTCGTTCGATGGTTCATCGAGAAGGATAACGTTTGCGCCCATTTGTAGAATTTTCGCAAGTTGTAAACGGTTACGCTCACCACCTGACAATTGACCTACACGCTTCTGCTGATCTTGGCCTTTAAAGTTAAAACGACCAATATATGCACGTGATGCGATTTCATATTCACCAATACGTAAGATATCTAAACCGCCAGAAACTTCTTCCCAAACCGTTTTATTGTTATCTAAGGTGTCACGAATCTGACCCACGTAAGCCACTTTAACTGACTCACCTAGCGTTACCGTACCTGTATCAGGTTGTAATTCACCTGTCATCATACGGAATAGTGTGGTTTTACCCGCACCGTTCTCACCCACGATACCCACGATCGCACAAGGTGGAACAACAAAAGATAAATCTTTGTAAAGCGTACGATCACCAAACGATTTGCTGATACCTTCAACTTCCACAACCTTGTTCCCTAGACGTGGACCAGGTGGAATGTAGATTTCAGACGTTTCGTTACGTTGTTGGAATTCACGAGAGTTAAGCTCTTCAAAGCGTTCCATACGTGCTTTATTTTTCTTTTGCTGACCTTTTGCATTAGAACGAACCCATTCAAGTTCTTTTTTCAATGCTTTAGCAAAAGATTCTTCTTGCTTCTGTTCTTGCTCTAAGCGGGCATTTTTCTGCTCTAACCAAGAAGAATAATTACCTTGATAAGGGATACCCATACCACGGTCAAGCTCAAGAATCCACTCAGCAACGTTATCCAAGAAATAACGGTCATGCGTAATCGCAACGATTGTACCAGGGAAATCTTTTAAGAAACGTTCCAACCATGAAACAGATGATGCATCCAAATGGTTCGTCGGTTCGTCAAGAAGCAACATGTCTGGTTTAGACAAGAGCAAACGGCAAAGTGCCACACGACGGCGCTCACCACCTGACAATTTAGTGACATCAGCATCCCAAGCTGGCAAGTTTAACGCTGCCGCTGCTTGTTCAAGCTGGTTATTTAAGTTATGCGCATCCCAAGTTTGAATAATTGCTTCAAGCTTTTCTTGCTCTTTTGCAAGTGCATCAAAGTCGGCATCTTCAGCTGCATATTCAGCGAAAACTTCATCAAGACGAGCTAATGCATCAAGTGCTTCACGAACGCCATCTTCAACGTTGCCACGAACGTCTTTTGTTTCATCTAATGGCGGCTCTTGCTCAAGGTAGCCGATCTTGATACCTGGTTGTGCACGAGCTTCACCAGAGAAATCTTTATCTACGCCAGCCATAATACGAAGCAAGGTAGATTTACCTGCACCGTTTAAACCAAGAACACCAATTTTAGCGCCCGGGAAAAATGATAAAGAGATGTCTTTAAGGATTTCGCGCTTAGGCGGAACCATCTTAGACACACGGTTCATCGTGTAAATATATTGGGCCACGTAGGACTCCTCTATAAAAAAAACAAAATCCGCTGTAAATACAAATCGCGGACAAATAATTAGGGAGCATTATACGATGAATACGATAAAAACATAAGCCATACGCCCGAACTTGCAAGGAATGTTACAAGTTTATTTTTTCATCAAACTTACCATTCAAAGTGCACAAGAATATGGCTTTTAAATGAGCAACATATGAGAATTTTAGATAACTTTTTCAATATTTTATAAATTTTATAATATGATTAGGGTGCTATATTCTCATTGAACAATTTTTAAACCACAAGAAGATCTCAAAATGACATATAAGGACGAAACCCTCGCCATCCATGCTGGATACTCACCTGAACCAACGACTAAAGCAGTTGCGGTACCCATTTATCAAACGACGTCTTACTCATTTGATAATACGCAACATGGCGCAGACCTATTCGATTTAAAGGTCTCTGGGAATATTTATACACGGATTATGAACCCAACGACTGCTGTGCTTGAACAACGTATTGCAGCACTCGAAGGTGGGATCGGCGCATTAGCACTTGCATCAGGTATGGCAGCCATTACCTATGCCATTCAAACCATTGCTGAAGCTGGGGACAATATCGCTTCTGTATCTACACTTTATGGTGGTACATATAATTTATTTGCACATACGCTACCAAAACAAGGGATCGAAGTGCGCTTCTTCGATTATCAAAATCCAGAAAGTTTGCGAGCACTTGTTGATGAAAAAACTAAATTAGTCTTCGTTGAGTCTATTGGTAATCCACTCGGCAATATTATTGATTTAGAAGCGATTTCTAAGCTTGCACATGAACTTGGCATTCCTGTAATTGTGGACAATACAGTTGCTACACCAGTGCTTCAAAAATCTTTTAAATTTGGTGCAGATATTGTTGTTCACTCTCTAACCAAGTACATCGGCGGACATGGTAATTCGATCGGCGGTATCATTGTTGACAGCGGTAAATTCCCTTGGGGTAAATATCCAGATCGTTTTAAAGCGTTAAATACGCCCGATCCAAGCTATCACGGCGTGAACTATGTCGAAGCGCTTGGTGAAGCAGCTTATATTGCACGTGCTCGTGTCGTGCCATTACGCAACACAGGTGCAGCGATTAGCCCACAAAATGTTTTCTTAATCCTGCAAGGTTTAGAAACATTAAGTTTACGTATGGAACGTCATACTGAAAATGCTTTAAAAGTTGCTCAATATTTACAAGCTCATCCAAAAGTAAAATGGGTAAATTACGCAGGACTACCTGATCACCCGCAACATGCTTTAGCTCAGAAATACGTTAAGGGCAAACCTTCAGCAATTCTTTCATTTGGTGTACAGGATGGCTTAGCAGGCGGAACTCGCTTTATAGATGCCCTACAATTATTCACACGATTGGTGAATATCGGTGATGCAAAAAGCTTAGCATGTCACCCAGCAACTACAACGCATCGCCAACTGAATGAAGAAGAGTTAAAAGCTGCTGGCGTTTCTACGGATATGGTTCGCTTATCTATTGGAATCGAACATGCTGACGATTTAATCGCCGACCTAGAACAAGCGCTCGCTCAAGTTTAATCTTGGTAATACATTAGAAATAAAGCCTCATGACTGGGGCTTTATCCTCATTTACCATATCGTCTTTTTCAATTATTTTATTCGTATTACCACAATAAAAAATTAGAGTATTTACTCTAATTTTTACAATAAATTCATAAACTTATGCCATGGTTTATTTTCATTTTTCCACTATGCTGATTTGTATGACACGTTTAAAAATACGTGTTCCACAATTCATTGCATTTACAAGGAGAATGAAGTGAATAAAAAATTAGAACAGCGTTTTAAAAAACGTGTCCATGGAAAAAATATTCTGATTACAGGCGCGTCCAGTGGTATCGGTTTAACTGTTGCACATCAATTGGCTGCGGCAGGTGCGCATGTATTATTGGTGGCACGAACTGAGGAAACTTTACAACAAGTAAAATATGAGATTGAGCAAAAAGGGGGAAAAGCTGACATTTTTCCTTGTGATTTGAATGATATGAGTTCAATCGATGCTGTAACGCAACAAATCTTCAATAGCGTCACACATATTGATATTTTAATTAATAATGCAGGTCGTTCGATTCGCCGTGCAGTCCATGAGTCCATCGACCGTTTTCACGATTTTGAACGCACGATGCAACTCAACTATTTTGGTGCTGTTCGCCTCATTTTAAATATCCTTCCACATATGATAGACCGTGAACGTGGACATATTATTAATATTAGTTCAATTGGTGTATTAGCCAATGCTACACGCTTCTCTGCATATGTCGCTTCAAAAGCTGCATTGGATGCATTTAGCCGTTGCCTATCAGCTGAAGTCCATGCGCATAATATCGCTATCACCTCGGTCTACATGCCTTTGGTCAGAACGCCGATGATCGCTCCAACTAAAATATATAAATACGTGCCAGCACTTTCACCGAATCAAGCTGCAGATTTAATCGCTGGTGCTATTGTGAACCGTCCAAAAAAGGTAGCGACTGGTCTTGGAAAACTTGCATCAATTACTTATGCAATTGCACCTGATATTAATAATAAATTGATGTCGATTGGATTTAATTTATTTCCAAGCTCTACTGCTTCTGTCGGTCGCCAAGAGAAATTAAACATTGTACAGCGTGCATATGCCCGACTATTTCCTGGCGAACATTGGTGATCGAACAAGTTAATTTAAATACTTTGTGAGATGATCTTGTTACATTTTCACTGTGTGATTTTAATTATTCTTTAAGAATTAAATGCCATGATCAAAACATAAAATAGGAGTTTGTCATGGCTCAAATTTATTTTTTTAGATTATTTTTTCTAGCAGTTGCTGTTTTGATTTTTACTCAAATCATGAGCATGATTATTCAGCAACATTACTCATTCGACACCTTATTACAGCTAGGTTTATTTTTAATTTTGCTTGAGCTGGGATTCAACATAAAACCAGCCGATGCTCAAAATAAAACTGAATTGGATCAACAGCAGATGAATCATGCCAAAGCACCAAAGTCTTATGCATATCATTTGTCAAAAATAGGTTTAGGCACTATTGCATTCAGCTTGATCTTACCGAATCTTATTTAGTGCTAATCATGATTGGGTTCAAATCTAGGCGTAAAAAAAATTTTGAGATCATTCGTTAGGCGGCAGAGTTATGTTATAAACCTTGCATCTTATTGATTTTATGCTTTGTACTTATGCGTGGTTTAGCTTTAGTGCTGCAATGTGCAGCCATCGCATTTGCGATATTCCTCATTTATCAAGTTACTCTCGGTTTTTATACTCAAGAATTTAAAGTTTTAGACGTAGTCGCAGATGTAGGAACTATTCTCATCTGTATCGATCTTGCCGTATTCTTGTGGCATAGCCGCCAAACTAAAGCTGCCAACCTACAAGACTATGCACAAAAGATCGAACAATCAGTTCCAAAATTCGTAAAAATTTCACGAAAATTAGGTCATCTCGGGATTTTATTGATCTTAACCAGCTGGATTGTCCCCATGATTAATGGATAAATTAAAAACCTCCCATTTGGGAGGTTTTTAATATCACTTACTGATGAAATGAGATCATTTAAGATAAAAAGTTGACTTGACCAGATTTCACATCATAGATTGCGCCAACAATCCCAATCTCTTTACGCTCAATCATGTCTCTTAACGTGTCACTATTTTTAATAATATAATTAATATTATTTCGCACATTTAACACAGTTACGGCATCAATAAAATTGGTTGTAAGTTGATAATTACTCATATCATTTTTGACTGTTTCCGCCGCCTGCATAATCGGCTTCAAAAAATGCTGAACGTTCGGTGTATCTTTTAGTTGACTCAAATCCACTTTTTGCTCAAATAAATGACAAGCAGATCCTACCGCACCACAGTCCGTATGCCCCAATACCACGATCAGTTTTGAACCTTTGGTTTTACATGCAAACTCTAAAGAGCCCACGATTTTTTGACCAGCAATATTTCCAGCAATACGCAAACTGAATAAATCACCGATTCCTACATCAAAAATGCGCTCTGTCGGTGCTCTAGAATCCATACAACCCAACACTGCAGCAATAGGATGTTGCCCTGCATTTGACGTAACTTGAATTTGGCGAGCAATATTATGGTGTAAACGCTGATGATTAATAAAACGCAAGTTCCCGTCTTTTAGCATCTGTAAAACTTGATCAGGACTGAGCTGTTTTTGGAGTTCTTGCGTACTCACATCAAGATCAAGCTCGTCCTCTTTTATCTCAGGATAATGTGCTTTAAAACCTTGTAAATTAACTTTTATCCCCTGCTTTACCGCCACTTCACTTTGAAAGTCCTTAATAATTTGATAGATATCTGGATCAATATAATAGGTATTGGATGCATCGATTAGCACATTTTCATGCGGTTTAACTTTTTCTAAAGCGGTGACGAGTGCGGCACGATTTAAAAAACTTAAATTTGGTGCTAATTCAATACGGGTAAGTGAACCATGCAAGTGTTTTTCATGGATCACACGTACACCACGGTGTAAATGACTCTGTAAGATAATCAATAAACTGATCACTAGACCAATCATGATGCCTTTCAGTAAATCAGTTGCAATGATTGCAACTACCGTGACAATAAAAGGTAAAAATTGTTTCCAACCTTGCGCATAAATCCGTTTAAATAGGCTTGGTGTTGCCAATTTAAATCCAGTCAAGATTAAGATTGCTGCCAATGAAGATAGCGGTATCGCATTGATTAATGGGGTGAGCGCCACCACTGCAACAATCAGTAAAAAACCATGAAAGATTGCAGAAAATTTGGTTTTAGCTCCACTGGTTGCATTCACTGAACTACGAACAATGACTGAGGTAATCGGCATACCACCGATCAATCCTGACATAGAGTTTCCAACACCCTGTGCAAATAATTCACGATTCGGTGGTGATGAGCGCTTTTGTGGATCCATCTTATCGGCAGCTTCTAAATTCAATAGTGTTTCAAGAGAAGCTACCACCGCTAATGTAATTGCACCCGTATAAATTAAACTATTATTCCAATACGAAAAATCTGGAAACTGGAAAATCGTTTCTGAACCAGAAAAGATATTCGGAAGATTAATCAATTGTTGAGGGTTTACTGCATATGGAGAGCCGATTTTCAACATGATAAAGTTAAGAAGTCCAGCAAATATAACCGCAATCAAGGCTGAAGGCAGCGGCAGCTTTTTTAATTTACTACTATCCCACAGTAGGATTAACGCAATACAACTTAGACCAATTAATCCTGAGCCAATATCAATATGACTCAGTACAGATTGAATTGACCATTGATCAATCAAAGCAAATCCTTTGACGTCCAAACCAATCAATTTAGGTAATTGACTGATAATCAGTAACAGACCAATCGCGGCAAGCAATCCCAAAATCACATTGGTGGGTACGAAATTTGAGAAAACACCTAACCTAAAAATACCAAATAATATTTGTAAAATTCCAGCTAAAAACAATGTGAACAAAAAGGCTTGATAATTACCTTGTAGTAATTCAATTTGGGTCAATACAATCGCCACTAAGCCTGCAGCGGGACCAGATACACTGATATGTGAGCCACTAAAAAAACCAACAACGATTCCACCAATCACGCCAGCAATAATGCCTGAAATGAGTGGTGCACCTGATGCATGAGCTATGCCCAAACAAAGCGGAAGTGCAACAAGGAAAACAACCAGACCTGAGAGCAAATCACGACTATAAAATCGAGGTTTCAGCCCTTTATTTTGAGATATACTCATGTTTAATTTCTCTTAATTATATGACTTATAAAGTTAAAAATAATTTTGAAGTGATTAATTGATTATTAAGTTTTTCTTGTTGTTTTATACCATCTTAAAGTTTACATTTAAAATAAATCACCTTGATGTTCTTCATTTATTTAAAAACATAAGCATAAAAAAACCTCCCATATGGGAGGTTTTTTACCTGATTAAAGATTACTTCGAACCTTTAACCCCTGCTTGTAATAATAATGCACCTAAACCACCAATCTTCTGTTCTTGTGGTTTCTGCTGCTGAGGTTTTTTCGCATGTTGTGGGCGATCACCGTGTGGACGTGCTTGCTGAGAACGCTTCGCGTGTGGTTTACGCTCACCACGTTGCTCTTGCTGGCCTTGAGTTTCACGGCGTGGCTGGCGCGGTGCCTTCGCAGGTGCTTCAGATCCTGCAGGACGCATCGATAAATTAACACGATTACGTTCCACATCAACTTGTAACACACGCACTTGAACAATTTGCCCTGGTTTCACAAACTTATGTGGATCAGAAATAAATTCATTCGCTAGTTCTGAAATATGAACTAAACCATCTTGATGAACACCAACATCAACAAATGCACCAAAGTTCGTTACATTGGTCACTACACCTTCAAGCTCTAAGCCTTCAGTCAGTTGTGAAACCTCAGTAATGTCATCACGGAACTTCGCTGTACGGAACTCCGGACGTGGATCACGACCTGGTTTTTCAAGCTCCGCCAAAACATCTTGGATCGTTGGTAAACCAAATTTGTCATCAACAAACTCTTCAGGTTTAACCTGACGAATGATTTCAGTATTGCCAATAATATCTTTTACAGTGGTCGCTTTCGCTTCAACAATCTTGTTGACTAAACCATAAGACTCAGGATGAACTGCTGATGCATCCAATGGTTCTGAACCATCTTGAATACGTAAGAAACCTGCAGCTTGCTCAAAAGTACGCTCACCTAAGCGTGGTACTTTTTTCAAATCTTGACGATTATCAAAACGACCATTCTCTTTACGGTAGTCTACAATTTGCTGTGCTATAGATTTGTTTAATCCTGCGATGTAACCCAAAATCGCTGAAGATGCTGTATTTACATCTACACCGACTGAGTTCACACAGTCTTCCACTACAGCTTCGAGCGTTTTTGCCAAGCCTGTTTGATTCACATCATGTTGATATTGACCTACACCAATTGATTTAGGATCAATCTTCACAAGTTCAGCCAATGGATCTTGTAAACGACGCGCAATAGATACTGCACCACGAATCGATACGTCTAAATCTGGTAATTCTTGTGAAGCCAATTCAGATGCTGAATATACTGAAGCACCTGCTTCAGATACAGACACGCGCGTTAATTTAAGATCAGCATGAGCAGCCATCATTTCCGCAACAACAGCTTCTGTTTCACGACTCGCGGTACCGTTACCAATAGCAATTAGCTCAACATTGAATTCACGGCATAAACGTGCCAATTCATTGATCGACCCTTCTTTATCTTCTTTAGGTGCGAATGGATAAATCGTGCTGTGTGCCAATACATCTCCAGATGCATTCACGACAGCCAATTTCACACCTGTACGGATACCAGGATCCACACCTAAAGTAGTACGTGAACCTGCTGGTGCAGATAAAAGTAAATGACGTAAATTTTCTGCAAATACTTGCATTGCTTCTGCTTCAGCAGCCAAACGCTTTTCTGTCAGAAGTGAATGCTCAATTGTAGGCCGGACTTTGCCGAGCCAGAATAATTTTGCAGTTTGCTTCAGAAAATCTTGACGGGCTTGAGGTTGAACTTGATCAAGATTGTATTCAGTTTCAATGCGCGCCAAAGGAGCATCATTTTCACCATCAACTTTTAGACCGAGTACATTCTCTTGACGTCCACGTAACATTGCCAATAAGCGATGTGATGGAACTTTGTTTAAATTTTCAGAAAAATCGAAGTAGTCACGGAATTTTTTACCAACTTCTTTTTTCTCTTCACTAGCAACTAAGCTTTTTAACACTGCTGTTTTTGCAAACATCGCTTTAAGCTCTGTCGTGAGTGCAATATTTTGTGCCCAGTCATCAATGAGAATATGCTGAACAGCGTCTAATTGACTCTCTAAATCAGGATAATCTTCATGATTAAATCCTTCTAAAGCTTCTGCAGGTTCAACATTTTCATTATAGATTTTTTCAGCGATTGGGCCTAAACCAGCCTCTTTTGCTTTAAATGATTTACTCGTACGTTTTGGGCGATACGGTGCGTAAATTTCTTCTAATGCATTTTTTGTTTCAACGGCATTGACGCGAGCTAACAAATCATCCGTGAGTTTATTTTGTTCTTTCAGTGATTCAATGACCTTTTCACGGCGTTCAAATAAATCACGAAGGTAAGTTAATCGGGTATCCAGTTGACGTAACTGCGTATCGTCTAAGCCTTGAGTTACTTCTTTACGGTAACGTGCAATAAATGGAACACTAGAACCTTCATCAATCAGCTTAATGGCAGCTTCTACTTGGTTTGGACGTACGGCAAGTTCACTTGCCAACTGCTGAACTAAGTCAGTCATCGTGTTAAATTCCACAAGGATAAGGACTAAAAGTTAGTGATTATAAAGACCGAGACTATAAAATCCACAATTGTTTTGAATATTTGCAATGAAATTTTAAATAAAAGTCTCAATTTTTCTAGTTTTATCTCCCAGAGAAAAAGCTTCTAGTGAGATCTCTGATCAATTATTTGAGTGTAATGCGTCATTGTGTCATCACTTTGACAATGAACTAAAACATTTAACTCTTTATAATCACTTTATTTTTCTGATTTTGATGTAAATTTTTTGCTTTCAATACCACTTCAAATTAGCTTCATATTGAATAGCGATTTTATTTTAAATTATTTGCTTAAAAACAGGTCAATACATGTTGTGATTTGGTTTCAGAACACACTTAAAATTGTAATTTTGAGCAATTTGATACATAGTCTTAACAAGAACTTAGGCATTATACTGAGACAAATGACTATTTATAAATACAACTTTTAAGGGAGTGCATCATGAGTTTAGTTGTACCTGCTGAAAATACTGATGTAGTATACAATGACACTGACAGAGTTGAACGCATTCTGGTCGTCGACGATGATGTGCGTCTTCGTACCCTTTTACAACGGTTTTTAGAAGATAAAGGTTTTGTGGTTAAAACCGCACATGATGCCACGCAAATGGATCGGTTATTACAACGTGAACTTTTCTCGCTCATCGTTTTAGATTTTATGCTTCCTGTAGAAGATGGTTTGAGCATTTGTCGTCGTTTAAGGCAGTCTAACATTGACACGCCTATTATTATGCTCACTGCACGTGGTAGCGACTCTGATCGTATTGCAGGGCTTGAAGCAGGTGCTGATGACTATCTACCAAAACCATTCAACCCAAATGAATTGTTAGCTCGTATCCGAGCTGTACTACGTCGACAAGTGCGTGAGGTTCCTGGGGCACCAAGCCAGAATGTTGAAGTGGTTTCATTTGGTCCTTGGTCACTCGATCTATCGACTCGAACACTGACTCGTGAGGGTCAAGTGGTGACCTTAACTACTGGTGAATTCGCAGTACTCAAAGCATTGGTGCAACATCCTCGTGAACCGTTGACACGTGATAAATTAATGAATTTGGCACGTGGTCGTGAATGGGGAGCAATGGAACGCTCTATTGATGTTCAAGTCTCTCGTTTACGTCGTTTAATCGAGGAAAATCCGGCTCGTGCACGCTATATTCAAACGGTGTGGGGTGTGGGATACGTATTCGTACCAGATGGTGCAGAATAATTTTTTAAACAATGGACTCCGCCATCAATGATGTCGGGGTCTTTATTTTATGTATTAAACAATTACATGCACTTATTCTTTTTAAGCCCAAACTCTCAGGTTAGACCGTGAAACTTGATCCTATTGACCCACAAAAATTTAATGAATTTGTTGCGTATTCAGAGCGAAAACGAACGAAATGGGAACGCTTTCTTGACAAAATCAAGCCGCGCTCCGCTGCAATGCGAACAACAGTTTTGGTTGTTTTTGTGGTGTTCTTTAGTCTGTTTATGTCACTTTGGTTTTTTTGGAAAACCCTCTATTTACCAGAGATTCAACAGCATGCACGCTACCTTGCGGTTGAACTCGAAATTATCAACAACCCCGACCTTCGAATTTTTCATGGTGACACTGAACTTGATGTTGACACATGGTTAAAACAGCGTGTTGGAATTGAATACGTTACAGACCCTGCTGCGTTCCCCAACCAGCGCGATAAAGTCATTGCTGAATTCTTTACGAACCAAGTTGAAAAACGTTTGGCCAAAGAGCTCGACGTGCCTGAGGTCACCGTCTATTTCCAATTTAAACCTAGCCCACGTATTTGGATTCAAACCCCAGAAATGAACGGGAATTGGGTTCAAGAACCGTTAAAAACTTATGCAAATTATAGCCCCGAATTGATTTTGGCATGGTTTCTTGGCGTACCGCTGATTTCAGCCATGATTATCTTAACTTTAGTGAGACAGCTCAATCGCCCACTACGCCGACTTCAAAATGCAGCAAATAGCTATAGTAAAACTGGAAAAGCCCCCTATCTTGAGACGAACCACGGACCTTTGGAAATCCGCCAAGTCAACCAAGCCTTTAATCATATGATTTATACATTGGAGCTCACTGAACGTGATCGTCAAATTATGTTGGCTGGTATTTCACATGATTTAAGAACCCCGCTCACTCGAATTCGACTGAGTGCTGAAATGATGTCAGATGATGACTTCTTGAAAGAAGGCTTAATCTTTGATGTGGATGATATGGATGCCATTCTTAATCAGTTTATTTCTTACATGCGTGATGGTTCAGATGAAGACCTAAAAGAAACCAATATCAATACCCTTTTGCAAGAATTGGTTATTCAGTTTAAACCCCTGGATATTCGCTTTGAACCAGAAGAACTCCCACTGATTACTGCTCGTTCGCTTTCCCTCAAGCGCTTAATTGGTAACTTAATTAATAATTCTAAGCGTTATGGTGCTGAACCCATTGAGCTAAGTGCGAAAGTCGAGGGAGATCATCTAAAAATTTGTGTTGCTGATCACGGTGATGGAATCCCAGAAGATCAAATTGCAGACCTTATGCAACCTTTTGTACGTGGCAATGAAGCACGTACCATCCAAGGGAGTGGTCTTGGTTTAGCCATTGTAAAACGAATTGTCGATATTCATGAAGGTGAATTAAAAATTCATAATCGTCCTGAAGGAGGTCTTGAAGCTATCATTCTACTGCCCCTTTCAACACCTCAAGTTGCTGATATTTCAACCAATAGCACCTTAGATAAAATCAGGCAAACCATCACCGAACGATTTTGATGAATGGTGAATAGTTGAACAGTTGAATTGGTTTAATTATTCACCACAATGAAAATTAAAAATAAAAAACAATATCTTACAAACCATAATATATCTTTATATCCGCATTTTTTGAAAAAATTAGACCTTAGCCTAACAGGTATGCAAAATGGCTCGCTTGATCGGTACAATCGGTGCCAGATCCAGAATATCAAGAGAAGAGTAAACCATGTCTTTAGATCGCATTCGTTTAGAGTCACTTCATGAAAAAGTCATTTCAGCTGAACAAGCTTCAACGTTTATTGAAGATGGCATGACCGTAGGTATGAGTGGTTTCACGCGTGCTGGTGAAGCTAAAGCAGTTCCATTGGCATTGGTAAAACGCGCTCATACAAACCCTTTAAAGATCACTTTAATCACTGGTGCGTCTTTGGGTAATGACTTAGATAAACAGTTAACTGAAGCTGGCGTATTGGCTCGTCGTCTACCTTTCCAAGTCGATAATACTTTGCGTAAGGCGATCAATAAAGGCGAAGTAATGTTTATTGATCAGCATTTGTCAGAAACTGTTGAACAAATGCGTAATAAACAATTGAAAAAGCCTGATATTGCTGTAATCGAAGCTGTAGCAATTACTGAAGATGGTGGCATCATTCCAACGACTTCAGTAGGTAACTCAGCAAGCTTTGCAATCTTTGCAGAAAAAGTAATTGTTGAAATTAACACAAATTTAAGCCCAGCATTCGAAGGCTTGCACGATATTTATATCCCATCTTATCGTCCGACACGTCAGCCGATTCCACTCACTCAAGTCGATGAGCGTATTGGTACACACGCAATTAATATCGATCCTGCTAAAATTGTTGGCATCGTATTTAACAGCGAATTCCATGATTCTCCATCAACAGTGACTGCACCAGATGATGAGACCCAAGCAATTGCAAACCACTTAATCGAATTCTTTGAAAAAGAAGTCGCTGAAGAACGTCTTCCTAAAAATTTAGGTCCATTACAAGCAGGTATTGGTTCAATTGCCAATGCGGTATTAACGGGTCTTAAAGAATCGAATTTTGAAGATCTCATCATGTACTCAGAAGTACTTCAAGACTGTACTTTTGAATTAATTGATGCTGGTAAAATGAAATTCGCTTCTGGCTCATCAATTACACTTTCTGCACGTTATGGTGAAAAAGTATTCAATAATCTTGAGCAATACAAAGACAAACTTGTATTACGCCCTCAAGAAATTTCAAACCACCCAGAATTGGTACGCCGTTTAGGGATTATCGGGATCAATACTGCGCTTGAATTTGACATCTATGGCAATGTGAACTCTACGCACGTATGTGGTTCAAAAATGATGAATGGTATTGGTGGTTCAGGTGACTTCGCACGTAATGCGCATATCGCAATTTTCGTGACTAAATCAATCGCTAAAGGCGGTGACATTTCATCTGTAGTGCCGATGGCATCTCACGTAGATCACACAGGTCATGACGTAGACGTTCTTGTTACTGAACAAGGTCTTGCTGATTTACGTGGTCTTGCACCGCGTGAACGTGCACGTGCAATCATCGATAACTGTGTTCACCCACTGTATAAAGATGCATTAAACGACTATTTCGATCGCGCATGTGCTAAAGGTGGACAAACCCCTCACCTACTTACAGAAGCGCTTTCTTGGCATTCTAATTTTGAAGAAACAGGTCATATGTTATCTGCACCTGCTGAAGCAAAATCTGCATAAGTACGACTTTAAAAAAGCCCTGAATATCAGGGCTTTTTTTATTTCAATGATTCTAAAATACTTTTAAATCATCATGATAATTGACATAAACCAATAAAATAGGCAGGATTGAATAAGATACTTAAATGTGAACTAGTTTACATTTTATTAATATTAAATTACACAAAACCACACTTTTATAGCTGAACTTTACACATAATTTAAATATTATTATTTCATAGCAAGATTATGAGTGAACAAATAATAATAACAGCGTACTGTTTCATCAGTTTTCCTTCCTAGATTTCCCCCAAAATCTAGGAATTTTTTTGTCTATATCTTTTACAAAAATCAAGTTTATTATCACATAAAAAAACCTCGATATTCGAGGTTCTTGTGTATTATATGAATTCTATTTTAATGATTACCTTGAACTTTTTCTTCAATCTCTTCCACACTGGTGTGTCGTACGTCATAGCCTTTAGCCATATAAATCACTTGTTCAGAAATATTTCGCGCATGGTCACCAATACGCTCCAAAGAACGCAGCACCCACATGACATTCAGAACACGAGAAATATGACGAGGATCCTCAATCATGTAGGTCATTAATGTACGTGTAGCAGATTGATATTCACGATCGATATCTGCGTCAGCCAACAATACTTTAAGTGCTTGCTCTGCATCAACACGTGCAAATGCATCCAATGCATCATGAATCATTACTCGCACTTGGTTACCGATATGACGTGTTTCCATATAACCACGAGGTGACTCACCTTCTTCACATAGATTTTGGGCTATACGTGCAATTTTAGCTGCTTCATCACCTATACGTTCTAAATCGGTATTGGCCTTGCTCATTGCAATTACCATACGGAGATCACTCGCAGCAGGATGACGGCGTACTAAAATCAAAGTCAAGCCTTCATCAATTTCACGCTCGTAGCGGTTTACCGTATTATCTTGAAATTGGACATCTACAGCCAAATTCACATTGGTGTCTAAAAGAGCATGAATGGCATTAGCAACTTGTTGCTCAACCAAACCACCCATTGCCATAAATTTGGTATGGACATCTTGCAAATCTTCGTTAAATTGAGAAGAAATATGGTGGCTAAGTACAGGATTATTAGAGCTCAAAGTCTTATTACTCCACACAGCGTGAATTGATTGAAATTTTTGCCATATTAAAGCATATCAATTGTGAATATTTGATGACAAAACAATCAATTTATTCTATTTTTCAACTAACCATGCATTCATTTGACGAAGCTCATTTTCATTCAATTGACCCACAGAAGCCTTCAACCTCAACACATTCAACACATAATCATATTGAGCATTCACAAAATCTAATCGCGTTGCAAAAGCATTTCTTTGTGCAAGCAACACATCAACCATACTTTTAAGCCCTTCATCATACTGAGCTTGGGATGCTTTCGCGACTAATGCGGAAGAATCCATGGCAGCTTTGCGCGCTTGCAATGTAGCACTATCCATATCAATTTGTAGGTAAGATTTTTTAGCATCTGTGGTTGCTTTACGTATCGCAGCTTCTAATTGGCGTTCCGACTTTTCAACATTTTTTGTCGCTTTATCAATATTAATTTTAGTTCGTCCACCGGTATAGGCATTCCAGTTCATTTCTACACCCACCTGATCAAATTTCCCATCACTTGATATAGCTGTTTGTGGTGACTGTTCACTATAACCATAAGTGGCTACTGCTTCAACTTGAGGATAAAGCGCCGCTTGCTCTACACGTCGCTGATCATTGGCATATTGACGTTGCAAACGCGCTTGTAGAATTTCAAGATTCTGTTCTTGAGCCAATTTGGTCCATTCACTCATGATATTCGGTACAGGCTTTTGATACTCGAAATCATCACTTAAAACAGCGAGCTTTTCTTGGTAAGGTCCAATCAACTGAGCAAGTTGCTCTTGTGCCAAGATTAATTGAACACCTGTCGCAATTCGATTTGCTCGCGCATTTTGATATTGTGCATTCGCTTCGCTGACATCGCTTTCAGCAACTAAACCTTCTTTGAGTTTGGCATTCATCATATTGAGCTGCTCGAATAATGCTTTTTCTTCTTGAGCGTTAGTGAGCGTTAAAGCCTGTTGACGTAGTACATTAAAATAAGCTTCAGAGACATTTAATATATGTTGTTGCTGTTGCTGTTTTAAAGTGACTTCACTCAGTTGAACTGAGGTTTTTACCTGTTTATATCCCTGCCAAGCATCCATTCTGAAAATGGGTTGTCGTGCAGTAATCGCAATTTGACGAGTGGTCGATGTCGATGCCAACAGGTCAGAACTATTAAAAAAAGGATTCGATTCTGTACTTGAACGATTTACATCTTGGTTTTTACGCGTCACATTTCCTGAAACAGTTACTGTCGGCAGCAAATTACCTTTTGCTAAACCTATATTTAACTGATCAGCCTCATACTGCAAAACGTTGGCTTGCCAATTTGGATCGGTTTGCTTTGCTCGCTCATAGGCTTCAACGAGGTTCAATGCAAAGCTCATCGGGCTAAGCGCAATTAAACTGACTGCAAGTAGAGTTTTTTTCATGATAATGACTTCACAGTACCTTAAGCATTTGAATAACAAGTAATTAGAATAGGATGTTGCAAATATAATCTTTAATCGAACTTTTTACGTATCAATTTTATTATTTTTTCATTTAATCCGGAGAATTATTTTGAATTATGCACATTGATGTATGTTTTTCATACATTATTTTAACGCTTGATTGCGAAGCAACTACAATAAATTTCACTGTATGGTTTTAAAATAAGTGAAAATCTATTTGCGCCTCATTTCACACTTTAACTGTATTTTGATATCTCAATGAAGTCATTTTTGCACACGTTTAAGCCTATTCGTCAATTATTGACTCTTATGGTCGTAAGTCTTGGCTTAACTGCGTGTCAAAAACCGATTTCCGAAGAAATACCTACTGAATCTCCAAACCCAACTCAAAACCAGAACACCACACCTGATCTCAACCTCATTTGTCAAAAACTCAAAAAAGAAATGCTCGGGATAACTGCTCAACGGACTACATTCGCCATTGAGCAAATCAATCAAGATATTCGACTTTGTCTTCCCTTAATGCCATTTCAGGAACAGAAAGAATTGATCGGTTTGGCAGACATCATGTATAGAAATTTCTTAAGTATAGATCGATCAGCTGATCAGCAGAAAGCTTTTGATTTATATGCTCATGACCAGTCGCAATTTCCGACGATTCAACAATCACAAATTGAAAAATTACATCCACGAGATCAATATTTACTTCGGCATAAGGGTCAAGCGTATATTGATCTCGTCGATATTAACCACCAAGCAACCTATCAAAGAAACCCATATTATTTAGCACGAGTATTTGCCCCCTATTTCCCTGAGGCAGAACAAGCATTTATGCAAGAACTTGCTGAACAAAATCAGCAAGCACAATTTGAAGATCCTCATTTTCATCTTGAAGCACAAGAGATTTCTAGACGTGCCCAGTATTGGGAAAATTATCTAAAAAAATACCCTCAAAGCAGTTTCCATTTAGATGCAGAGTACCTTTATCATTTTTATTCAAATCTATTATTTAAAGGTCTCAAACATGATCCTGTTTCTCATGATTTTGAAGGACGTGTTGAAATTGCACCCGATGCTTTAGCTGAAATCGAACAACTCGCAAATATGAAAAATAGTCGTTTAGCAGATCAAGCGAGACTTTTCTTAAAATTTATCGAACTGGATTCACAACAAAAAAGTAAATTAACTTCAAATCAGACTGATCAAAATCCGCAAGTTCTTATACAGCTAAGTCACTATTTAAACTTAAAAACTGTTGATCTTGAAAATCGTCGTAATTGCTTTAAAGACGCAATTTGTTATGCATTATAGTCTGATGACTTTAATCTGACTTTATATGTTAATATTTTGGCATCGCTTGACGGAGCGCGAGTAATAACTCGCTGAGATCACCTAAAACATTGTTTTGATGGTGAGTACCGTTGAACCTGATCAGGTTAATACCTGCGTAGGAATCAAGCCATCTAAAAACTTTGTTCTAGGTTATTCATTCAGGATAATTCCGCCACCGTTTTTGATCGTGCTTGATTCGTTGATGTCATTCATAAGGATCATTGCAATGAACCAATTAACGAATCTTTCAAATACAGATCTCTCTGCTCAACATGAGCAAGATGCTCAAGATCTCACCCGCATTTTACCAGCGTCAAAAAAAGTCTATGTTCAAGGTTCTCGTCCAGATATTCGCGTACCCATGCGTGAAATTGCACTCTCCGATACACCAACGGGCTTAGGCGGTGAGTATAATGCTGCCATTTTGGTGTATGACACTTCAGGTGTTTATACCGACCCTGAGATTCAAATTGATTTAAATCGAGGCCTACCAAACCTCAGAGATACATGGATTGAAGAGCGCGCAGATACAGAACAACTCGCGACATTAAGCTCAAAATTTGGGCGAGAACGTCTTCAAGATATTCGTACAGCTGGCATTCGTTTCGCACATATCCAGAAACCTCGTCGAGCTAAACCAGGACATAACGTTACGCAAATGCATTATGCTAAGCAGGGTATTATCACGCCTGAAATGGAATACATTGCGATTCGAGAGAATCAAAAACAACGTGAAGGTGTGGATACTCGCCAACATGTTGGGCAAAACTTTGGTGCAAAAAACTTATTAGAAATTACACCAGAATTTGTACGTCAAGAAGTCGCAGCAGGTCGTGCCATTATTCCTGCCAATATCAATCACCCTGAACTCGAACCGATGATTATCGGACGCAATTTCCTAGTGAAAATTAATGCCAATATTGGCAACTCAGCACTGGGTTCATCCATTGATGAAGAAGTGGCAAAAATGACATGGGCAACACGTTGGGGTGCTGACACCATCATGGATTTATCTACGGGTAAAAATATTCATGAAACACGCGAGTGGATTATTCGTAACTCCCCTGTACCTATTGGAACTGTTCCGATTTATCAAGCATTAGAAAAGGTGGATGGAATAGCAGAAGATCTTACATGGGAAATTTTTAAAGACACTTTAATCGAACAAGCTGAGCAAGGGGTTGATTACTTCACGATTCATGCTGGTGTTTTATTGCGCTATGTTCCTCTCACAGCCAATCGCTTAACGGGCATCGTTTCACGCGGTGGTTCAATCATGGCACAGTGGTGTCTTGCACATCATAAAGAAAATTTCTTATACACCCATTTTGATGAAATCTGCGAGATCATGAAAGCCTATGATGTCTCATTCAGCTTAGGTGATGGTTTACGCCCTGGGTGCATTCAAGATGCCAATGACGAAGCCCAATTTTCCGAACTACGTACATTAGGAGAATTAACCCATCGAGCTTGGGAACACGATGTGCAAGTCATGATTGAAGGTCCTGGTCATGTTCCTATGCATATGATTAAAGAAAATATGGATTTACAACTTGAGGTTTGCAAAGAAGCACCTTTTTATACATTAGGACCATTAACAACAGATATTGCACCTGGTTATGATCATATTACTTCAGCAATTGGTGCAGCCATGATCGGTTGGTATGGAACAGCGATGCTTTGTTACGTAACACCTAAAGAGCATTTAGGTCTACCCAATAAAAAGGACGTCAAAGATGGCATTATCACCTATAAAATTGCAGCACATGCTGCAGACCTCGCCAAAGGACACCCAGGTGCTCAAGTCCGTGATAATGCGCTTTCAAAAGCACGTTTTGAGTTTCGTTGGGAAGATCAATTTAACTTAAGTTTAGATCCTGATACGGCACGTAGTATGCATGATGAAACCATGCCGAAAGAGGCACATAAATCAGCGCATTTCTGTTCGATGTGTGGACCTAAATTTTGCTCAATGAAGATTACCCAAAATGTGCGTGAATACGCTCAAAATCAGCAGTCTGATAACCTAGATCTCAAGTTAAATCAAGAGATTGAATCAGGTCTCAACGCCATGAAAAATGAGTATCATAAGCAAGGACAAAAGTTGTATCAGAAGCTGTAAAAATTAAAAAATCTGTTTTTCTTTAATGCAATCTCAGTTAGGATGAAATAAATTTTTGTCCTAACGTATACGAATGAAAATTCTTGAAAAAGCTACTTACAATAATAAAGATTTTAAGGTCCATTCTCGCGAATCCCTTTATCAAGGATTCATTCGTATAGAGAAAGTGAGCATCACACATCGTTTATTTGGTGAGAATACTTATACCCCAACAATTCATCGTGAATTAGTGCATCGAAAAGAAGCTGCTGGTGTACTCATCTACAATGATGCACTCAAGCGTTTTGCACTGATTGAACAATTCCGAATTGGTGCAATCGATGATCCTATCTCCCCATGGCAACTAGAAATCATTGCAGGCGTATTAGATGGCGATGAATCACCTGAAACATGTATTCAGCGTGAGAGTTTAGAAGAATCTGGTTGTGAAATTCGTAATCTGGAACATTTATTTACCTTCTACCCTTCTGCTGGTGCGTGCGATGAAGTTTTTCATTTGTATGTTGCAGAAGCAGATCTTCCTGAGCAAGGTGGTATTCATGGTATGCCAGATGAAGGTGAGAATATCCAACTGCATATCTTAGCTTATTCAGATCTTGAACCATTATTGGCATCCAAACGATTGTGTAATGCACCTGTCATCATGGCTCTGCAATGGCTCAAACAGCACATTGCCACTACCTCTATAGCGCTGAGGTAATTTATGACGCCTTTAATCAAACAGAATAAAAATGATCAGCTCATTATCCAAATTACCGATACTCATCTCATGGATCATCCTGACACGCCGTTTGTTCAGATAAATCCTGAACAAAGTTTTCATGCAGTGATCAATGATATTTTAAATCGCTATCAAGACATTGATGCGATTATTCATACAGGTGACTTGGCACAGGTACCACATGAGGCAACTTATCAGCGATATTTGAGTTTCATGAAAAATTTGAATATTCCGTTTTATCAAATTCCAGGCAATCATGATGATGCCGAATATTTTCCTTTTGCAGCGCCTGATCCTATACCGGCCGTGTTAACTTTCGGAACGTGGAAAATCGTCCTATTAAATAGTGCTGTGCCCCACAAAGTAGATGGTTGGATTAAAGCAGAACAATTGAATCATTTATCAATGATTCTTCAGGAAACACAGCATCACCCTGTCATTTTGGCGTGTCATCATCACCCACTTGAAATGAAGTCCAAGTGGATTGATCGACACATCTTAAAAAATTCAGATCAATTGACCCAGATCATGGCAGAGTATCAACACATTCAAGCAGTGATCTTTGGACATGTGCACCAAGATTCGTTGAATGTTTGGAAAAATATTCAATTTTTATCAACGCCCTCCACCTCCGTTCAGTTTAAACCAAAGACTGAAGATTTTGCCTTTGATGACCTTGCACCAGGCTATCGCAGCCTACTACTGAAAACTGACGGTAGCTTTGAAACACGTGTTCATCGCCTACAAAATTTCGCGCAAAATATTAATAAAGAAATTTCAGGTTATTAGCTTTTCTTTTAAAGTGTTTTGGATTAAGTTATCTGTCCGAATGGAATCTGAACAGTCCAAAACAGATATTCATAGCTTTCATCTTTGATAAAAAATCTATATGATGACGCCCCCGATAGCAACAATCTATCGGAAGCGATAAAAACACTTGCATATCACCATATTTTTTGCGTACGCAAACACGCATATGATGAGGAATGCCCTTTATGGCGAATGACAACCAAAATCAAGTCTTGGAAGAAAACAACGTAGTTGCTGAAAAAGTAAAACGCGTGCGTAAGACCAAGCCAAAGACTTCCGAAGGCGGTACTACAGCGAGTCTATTTGGCATCGAGCCTTATCAGCCGAAAAAAAATGAAGAATACATGTCTGAAGGTCAACTTGAGCATTTCCGTCAAATTTTATTGGCATGGAAAGACGAGTTAATGTCAGAAGTGGATCGAACATTAAATACAATGCAAGATGAAAATACTGCATTGCCTGATGTAAATGACCGTGCAACGCAAGAAGAAGAGTTTGCGATTGAGCTTCGTACTCGTGACCGTGAACGCAAGTTAATTCGCAAAATTGAACAATCTATCGAAGCAATCAAAAATGATGACTATGGTTTCTGTGAAACCTGTGGGATCGAAATTGGCTTACGTCGTTTAGAGGCCCGTCCAACAGCGACGCTTTGCATTGATTGCAAAACTTTAGCTGAAATTAAAGAGAAACAAAATAACGGTTAATCATGTTATTTAATAATCCTTCCCTAACCCCTCCTTTGATAAAGGAGGGGGACAACAGGATGGCTTATGTGGGTCGGTTTGCGCCATCGCCAACCGGCCCTCTTCATTTTGGATCACTCATTACAGCTGTTGCAAGCTATTGTGAAGCAAGATCTCATGCAGGCAAATGGGTTGTACGAATTGAAGATACAGACATCCCTCGCATATATCCTGGTAGTGAAGAACATATCTTGTCATGTATTGAAGCTTTCGGTTTCGAGTTTGATGACGAAATTATCTTTCAAAAAGACCGTTTAAACATCTATGAATCTGTCTTAAATGATCTTCAGCAACGTGACCTCACCTATGCCTGCCAATGTACACGAAAAATCTTAGGCTCTAATCATATCTATAGCGGTACTTGCCGCGATTTAAAACTACCACACGATCAACAAGCCATTCGGGTTAAAACATCAAACGAGTTGATTTGTTTTGAGGATCTTTTACAAGGTCAGCATTGCTCTAATTTGACCAATGAATTAGGAGATTTTGTTCTTAAACGTCGCGACGGTATTATTAATTATCAGCTCGCCGTGGTTGTGGATGATTATCTACAAGGAATGACTCATGTTGTGCGTGGTGCTGATTTGCTGGATAACACTGAACGACAAATTTGGTTAGGGCGATTATTGGGCTACCCTGAACTTCAGTATATGCATTTGCCCCTAGCAATGAATAAAGATGGTACAAAGCTTTCTAAGCAAAATTTAGCTGTAGCACTTGATCTCACCCAAGCCCCCCAACTCTTGAACAAAGCTATTCATGCATTAGGACAAGATCCAGTTGATCTAGATCAACCAAATCGCATGCTTCTACAGGCAATTCAACAATGGGATCGTAAGAAAATTCCAGTTGGCACCACAATACAAGGTGTTTTTGAATAGTGTCCATACAGAATCATGCTTGTTATTCAGCTGAAAATGTTTTTGAATTCCATTTAGATAGATTAATCAGGAGTTCATTATGTTTTTTATTTTTGGGGTAGGACCTAAAACCATCAAAACGGAAAAGGGGCAATTTCTATGCCCAGTCTGTCGTACACATAGCAATTATGAAATTAAACAACAACGCAATTATTTTTCTTTATTTTTTATTCCATTGATTCCACTATCAAAACCCAAATCTGGTCAAGTCACCTGTTTAAACTGTGGCACACATATGCCAACAATGGTGTTGCAGCAAAATAGTACTCCACAATCATCAGATTTGAATGCTTAAGATACAATCGTGTATTTTAAAAGCTAGATACTTCCTTAGCCTGATTCTTTTCTTGGGTTGTTGCTTCAATTTTCAGCATTAAACTGACCATGACAGCACACATAATCAGAGATGAACCACCATAACTAATAAATGGTAAAGTTAAACCTTTTGTTGGGAGCAGCCCCATATTCATGCCAGCATTTACCATAATTTGCAGAACAAAAATAATGCTAATCCCGTAAGCCAAATAACCCGCTCTCAAAAATTGATGCTGAATGGCACGATGCCCAATTCGAATACACGCACCCACCATAAGAAATGACAGTGCGAGAACAACCGTAATACCCATGAAACCGAACTCTTCTGCCAAAATAGCCAACATAAAGTCCGTATGCGCCTCAGGGAGATAAGACATTTTTTGAATACTATGGCCTAAGCCTACCCCTAACCATTCACCACGTCCAAAGGCCATAAGCGCATTTGAAAGCTGATAACCAGAACCTAAAGGATCTGCCCATGGATTGGTAAAAGACATTAAACGCTCGAAACGATAAGGCTCGAACACAACTAGCACTACAAATGCCATGATAATGGCACCCAATGCAATACCAAACTGGATTAGTGGCGCACCTGCAAGAAAGAACACCCCTAACATCGTTAAAGCAACCACTACCGTTGCACCTAAGTCAGGTTCAGCAATAATCAAACCAACTGTACATAGCATTACTGTTGCTAATCGAGCTAGCCCTTTCACATTATTCCGCACTTCTTC
Organism: Acinetobacter sp. DSM 11652; assembly: GCF_900109815.1. Lineage (NCBI taxonomy): Bacteria > Pseudomonadati > Pseudomonadota > Gammaproteobacteria > Moraxellales > Moraxellaceae > Acinetobacter > Acinetobacter sp. DSM 11652. The sequence continues at coordinate 105,110 of NZ_FOBK01000008.1, forward strand.
TGCCCGACGGACAACATAATCTGCAGTAAAAATAGCCATCATCACTTTCGCAGCTTCAGTTGGCTGGAAGGTAAATCCTGCGATTCGAATCCAACGCGTCGAACCGTTCACTTCCGAACCGACTAATAACACCGCGACAAGCAATGCCATAGTCATCATCCATAACGGAAATGTGTTATTGAACCAGGTATTTAATGAAACACGATAAACCAAAATTGCTGCGACAAACGCAACCACGATGGATATGGCATGGCGGATGACATAGTGGAATGGATTTTCATGCAATCTTTCTGCGTAAGGCATAGAAGCTGAACCAACCATCACCGTTCCAATACAGAGCAGTGCAATCACACAAAAAATTAGAACATTCCTTGATGTAATTTCACTTGGAATACGTGGTAACCAACGTTGGTAAATTTTATTCACTTTATCAATCGTTGTCTGAGCTGACTCAGCCATATCTTCGTCCTTATTGTTCTTCGTGCAGCGCATTCACACAAGCAACAAATTGATGTCCGCGTTGTGGATAGCCTGTAAACATATCAAAACTTGCACATGCTGGCGAAAGCAATACCACATCATGTTGCTGTGTATTTGCTTGGCATAATTTTACTGCTTCTTCCAATGACGTAGCGTGAAGAATTGTGGTTGTGCCTTGAATTGCTTGTTCAATCACTGGTGCATCTTCACCAATCAGTACCGCGAGTTTTGCAAATTCCGTTAATGATTTTCTTAAAGCAGTAAAATCTTGCCCTTTACCTTGACCACCTAAAATGATGGCAACTTTAGCTTTCTGTACTGCGATCGCCGCACCTAAGCCGTCTAATGCTGCTAAGGTTGCCCCAATATTTGTACCTTTTGAGTCGTTATAATAACGAACACCTTGCACTTCTTTAACAAATTCGCAGCGATGTTCCAACCCCTTGAAGGTTTTCAAAGTTTCCAGCATAACCTCTAATGGTAGACCTATCGCTTCACCTAAAGCTAAACACGCAAGTGCATTTGCGACATTGTGTGTCCCTTGAATATACATCTCAGAACTTTTCAATAAACGTTCACGCCCCCTTGCTAGCCACATCGTACCATCAGTATCTCTGAGTACACCATACTGATTCATATCTGGTGCATTGAGCCCAAAACTCTGCATTGGTGTTGCATCAGGTACTAAAGGACGTGTCAAAGAGTCATCCCGATTGAAGACCACTTTCTTGACACCTTGAAAAATACGATGTTTGGCCGTGTGATATCCCATCATATCGCCATGACGATCGAGATGGTCTTCGCTCATATTTAAGACGACAGCAACTTCAGCATTTAAGTTCGATGTAGTTTCTAATTGGAAACTGGATAGTTCTAAGATATATAGCTCTGGATCATCTTTGGTTAAATCTAAGGCTGGACGTCCTAAATTCCCCCCTACAGCGACTTTTTTGCCTGCATCTTTCGCCATTAAGCCGATCAAGGTGGTCACTGTGCTTTTTGCATTAGAACCTGTTATTGCAACAATAGGCTTTTCAGTCGCACGTCGTAAAATTTGAATTTCACTGACAACAGGAATGCCTTGTGCAAGTGCTGTTTGAATCACTGGCAGTTTAGGATCAAGCCCTGGACTGATAATAATTTCCTCAGCAGACAACAACATTTCTTCGTCAAATTTCCCAAAGCTAGTTTGGACTTCAGGTGGAATTTGATCATGTCCAGGTGGAGAGGTCCTCGAATCTGTTACTGCAACGTGATAGCCTTTTTCATGTAGAAAATTTACCGCAGCAACACCCGAAATTCCGAGTCCTGCGACAACTTTTAATCCACCACGCTGTATTAACATTTCTGCCCCATATTTTAGTCTAATTAGAAACTGCCGAAATGTTAGCACTTTGCTGCTTTGAATGCTTTTTTTGATTTCATAATCTTGACATTATTTTGTGTCCATGCGTAAAAAAACCGCCAATTTAGGCGGTTCTTTTATTGAAGTAAACTACTTCCATTTCACAGCTTGAGGGTTTAACTTGGGTGTTTCCTTGTCTGAAACAGGACAAGCGCAATTTCCGCCACAACCAGCAGTCATTTTGGGTTTAAGCCACTTTGATAGTGCCTTCCACCCTTTTCTTTCCGTGGCATCTGACAGTTTCATAAAGACTGAATTTGACGTCTGTGGAAAAACCTTTTTGAATACGACCAATGCACTCCAAAGGACCAATGCCGTAATAATTAGAATTTCAATCATCTCAGTCTCCTCAACTCTTCAGATTTAAGCTAACACGCTGGTCGCGACTTGATAGGTTAAAAACGACATAAAATACGCTAAACCAAATAAATAGACGGTCATAAAGCCAACTGTCTTCCAAGAACCTGTTTCGCGTTTCACTGTCGCTAATGTCGCCAAACAATGTGGTGCATAAATGAACCAGACCAAAAGTGATAATCCTGTTGCTAAAGACCAGCCCAAATCCCCACCACTACTAATCAGTGATGCCAAGCCTTCCGACATCGCATCCTCATCAACAGCAGACAAAGCATACACGGTGCCTAAAGCAGCAACGACAACTTCACGCGCAGCCATGGCTGGAATTAAAGCAATACAAATCTGCCAATTAAAGCCTAATGGCGCAAAGATTGGTTGCATCAAATGACCTAACATCCCCGCAAATGAATAATCAATCGCAGGTAATGTTGCACCCTCTGGTGGTTGTGGGAATGTGCACAAGAACCATAATAAAATAGAAAGCGCAAAGATGATTCCACCGACTCGCTTCAAAAAGATTTTTGCTCGATCAAGCAAGCCAATCCACACGTTTTTCAAATCTGGAAAACGATAGCTTGGAAGTTCCATCAATAACATATGTTGAGATTTATCTTTTTGGAAAAACTTCAACACAAACGATACGATCAGTGCACTCACAATCCCTGCCATATATAGACCGAACAGCACTAAACCTTGAAGGTTAAATAGTCCCCAAACCGTTTGAGAAGGCACAAAAGCTGCAATCAACAACGCATAGACGGGTAAACGAGCTGAACAAGTCATCAATGGCGCAACAAAGATCGTGGTCAAACGGTCTCTTGGATCACTAATAGTCCGTGATGCCATGATTCCAGGAATTGCACACGCAAAACTCGACAGTAATGGAATAAATGCACGTCCCGAAAGACCTGCTTTATACATCAACTTATCAAGTAAGAATGCCGCTCGGGGTAAATAACCTGATTCTTCAAGCACCAAGATAAAGAAGAATAAGATGAGAATCTGAGGCAAAAAGACAACTACACCACCTGCACCCGCGATAATTCCATCAACCACTAAACTATTGAGTAATGGATGTGCAATATTCTCACCAACGACTTCACCCAACCAGCCAAAGAACGTCTCAATACCATCCATGAAGGGTGCCGCCCAAGCAAAAACTGCTTGGAAAATGATGAACATCATCACCGCTAAACTGAATAGACCAAGTACTGGGTGCAGAAAGATTTTATCGAGAAAAACTGAACGTTTATCATCAAATTCAACAAATTGAACGGCATCTTTGACAATCGCTTCAACTTTGTCGTGATCAGATCCTTTCAAACCTGTCAGCTCAGTTTGAGGAACAGCATATTTGCCATGATCTAGCGCATTCATCAGGTTTTCAATACCTGAGCGACGCACAGCAACCGTTTCTACAACTGGAATGCCTAAGCGCTCAGAAAGCTTTTGGGTGTTTATTTGCATTCCACGACGACGAGCTTCATCCATCATGTTAAGTACGAGTAGCATTGGACGACCCAATTGGATCAACTCCAAAACTAAACCAAGGTGCAACTTCAGATTGGTTGCATCAACAACGCATAAAAATGCATCTTGATGACCTTCTTCCGCAATTTTCCCATAAACAACATCACGGGTGATTTCTTCATCTGGACTAGTTGCGTCTAAACTATACGTTCCTGGCAAGTCTAAAACACGAACCGCTTTACCTGAGTTTAGCGTGAAGTGACCAATTTTTCGCTCAACGGTTACACCTGCATAGTTACCTACTTTTTGGCGTGTTCCAGTCAAATGATTGAATAATGAAGTTTTACCACAGTTAGGATTACCAACAAGGGCAACACGCAACGCATCGCTCATGCCGACACTCCTTCTATTTCAATTTTTTGTGCTTCATTTTTTCTTAAGGCAAAGCGAGTAAAACCCACTTGAATGAGAATTGGATCACCGCCAAACAGTCCTTTCGTAATGACTTGTACTTTAGTTCCGGAAACAAATCCTAGCGTTTCTAAACGACTTGCCACCATATCTGTAGAAGTACCATCTACAGTGCGATGCACTTGCGTAATGATGGCAGATTGTTTGACTTTCAAATCAGATAAACGCACCGTACCTAACCCTAAAAAATTTTGAACAGTATACATACAAATGAGAATTATTACCGCACTCTCATCAAGAATGATTCGCATCTTCTTATAACACATCGACATGCATAGAAAATTACACTACATTAGATAATCTCAATTAAATCAATCGAATTTCCCAATCGAATATCCCTATGATTAATAAGAAACCTCGAGTTCCTGCACCCATTCAAATTCCAGAACAACTTTCGTTCTTACACGGATTTCGAGATTATTTAATCGCTCAGTCTGTTAGCCCACACACCCGAAATGCCTATCTCACAGATTTAGTCCAATGCAGTACTCTGTTAACCAGCCCCATGACCTTATGGTCACATGATGATATTTCAGATGTACTGATTGAGCTCACCAAACAAGGGAAAAGTCCTCGATCAATTGCTCGCACTTTATCGGCACTTCGGTCTTTCTATAAATTTTTAAGAGAGCAAAATTTAAGAACAGATAATCCTATAGCCGCACATAAAACACCCAAGTTAGGACGAGCGTTACCTAAAGATTTATCTGAGCAAGATGTTGAATCACTCATTCAAGCACCAGATACAAACACAGCGTTAGGCTTGCGTGATCGCACGATGTTTGAAGTCCTTTATGCTTGTGGTTTACGCGTGAGCGAACTGATTAATTTAAGAATAGATCACATCAATCTCAATCAGGGTTTTTTGCGAATCTTGGGCAAGGGAAATAAAGAACGTTTAGTTCCTTTGGGGCAAATTGCTGTGGAATGGATTGAAAAATATTTAGCAGAAGCTCGTCCACAACTCTATAAAAGTGCTACAGATTACTTATTTCTGACCCAACATGGCGGGATTATGAGCCGTCAAAACTTTTGGTATGCCATCAAACGTTATGCCCTCCAAGCAGGTATAGCGACAGAGCTATCCCCCCATACATTAAGACATGCTTTTGCAACTCACCTGCTCAATCACGGTGCAGATCTCCGAGTGGTACAAATGCTCCTCGGGCATAGTGATTTATCAACAACACAAATTTATACGCATGTTGCACAAATTCGCATGCAACAACTTCATGCTCAGCATCATCCCCGTGGCTAAGTCATCGATCTGAATTTTGTAGCACTAAGCTATAATTTACGATTTGAGAATATTTTTTGTTATGCTTAGCACAGTAAAAATAATGCTGAAAACTTTAAAAGGGTTGTTTATGTTATTTACCCGTTCGAAAATTTTATTCGCTTCTACCCTTGCAACGACGCTTTTTATCAGTGCATGCTCCAAATCTGAAGACACGCAAAAATCTGATGGGACTTTAACGGCAACTGCACCAGCAACGGGCCAAGCATCAAATTTAACTGAGCGAAATGCGCAACAACGCTTGATTCAAAAGTTAGAGAAAAATTTTAAAACTGCCAATATCAATGCCAAAATTATAGACATTAAACCAACCGAAGTACCAAATCTTTACTGGGTCAATTTAGAGGGTATGACTGCGGTATACACTACTGCAGATGGTCAATATATTTTCCAAGGTGATTTACTACGTTTAGGTAATAAAAAAGTTGAAGATATTGGACAATCCTTCCAGTCGGCATTGAGTAAAGGATTACTAAGCCAGTTAAAAGCTGAAGATCTCATTATTTATCCAGCTAAATCTAAAACCAAACATATCGTTTACGTTTTTACAGATATCAGCTGCCCTTACTGCCATAAATTGCATGAACATATGGATGAAATCAATTCTAAAGGAATTGAAGTTCGTTATATCGCGTGGCCACGTGGAGAACAGTATTTCCCAGCAATGGAAAGTGTCTGGTGTAGTAAAGATCGTAAAACTGCATTTGATCAAGCTATTTCAGGTCAACAATTAAACAATACCAACTGTGAAAATCCTGTTAAAGATCAGTACCAAATGGGTTTAAAAATGGGTGTAAATGGAACGCCTGCAATTTACAGCTCAGAAGGTGTTTATCTTGGTGGATACATGACAGCAGATGAAATACTACGTAGCTTAAATAACTAATATTTATGAGATAAATTACTGCTTTTTATACATCAATATTTAACTCGATTGACCCTAGAGTCTGCCTCTTTTTTTAGCTATGATCTAGGTTCAATAAAATTTTACATATTTTTTGGAGTGTGACGTGAAACCAGTTCGTCTGGCAATACTCGGTCTAGGAACCGTAGGTGGTGGTGCCCTTAAACTATTACAAGAAAACGCTGCTGAAATTAGACGTCGCACCGGTCGTGAAATTCAAATTACTTATGTGGGTACTCGTCGCCCTCGCCCAGATTTAAATCTTCCAGACTCAGTTAAACAAAGTGCCGACCTTCTTGATATCGTTCGTCAACCTGATGTTGATGTTGTTGTTGAAGTCATGGGTGGTATTCACCCTGCTTATGAAGTCATCAAAGAAGCAATTGTTCATGGCAAACAAGTTGTCACTGCCAATAAGGCGCTTTTAGCTGAACATGGTAACGAATTATTTAAACTTGCTGAAGACAATGCTGTGCAGATTGCCTATGAAGCAGCTGTTGCCGGCGGTATTCCAATTATCAAAGTAATTCGTGAAGGCTTAGCTGCCAATAAAATCGATTGGCTTGCAGGCATCATTAATGGTACAGGCAACTTTATCCTAAGTGAAATGCGTGAAAAAGGACGTGCTTTTGCGGACGTTTTGAAAGAAGCGCAAGAACTTGGCTATGCTGAAGCAGATCCAACCTTTGATGTAGAAGGGATTGATGCTGCTCACAAGTTAACCATTCTTGCATCTTGTGCATTTGGTATTCCACTTCAATTTGATAAAGTTTTTACTGAAGGAATTGGTAAAGTTACTGCTCAAGATGTGAAGTATGCTGAAGATCTTGGCTTCCGTATTAAGCATTTAGGTATTGCACGTCGTGCAGAAAAAGGCATTGAACTACGTGTTCACCCAACGCTCATTCCAGATGATCAGTTGATCGCAAATGTAAACGGCGTTAAAAATGCTGTTCTCGTACAAGCGAACGCAGTCGGCCCAACTCTATATTATGGTGCTGGTGCTGGTGCTGGTCCAACTGCTTCTGCCGTAGTCGCTGACGTTGTCGATATCGTTCGTGACATTTCTTATACTGAAGACGGTGCTGGAACTATTCCACAATTAGCATTTGAAGCACTCACAGACTTACCAATTCTAAGTCGTGAAGAAATGACAACGGGTTACTACATCCGTATTAATGCTGAAGATCAAACAGGCGTACTTGCTGAAGTTACTACGATCTTGAGTCGTGCAGGAATCAGTATTGATGCCATTATGCAGCAACCTCGCTTAAAAGACCTTATTCCTATCGTGATTCTGACAGATCCTATTGTTGAATCAAAAATGGATGAAGCGCTTTCACAAATTCAAGCATTACCCGTCATCCATGGCGAAATTGTACGAATTCGTTTAGAATCGCTTGATAATTAATCATCTCGGGTAGAGGGTACTGCTGCCCTCTCCAGCTCTACACACAATTGGAACATCATCATGTCTAATGCCAATCGTTACACTGGTTTAGTTGACCGTTATCGCGACCGTTTACCAGTGTCTGCAACTACTCGTGCAATCTCCCTAGGCGAAGGTAATACACCACTGATTAAGCTTGCGAATATTCCACGTTTAATTGGCAAAAATGTTGAAATTTATGTGAAGTACGAAGGCTTAAACCCGACTGGTTCATTTAAAGACCGTGGTATGACCATGGCAGTCACTAAAGCGGTTGAAGAAGGCTCTAAAGCGATTATCTGTGCATCTACAGGTAATACCTCTGCTGCCGCTGCCGCTTATGCTGCTCGCGCTGGTATTAAAGCATTCGTTTTAATTCCAGAAGGCAAAATTGCAATGGGTAAAATGGCTCAAGCAATGATGTATGGTGCGATCACAATGCAAATTCGTGGTAATTTCGATGACGGTATGCGCCTTGTTAAAGAAGTTGCTGACCAAGCCCCTGTAACTATCGTAAACTCAATCAACCCTTACCGTTTGCAAGGCCAAAAAACGATTGCATACGAAATCGTTGATGAATTAGGTCGTGCACCTGACTATCACTGCTTACCAGTAGGCAACGCAGGTAACATCACTGCACACTGGATGGGTTATACAGAAGCTGTTGCAAACCAACCTGCGGATCAATTTGAGCAAGTAATTTACGATGCTGAAACTGATCAATTCACTGGTCCTAAACCTGAAGGTTTACCGACGATGGTTGGCTATCAAGCTTCTGGCGCAGCACCATTCTTACGTGGTGCACCTGTTCAAAACCCTGAAACTGTTGCAACAGCAATCCGTATTGGTAACCCACAAAGCTGGAACCATGCGAAAGCGGTAGTACGTGACTCTCAAGGTTGGTTTGATGAATTAACAGATGCTGAAATCTTAGAAGCTCAACGTTTGCTTTCTATGTATGAAGGTGTATTTGTTGAGCCAGCTTCTGCAGCTTCGATTGGTGGTGCAATCCGCGATATTAAAGCGGGCAAAATTGCTGAAGGTTCAGTCATTGTTTGTACTGTAACAGGTAATGGTCTTAAAGATCCTGATACTGCTATCAAACAGTGTTCTGATGCAGTCATGCTTTCAATTGATGCAACGATGGATCAAGTACGCGATTCAATTTTGTCTAATATGTAAGATTGCATCATAAAAAACCCTGCATCTGCAGGGTTTTTTATTTATGGTCTAGATCGCACGTGGTAACTGACTGGTCCAACGCATTAAGCGAACAGCATCATCATTACGAGCTTGAGTATTGCTTGCTCCTAAAAGCACAACTACAGCTGGGCGATTATTCAAAGTCGTATGCATCACCACACAACGCCCAGCCTCATTAATAAATCCCGTCTTTGAAATGTTAATATTCCAGCCACCGTTACGAACGAGAGAGTTCGTATTGTTCGATTTCAACACACGATAACCGAGGTTAAAATCATAGGTTGGCGTCGTAGAAAATTGACGAATAAGACCGTACTGTGATGCGGTACTCACCAAGATGCCCAAGTCCCGCGCAGAAGCAACATTGCGAGGATCTAGACCTGTAGACTCAGTAAATTTAGATGAATGCATCCCTAAGGCACGTGCTTTATTATTCATAGCAGAGACGAAAGCCGCACGACCTCCTGGATATGTACGAGCCAAAGCCGCAGCTGCAGGGTTTTCAGATTTCATTAAAGCGAATAATAAGGCTTCAGCACGATTCATTGTGTCACCTACACGCAATGTCGAGCTTGAGTTTTTACCACCCGCACCTGCAAAATCAATGCTTTGCAGCGTAATATTTTCAGACATATTTAATTGTGCATCTGCGATCACAACAGCTGTCATTAATTTTGTAACAGACGCAATCGGTAGAGCAGTATTCGTGTTCTTACTAAATAAGACCTCACCCGTATTTGCATCCATGACCAATGCTGCACGCGCGTTCACAGAAGGTTGATTACTATAGCGACTGTTATCAAGAATCTGAGAGGTTGGTGATGTTGAGGTCGCAGGGCCTGTAGATTTACGAATTGTTGTTGTAATCGTGGTTGTTGCTTGAGGTGTATACTCTTCTGAAGAGGAAGTAGAAGCTTTGAGACTATCATTATTTAAGAATTGGCTTGCATCTTCAGATGACCAACTGATGCTCGCCTGCCCCGGTGCAGAATTAGCATGATTAATTAATTCTGCAAAGCTCAATGAGCTCATAGAGAGTAGTACTGATGTAGTCAGCACATGCATTAGCGTTAATTTCTGTTTTTTCACGATAACTTACTCATCTTACGGAGGCATTTTGCATCATTGCTAATCACCTCAAATATGACTTACATTTAGGTACAAACGTGATTAATATTAAACCACGTGATTATGCACAGTATTTTAGTAAAGATTAGGAATAGCATTGCTATTTTTGTTAGTCCAATGCAAGCAATTTTTGCATCATGTAACAAAAAAGTAAGAATAGATTTCAGAGGAGGTGTTTGTGATCACGGTATTAGTGGTAGATGACCATGAGTTAGTTCGTACAGGTATTTGTCGTATGCTTGAAGATCAAGCAGATATTCAAGTCATTGGTCAAGCAGAGTCCGGTGAAGAAGCAATTAGTCTTGTTCGTCAACACCACCCTAATGTCGTCTTGCTCGATGTGAATATGCCTGGTATCGGTGGCGTAGAAACCACTCGCCGTTTATTACAAACAGCACCTGACACTAAAGTTCTCGCCGTCAGTGGCCTAGCGGAAGAACCCTATCCATCACTACTGTTAAAAGCGGGGGCTCGTGGTTATATCACGAAGGGAGCTCCGATCACAGAAATGGTGCGTGCAATTAATAAAGTCATGCAAGGTGGTAAATACTTCAGTGCAGATATTGCTGAACAGCTTGCGAGTTCTTATTTATCTGATACACAAACCTCTCCTTTTGACGCACTTTCTGAACGTGAAATGCAAGTCGCGATGATGGTTGTGAATTGTATTAGTGCCCAAGAAATTTCAGACAAACTCTTTGTTAGCGTAAAAACAGTGAATACCTACCGCTATCGTATATTTGAAAAATTAGGAATCGATAGTGATGTCAAACTGACGCATTTGGCAATTCGTTATGGTTTGATTAAGCCTTAATTTGATCTGAGTATTCCAATGACGTCTGCTGCTTCAATTTCTATTTACCAAACGATCTACCGTCTTGGAACACTATATTCAAGTTATCGTATCATTATCGCCCTAAGCTTAACGCTCATATTCCTACTGACGATTGATTCTGAACGTTATTTTTATCAATACGAATCAATCTATTTTTACGCTTTACTCCTTTATGTTGCAAGCAGCATCGTACAAACGATCGTTTTAAAATACTTACCACAAGCTATTTCTAAACAAATTATCACCTTATTTGCAGTTGATCTGCTCTTTCTAAATACGCTTACTTTTGCACTCGGTGGTCCCAATATCGCAATTGGGTTATTGTTTGTCATTTCCGTCTTTGCAGCAAATTTTTTACTCAGTAAAAACCAAGCCTTATTCATCACATTGGTCGCGGTGATTGGGGTCGTATATCAACAGTTTTTTGGTAGTTTGTTCTCCATTGAAAGTCTAAATAATATTGGTGACAGTGCCTTTCTTGCCTTTTTATTTTTTGTGGTTCATGGTATTGGTCAAGTATCAATACAACGGTTTCAAGTACTCGAATCGGTCAATACACATCAAGCTAACGAACTCTTTAAATTACAAAATATTAATCGTTATATTCTTGAGCAAATCGAAGTTGGTTATCTGGTCTTAGATGATCACTGTAAAATTATCGTCTGCAATCCTGCTGCATGTTCACTACTCGGTATTTCGCCACTCTATGCTCATGAACAATATAATCTTGCAAATTTTCAACCAGATCTCTATGAAATTCTCAAAAACACATTAGTTGCTCATGGAGAGCGCTTTCAATTTGAATCACATCAATCATCCTATACGGTTGATATTCGTATTCAAAAACTGGTTACACCTCAACAAGCACTCACGCTATTAATTTTGGAAGATGCGCAAAAGCTTAATCAGAAAGTTCAACAAATGAAATTAGCTTCTCTTGGTCAATTATCAGCCAGCATTGCACATGAAATACGTAATCCTTTAGCAGCAATCGTACAAGCCAATGAACTTAATGATGATTCGGATGAAGAACAAAAACGTATGCTCAATCAAATGATTGCTAAGCAAGCAAAACGTATTGATAAAATCATCAAAGACACATTGGATATGGCAAAGAATAAAAAAACTGCCAGTGTACTGATTCATTTTGAGCAGTTTATGCATGATCTTATTCAACAAGATTTAGCAGATATCAGTTCTCATATCCAATTACAGCTTGAAGCCAATATTGAAGTTTATTTTGATGAAATCCAACTGCGACAAGTTCTGATTAATTTAATTCGCAATGCTATTCGTCATAATGATCCGACCGCAGAGTACATTTTTGTCAGAAGCAGTTGTTCAGAAAATCAAATTTTTATTGATGTTATCGATTTTGGCAAAGGCATCCAACAACATGATTTATCTCAATTATTTCAACCATTTTTTAGTACTGAAACCAATGGAACTGGTTTAGGATTATATTTATCACAAAGTATTTGTGAAGCTAACCAAGCAAAATTGAGTTATATCGAGCAAGAACAGCAAGGTGCATGTTTTCGTATTACATGCCATAAGACAGACGTTTAGATGGATAAGATCAGGTTATGGTAAAGCAACAACCTTTAGTACTTTTAGTCGATGATGAACCTGATTTATGTATGTTGATGCAAATGACCCTTTCTCGGATGGGCATTAAAACGCATATGGCACATCATTTGAAACAAGCGCTACATTTTCTAAGCGAATATAAATACGATGCGTGTATCACCGATTTCAATTTACCAGATGGCAATGGCATCGATTTAGTTAAATACGTCACCCAGCACTATCCGAAGACACCCATCGCGGTACTGACCGCCTATGCCAATATGGAGTTGGCAATCTCCGCTTTAAAAGCAGGCGCTTTCGATTTCGTCAGTAAGCCCATTAATCAACAACATTTGCATCAATTGCTTAAGAAAGCATTACATACCCCTGCAGTGGATGATGATCTCAATCAGCTTCCACTTGAGGAACAACTGCTGATTGGTGTCTCAGAACAAACTCAACAGCTTCGTACAGCAATCAAAAAAATAGCACGATCACAAGCACCCGTCTTTATTACAGGTGAATCAGGGACTGGTAAAGAAATCGTTGCGAATCTTATTCATCAACTCAGTAATCGTCATGATCATGCCTTTGTCGCGATCAATTGTGGTGCGATGAATGAAGACCTGATGGAAAGTGAATTATTTGGTCATATCAAAGGCAGTTTTGTGGGTGCTGACCAAGACAAACAAGGGTTAATTCAAACAGCTGACGGTGGAACATTATTTTTAGACGAAATTGCAGAGCTTTCACTCGCCATGCAAGCTAAATTACTGAGAGCAGTTCAAGAAAAGAAAATCCGTCCGATTGGCAGTGATAAAGAGCTTGATGTTGATTTTAGGATTGTCAGTGCAAGCCATCAAAATCTTGAGCAATTGGTTCAGCAAGGCAAATTTAGACAAGATCTATTTTTTAGAATTCATGTGATGGATTTACGTCTTACCCCACTCCGCGATAGACCCAACGATATTCCTGTTCTAGCTCAACATTTTATTGATAAAATCAGTAGTGAATGGCGTATTGAAGCCCCTCAACTGTCTCAAGAGGCGATACAATTCCTTAAACAACAACCATTTACAGGGAATGTACGCGAACTTAAAAATATCATCGAGCGTGCACTTACACTTTGCGATGATAAGCTCATAGCCGTCGAGCATGTTAAAAGCCCTTCATTAGGCTTAACATCCCAACCTTTAGCACAACAACCAAATAGTCAAATTGAAGCAACTACTGATTTAACGTCTCAAATACCCAAAGGTTTGCCCGAAGAGGGATTAGAACAATACCTTGAGAAAGTAGAAAAAGAAGTTTTAATTAATGCGTTAAACTCAACGCATTGGAACAGAACCCTAGCCGCCAAAAAATTAGGAATGACATTCCGGTCATTACGATATCGTTTAAAAAAATTTGGTTTAGATACTGAAGATGAATAACTTAGCATCACCCCGATATTGATGATATTTAACGGCTTCTTAACAACAAATCGGCTGCGTGTTGGAGGTAAACCTCTTCTTTCATATCCTGCGGCCAAGGATATTCGATATTAGGGGCTATGCCTTGCCCATCAATCTCGACACCATTGGGTGTTAAGTAATGAGATACTGTCATTTGTAGTGCCGCACCATTTTCAAGTGGAAAGAGTTTTTGCACAACACCTTTACCATAACTCTTTTCACCAATGATTACGGCGCGTTGATGATCTTTCATTGCTGCCGTAAATACTTCTGCTGCAGAAGCCGAACGTTGATTAATCAATACTCCGACTTTAAGCCCTGTAAATTCATGTCCAGGTAAAGCTTGGAATTGTTGATCACCTTCTGAACGGCTACGTGTAGATACAATCAAACCCTGATTTAAAAATAAATCTGCCGTTTCCACAGCAGAAGATAATAATCCACCCGGATTATTTCTTAGATCTATTAAAACAGCTTTGAGTTGTTGGCTATGATGCTCATCGATATAACGTTTTATTTCATTCGCAGTATCTTGCTGAAAAACTTTCACCTTTAATAGTAAAACTTGATTACTCAGCATATGTGCTTGTATATCGGCAACATCTAGTTTTTGATTTCTCACTAAAATAATTGGAGATGAGTTCGGTGATCTTTGTAAACTGATGGTTGATCCAATCGAGCCGCTGAGCAAGTCTTTGACTTGATCTTGGTTTAACAATCTAAGCTCTTGTCCATCAATTTTGTAAAGTGTAACGCCGTTGGCCAATCCTAATTTTGCCGAGTCACTATCGGGATCTAAATTTTCGATCTGCCATAAACCTCGTGAGGTATCAAAGCTAAGATCAAAATCGATACTCGCTAAATCCTCCTCGGTATATTTGAGGAGTTGGCGATAATCTTCTGGAGATAAATAGCGAGAGTAACGATCTAGCCCACTCACCAAACCTTGGATCGCTTGTAAAAATAACTGATCGTCAGTGACTTCAGTGACATAGTTTTCTTTTACTGTACCGTAAATCTGAACAAACTGCTGTATAGATTCAATCGGAACTTCTGAACTGTTTGATGACCAGTCTTCTTCTAAAGGATCAACTGCTGGACCCTTAGATCCAGCAGCGAAAGCATGAACCCCATTCAAACTTAAAGCTAGACCTAACATGAGTTTGAATAACAATGGATTCATACTGAATTCCTTCTTATTTTTAAACTAAAGTCACTAAATTGCGACCTTTCATTTCAGCAGGAACAGGCAACTGCATTAAATTCAATAATGTCGGTGCAACGTCTGCAAGCACCCCACCCTCTGCAATTTTTGCTTGAGTTGGACCTACATAAATAAATGGCACATGCTCAGTTGTATGTTGAGTATGGACTTGACCACTTTCATAGTCCTGCATTTGTTCAACATTACCGTGATCCGCAGTGATCAACATATGACCTTTCTTCGCCATCACTGCATCATAGACACGACCTAAGCTGACATCTACTGCTTCTACTGCTTTAACGGCAGCATCGAATACCCCTGTATGTCCAACCATATCGCCATTTGCATAGTTCACAACGAGTAAGTCAAATTCACCTGAATTAATTGCATTCACTAACTCATCAGTGACTTCATAAGCACTCATTTCTGGTTTTAAATCATAGGTTGCAACATTTGGTGATGGAATCAAAATACGTTTTTCACCTGGATACTCATCTTCACGACCACCACTGAAGAAGAAAGTCACATGGGCATATTTCTCAGTTTCCGCGATACGTAATTGAGTTTTACCTAAATTAGACAGGTATTCACCAATTGAATTGACCAACGGTTCTGGCATATATGCCACCGGCGCATTAATTGTCGCTTGATAGCGCGTTAACATGACAAATTTCGCAAGCTGAGGCACAACTTTACGCTCGAAACCATCGAAGCCTTGTTCAACAAATGCTTTTGTCAATTCGCGAGCACGATCTGCACGGAAATTCATAAAAACAACAGCATCACCATCTTGTACTGCGGCTACATCCCCAATACGTGTTGCTTTCACAAACTCATCTGACTCTTCAGCAGCATACGCTTGTTCGAGACCTTCCACAGCAGACTCAACTACGCGAACAGCCTCACCTTCTGTTAATAAACGATATGCTTGTTCGACACGATCCCAACGATTGTCACGATCCATTGCGAAATAGCGACCGATCATCGTTGCGATTCGACCCTGACCTGGATATTGGGCAAATAGTGCATCTAATTTCTCTAAAGACGGCTGTGCACTTTTTGGCGGAGTATCACGACCATCTAAGAAAGCATGTAAATAGACTTGAGCACCTTTTTTTAGTGCCAACTCTGCCATAGCAACAATGTGGTCTTCATGAGAGTGAACACCACCTTCAGACAACAATCCAAAAATATGTACTGCTTTTTGATTTTCTTTTGCTTTTTCTACAGCATCAACCAATACTTCATGTTTGTAGAAATCACCAGTACGGATATCTTTGGTAATACGAGTGAAATCTTGATACAACACGCGTCCAGCACCAAGATTCATATGACCAACTTCTGAATTCCCCATTTGGCCATCTGGAAGACCAACATCTTCACCTGAACCTGAAATCAGACCATGTGGATGATTCTGTTTCATTGCAGTTAAATTAGGTGTTTTCGCTGCAAGAAAAGCATTATCTTCGACCGCTTCACGATGACCCACACCATCCATAATGACTAAAACGTGAGGGATTTTGCCAGCAGTTGCATCCGTCATGATATACACTCTTTTCTGTTTACAAATTAATCAACGTATCTTAACGAATTTTTCATTAAGACTCTATCTGAACACGATGGCTTTGATTGATCTAGACCATCTATTTTTCAATTTAAAAATTCTCTAGCGCGCTCGATATAGCAAATAGCTACCTACCGCAAAGATAAGCACAATTGGCAGAAAAACAAACCAAGCGGGAGATGGTGAATACACCAAACTCGCGTACCCTAAGAAGTCTTGTAGGTAGTAAAAACCAAGCCCTACAAATAACGCAATTACTAAACGAAATCCCATGGATTGTTGACGTAAAGGGCCAAAAATAAATGAGCAAGCAATCAGTACAAGTGCCAACAATGCAAATGGCGAAGCCACTTTTTGCCAGAATGCAAGTAAATACGTTTTAGGAACTTGACTATATTCATCCATATAGCGCATAAAACTGATCAATTGACTTGGAGCTAAATCTTCAGGATCAATCGTCACCATATGAACATATTTAGGTTGAAGCGCTAAAGCAACATCCTGCTGAGGAGTTTGAATCAGTCTCGAATAGCCTTCAGGAAAAATATCCATCTGACTGGCTTCAATTAAAGACCATTGTCCATTTTGTACAAATTGACCTTGATTCGCAGTCAAGACTGACTTCAGACGATAATCTTGATCAAAGTCCATCATCTCAACTTGACGTAACTGCCCTTGCGCATTTGCATAGTCAATATAAATAAATCGTTGACCTTCTCTAGTCCAATACCCTTTGACTTCGCCAAGCTCAGCAACAGAACGACGGTCTTTAATACTTTCCGCCCGCTCATTGGTGTAAGGAATAACATATTCACTGAGTAAAAATGAAAGCAATACCAAGAGCATTGCTGAGCGCATGACCCAACCCACAATACGCCACAGGCTAATCCCTGAAGCGCGCATGACAATCAGCTCACTATTTGAAGCCATTGAACCCAAACCGAGCACTGCACCAATCAATGCTGAAATAGGTAAAATTTCATATAAATATTGCGGTGAAGCCCATAGAACATGAATAAGCGCTTGCCAAGCTCCATATCCTTCTTTCAGGCTGCCTAATTCACCCATATAGGTAAAAAGAATTTGAAGGGCTGATAAAATCGCTGTAGCACCCAACATCGCCAGCGCTGTGGTTTTCGTCACATGTTTTGCGACAATTCGACGTGCCAACATTATGATTTCACCTGCTCAATTCGTTTTTTTAACTTAGGTGCTAGTTTTTGTTTACGCGAGAAAATCGCTGCACCCACTGCATAAACAATCAAGATAGCGGGATAAGCCCAAATACCAATCTCATCTTTACTAATTCTGGTTTTAATCGCCATTAATGCCACAATCAAACTAGCAAAAATTAAGAGTGCAGGAAATAATTTTAAATATCGTCCTTGGCGTGGAGTAACCTCAGACAATGCCGTTGCTAACATCAATGCCACAATCAATGTAAATGGCACAAATATTCTCCAGCCCAATTCACTGGCTACTACAGCATCTTCACGAGTTTCAATCAACTTCGAAATTGGTAACGCTTCTACATCACCACTTTCAAATTTCGCCTCTTTATCACTTTCAAGACGCAAACGATATGAAGCAAATTCAGTATGACTATATTTCGGACTATCTTGATAAATTTCGTAACGGCGACCTTGGGTTAAATCAACAACACTCGCTGTTTCACCGACCATTTCAACACGTGTCGCTTCTTTCGCTAAAATCATGATGTCAGGTTTTTCAGGCTTATCTGCTCGCTGATAGAAGAAAATTTCTTTTAAGTTTTTACGATCTTCTGAAAGTGCACCAGCATAAATGGTATAAGGACCTGAGGAAATAAACTCTTTTGGACGTACCAAATCAAAGCCTGATCGAACCGCTTGGGTCGTCGTAAGCTTTTCAAATTCACGTATACCCCATGGAGACATCCATACCATTAATACCGTTTGAATGGCCAAATAAATGGCTGTGAGAGGTAACAATAAACGAGCCAATTGATTACGACTAACACCACTGCCATTGAGAACCGCCATTTCATGATCTACATACAGTCGGCCAAACACCAACATGAGACCAATGAAAAAACCTAAAGGTAAGATCAATGTCAAAAATTCTGGAAGACGGTAGCCAATGATGCTAAATAAAATACTTGCATCCATTCGACCCTGAGCTGCCACGCCAAAATACTTGATCAAACGCCCACCCAACATGATGAGTGTAAGCAATGAAATCACAACCACAGAGGTAGATACCACTTGTTTGACGAGGTAACGTCTTATAATCAAAGTAATCTTCCAAAATTAGGTTAAATCGGCTAGCGCTAGTTTACCCGAATGTTAAAAATATAAAACCTCATTGAAATTCTATCATTGGTAGTGTTTCAATGGTTTAATGATTTAAACGGTCTCAATAGGCACACAACAAGCATATGAAACTTTCAATTAATACATCATTGGCACAAATTTCAGAAAGCCAACATTTGGTTATTTTAGTCGACTCTGAAAACACCCATGCAGTTAAAAGCAACTATCAAATCAACAATTTAGACAGCCTAACTGAAGCAGCTCAATTCAAAGCAGGTTTCAATGAGTCTTTATCGTTATTGGGTCAAATTGAAAATCAACCGAATAGCATTCTACTTGGCTTAGGTAATGCACAAGAAGTTAAAGCTGCAAAATTAGCAAAAATTGCACAAACTATTATCAAAGCTTCACAAAAAAAATTCAAACAAATCAGTGTTGATATTTCAGCTTTGCCGAATGAGTTACACTACTTATTTGCACTTAAACTCACTCAATCTGCCTATGCTTTTGACGAGTTTAAGTCAAAAAAAAATGACTTTATACTCGAACAAGTTCATCTAATTGCATCAAACTCTACGCTAACATCAAATCAACTCAACTTAATTCAAGCAATTGAAAGCGGTCAAAACGTTGCACGTGATTTAGCAAATCGTCCAGGAAATATTTGTTTTCCTGAATATTTAGCGGATCATGCAATTGCATTGGCAGCAGAATTCCCAGATTTATTGAAAGTAACCGTGCTAGATGAACAGCAAATTGCTGATCTTGGCATGAATGCATTTCTTGCAGTCAGCAAAGGTTCAGATCGTCCTGGACGTATCATTACTCTTGAATATCAAGGTCAACTTGAACAAGCTCCTATCGTCCTCGTGGGTAAAGGGATCACTTTCGATACGGGTGGTATTTCATTAAAACCAGGTTTAGGCATGGATGAAATGAAATACGATATGGGTGGTGCAGCTTCAGTTTTAGGAACCATGCGCTCACTCTGTGAAGCTCGCCTTCCGATTCATGTTGTAGGTGCAATTGCGGCCGCTGAGAACATGCCATCAGGTCATGCAACTCGTCCAGGTGATATCGTCACCACGATGAGTGGTCAAACTGTTGAAATTCTAAATACAGATGCCGAAGGTCGCTTAGTCCTCTGTGACACGCTGACCTATGTCAATCGCTTTAACCCAGAACTTGTGATTGATATCGCAACATTAACAGGCGCTTGTGTTGTTGCTTTAGGCTCTGTTTTAACAGGTATGTTCACACCAGATGATGAACTGGCACATGAACTTTCTCAAGCTGGTGAACAATCCTTTGACCGTGTATGGCGTATGCCTGTCTATGATGACTACCAAGAACAGCTTGACTCTCCATTTGCTGATATTGCCAATATTGGTGGTCCAAAAGCTGGTGCTGTTACAGCTGCTTGTTTCTTGCAACGCTTCACACGTGAATATCGTTGGGCACATTTAGATGTTGCTGGTACAGCTTGGACATCTGGCGCAGCAAAAGGTGCAACTGGTCGCCCAGTTCCATTATTGGTTCAATTTCTCGCAAATCGCGTAAATTAATGTCTAAAATCAGCTTCTACTTATTTGAAAAGAGTCCAGAACGACAGGTCCAAAGTGCCTGTCGTTTATGTCGAAAAATTCTGCGTCACCCTGCAAAAATATGGATTCATTGTCCAGAATTGAGCATTCAAAACGAACTCGATGATTTACTTTGGAGTTTCGATCCACAGAGTTTTTTGACACATGGCATTGATGATCAATCAGCAGCTATTTGTATTTCGTCTAAGCTCCCTGAAACTCAGGAATGGATCGTGTTTAATTTTCACATTCATGCACTTGAAGATCCTTCACGTTTCAGTCACATTATCGAAATTATTGAAAACAACGAAGCTGCCAAAGAAATTGGACGAGAGAAATATAAAACCTATCGAAAATTAGGTATCTCACCTCAAACACATAAACTTTAGCGCGTTGTCATTGGAAAAAGGAGAATCACGGTGGCCATTAATGTCGGTCAAGATTTTAAAAAACGTTGGTTGAAAGCGCCAGAAGCGGTTCGCCAAGCTTTTATCGACGACCTTAATCGCATCAGTGATTTACTCGAACCTCAAACTCAACCAGAGCAATGGTTAGACCATGATAATCGTGCCCAGCAAGTGGCTCAGTTAAAGGTTGAACAGGCTTATGCGGATGAAAAAGCACGATTAATTGAAGAAGCTCGTATTCGTAAGCAATTGGCTTTAGAAAAATCATTAGCAGAAAAACGTGCACTGCAAGAGGCTTATAATCAAAAGCTTCTACAAGACGAATATCTAAAATTTCAACAACAAACCGATTCGCTCGTACAGTTACGACAAGTGATTGATGCAGAGATCGGTGAATATACTGAAAAATACCAAAAAGTGACTACACCCCATCGGGACTTTTCAGGAAACTCTTCTGCGCATTTATCAATTCATCAAGATTTAGATACGATTCGTTTACGTCTCGAGCTTGAAGCTGAAACCATGATTGAAGATGCCGTACAAATTTTTAAATCAAAACTCCAAGCAGCAGCAAAAGAAGAGATCGAACTTATTTTAAAAAATATATCTCTACCCTCTTAGAGGCTCAAACGGTGGATGCTTAGTGTCATCAAAATGAAACATATTTGTCACACCATGAATGTGATTTAAATGCACTCTGCGATTTGACGGACATGAGGAAAGTATCACCATGGATCTTTTAAACAACATCTCTGAACGAATCACTCATTTGAAATCTGGCGAGCATGTCACGATAAGTGCTCAAGAACTATTGATTAGTCGAGCAGATTTTCAATCGGTTTTAGTGTATCTAAAACATGAGTCTAAAAAAGGTGACTTTTTAATTCAAGATGAAGCTTTGGTAGAGAATTGGTTTGATCGCACATCACTCACCATTAATAAAATTTAAAAGAGCCCACTGAGGGCTTTTTTAACAGGTTTGAAGTATCAATTTAAGCAAAAAAATCTAAAACGGCTGAGAATATATTTCCCATGCCATACCCCATACCCAGTAAAAGTGCGATCCAAATCCAAGCACCAATAATATTGTAAAACATGAAACTGCTATAGCTCATATATCCAGAGCCAGCAGCGAATGGAGCAAAAGAACGTACAAAAGGGATAAAGCGCGCAATTAAAATGGTCTTACCACCATGTTTTTCGAAATAAGCATTGGTTTTGGCAATATACTCAGGTTTTAACCAACGTGAGTGCTCGCTAAAATATTTAATACCAAGCCATCGCCCTGTATAGAAATTGAGAATATAACCAAGGACTGAGGCGATAAATAATAACAATCCCATATAGTGCAAATGAATCAACTCAGTGGTCGAGCATAAAGCACCGATGGCGATGAGCAAACTGTCCCCGGGTAAAAAAAACATGAAAACGGAACCATTTTCCGCAAATATCACTAAAAATAAAATTGCGTAAATCCATACGCCATATTGCTCTAATAAACTAGGTAAAAGCTGCTCTAAATGCAGTAAAAAATCAATCATTCTGAAGTTCTCTGAGCATGTTGCTTTCTCCTTTAGATAGATTGTATACCTAATTTATTTAAACAAAAAAACAGCCTAAAAATTTAGGCTGTTTTCTATTTTAATCATTTTTTAACGTAAAAAGCCATTCTGTGCTAAAAATTCCATGCTTAATTTAGACTCAGGTTTATGTTCAGCAGCCTTATCCCCAAGCAATAAACGTTCAATATATCGTGCAAGTACATCGACTTCTAAGTTTACTTTAGTCCCGACTTTCCACGTACTAATATTGGTCCGCTCTGCAGTATGAGGAATAAGATTTAAACTCAACACATTGCCACGTAGATGATTGATTGTAAGACTAATTCCATCAACTGTGATGGAACCTTTCTCCGCTAAATATTTTGCAATTTCAGGCGGGGCCGTTACCTCAAAATAGAGTGAACGTGCATCTTGACGTTGCACCGTAATTTCACCAACTACATCTACATGTCCACTAACAATATGACCACCAAAGCGAGTTGTTGGTAACATCGCTTTTTCTACATTGACGGTTTGCCCAACCTTCCAACTCGATAAAGTTGTACGATGAATACTTTCAAGTGACACATCTGCTTCGTACCATTGATTGCCCCATGCAATAACAGTTAAGCAGATGCCATTAGTCGCAATAGAATCACCCAAGTGAACATCAGACATATCAAGATCAGTCTGTATACGCAAGCGGATATCACCACCTACATTTTGTAAACTTTCGACTTTTCCTAAACTTTCTACAATGCCTGTAAACATAATGGGTACTCTTAAATTTGTTCTATTTTTACCATAAATCCAATTGTTCAGCGACGCCTGTAGTATCAACTCCACCCAATTCAGCATAGTGGTGTAACTGACCAAGTAACTGTCGAATTGGCGGTCCTGATTTTGCGTGCGTGTCGGTAATGACGATAAACTCAAGAACGCGCGCACGCTCAGACTGACGCTGCTTACTCACACGATATCTTGGAACATCTTGAGTCAAAATGGTGACTCGTCCACGCTCTAAATTCGCTTTAAGTAAATCGCCAGCCTCAATATTTCCATCCGTTGAATAACTGGTCAAAATATAGCGTGCATTAATGGTTTGCAAAAGCTTTTCATACGCTTCTTTGGCATGTTTAGAAGAATTGTATGGGCTTGGTCGTTCTTTACGCCAAGCACGGTCGATTCCACTCTTGAAACCCTTAGTATCTGGACTTGGTAAATCTACCTGATCCCATAAAGTCAAAGCATTCAATACATGATAGTTGCTACTATACGCATGCTGATTATAGGGTGGATCCAAATATGCCACATCGACTTCGAAACCACTCATTTGGTTTGCTAAGTGTTGAGCATCCACACACCACATTTCAGCTGCTGGGCCTGTCAGATTTGAATTTTCACAAAAACGACTGGGGGTCAGCCATAGTAATGATTCAATTCGCTCTAAAGCCGTCTGAGTTTTACCGCCCCAGCCGTGATGGAAACTCTTAAATACGCCTGACGTATTACTCACAAAACTTGCTGAATACAATAAAGGTGCAAGTAAAGCGCTCATTTCCACATCATCAATTGCACCTTGAGCTTGCCAGGTTGCAATTTGTTGACGAATTGCATCAATGCGCATGCCATTTCGACGTTTGAAGAATAAACGGTCTCGTGAAGGATCATAGATCTCATCATTACGAGGACAGAGATTGTGTGTTACCCATCCTTTGACCTCAGGCAAGCGATTAAGATAATCAATTGCTTTCTGATATCCGCCTAATTCTTTAAAAACAGGAGCTTCAGTACATGACAATATGGCATGATTAAGTGCGTGGCTGTAAGGCTCCCAATCGTTCGCTATCACTCGGTAGCCATTTTGACGAGCCAAACGAGAAACCACACCGCTCCCAGCAAAGAAGTCCGCAAAGATAGGCGCTCGACCTGAACTCATATTCAAAGTTCCAGTGCTTTCTAATGCCTCAAGAATCAAATGTAATAAACGACGCTTGTTGCCTAAATAAGGCACAAGTTGATTAAACAAATACTCATCTGTCGTACGTGCTGCATGGCGACGTTTATGATAAACCGTTGACTCTGTACTCATAGCGACTCTTGATCAGGGATTAATTTTAAACGGATGTCATCACCTAACTGAGTTACATCTTGAAGTTTAAAACGGAGTTGTTCTGTCATTAGATTAAATTCAGCATTAAACATTGGACGAGCTGATTGACCTAATAGTGTAGGCGCAATATAACTAATCAATTCGTCTACCAAATTTTCCTGCAAAAATGCAGTAGATAGGGTTGCACCAGCTTCCACCATCACATCATAGATTTGAAAATCTTTTAAGACTTTTAGCAATTCAGCTAAGGACTGAACTTCGAGTTGAATCACGCCAAGTTGTGCAAGCTCTGCTCGAAATGGCCCCATGACCATGACAGTATCAGGATTCTCTAACACTTTAGCATCTAAAGGTAAGCGACCTTGACGATCTAAAATCACGCGTTTAGGCTGCACAACTCGTTCTAATTGAATATTCGGTAAAGTTCGGACATTCAACTGACAATCATCAGCCAACACTGTTTCAATACCCGTGATCACTGCACCAGAAATTGCACGCCAATGTTGAACATCCTGACGTGCCAATTCACCTGTAATCCACTTCGACTCCCCTGAAGCCATTGCTGTACGACCATCGAGACTCGATGCGACCTTTAAACGTACATAAGGTAATCCCTTAGACATAGCTTTAAAGAAGCCTAAGTTCAAAGGACGCGCTTCCAACTCACAGATCCCGACTTCAACGTCTATACCTGCTTGTTGTAGGATAGCCACACCTTTACCAGCAACCAATGGATTAGGGTCTGAACAAGCCACTATCACTTTTGCAATGCCCGCTTCGACCAAACCTTTAGCACAAGGAGGAGTACGACCATAATGCGCACAAGGTTCTAATGTGACATACGCGGTTGCACCCTGTGCTTGCTCCCCTGCTTGACGAAGTGCAAATACTTCGGCATGTGGTTGCCCAGCTTGGGGGTGAAAGCCTTCACCAATAATCTGTCCGTCTTTGACAATGACACAACCTACATTAGGATTTGGTTTTGTCGAATATTGACCTTGCTTCGCCAATACTATTGCACGACGCATCCACATTTGATCTTGATCGATCTTTTGTTGCGAGAACTCAGACATTCATAACCTTGAAGTTGAATTTGGGGCGAGATTAATGTTCTTGATCTCGGTGTTGCATTTGTTCGATTTGACGGCGGAACGCTTCTACATCTTGGAAATCTTGATATACAGAGGCAAAACGTACGTATGCGACATGATCAAGGGCAAATAAAGCCTTCATTACAATTTCGCCTATAGTACGCGAACGCACATCACGTTCACCTAGTCGACGAATTTGAAGTTGAATATCACTGACCACCGCTTCAATTTGTTCTTGTGTCACAGGACGTTTTTGTAAAGCATGCATGAGTGAACGACGAAGTTTCGCTTCATCATAAGGTTCGTTTTTACCATCGGACTTGGTGACACGAGGCATCACCACTTCAAAACTTTCAAAAGTAGTAAAACGCTCATTACAACTAATACATTCACGACGACGGCGAATTTGGCAGCCTTCAGCAGCTAAACGTGAATCAATCACCTTACTATCAGCGGCGTTGCAAAATGGACAATGCATAGCAGTTTAATTGAACAAATTCTATTTGCACCAAGTGTATCAAAAAATTCTGCTCATGTTGAGCTTTCATCAATATATAGAAAAAAAACAGCCCCAAAGGGCTGTTTCACACTATATATTGATTGTTGTGTTTAATCGTTATTCAACGCGCTCACCATGTTGACTTAAATCCAGACCCATACGCTCATCGTCTGACTCAACACGAATACCGATGATTAAATCAATGACTTTTAAGATGATGAATGTCAGGATTGCTGAATAAGCGATTGTTGCAAGAACACCTTCAACTTGTACCCATAATTGGCTTAATACGTTTGTAGGTGCTGCATCGCCCATGATGAACTCACTTGCAAAGAATGCGGTTAGAATTGCGCCAACGATACCACCAACACCGTGAAGTCCAAAGGCATCTAATGAGTCATCCGCTTTCAATGCACGTTTTAATGCTGTAATACCCCAGAAGCATACGACACCACCAATTAAGCCCATCGCTAAAGCACCACCTACTGTCACGAATCCAGCAGCTGGCGTAATCACAACCAGGCCAGCTACCGCACCTGATGCGGCACCCAACACAGAAGCTTTGCCACGAACCACTTTTTCAGTGATTAACCATGAAATGGCAGCAGCGGCAGCAGCAACTTGAGTTACCACCAATGCATAACCTGCTGAACCATTTGCACCTAATGCAGAACCACCATTGAAGCCAAACCAGCCGACCCAAATTAAACTCGCACCAATGACAGTCAATGTAAGGTTATGTGGTGCCATTGATTCTTTGCCTAGCCCCATACGCTTACCAAGCATATACGCCGCAACTAAACCAGCAACACCTGAGTTAATATGAACAACAGTACCACCTGCAAAATCAAGTGCACCATCGTTACCTAACCAACCACCACCCCATACCCAATGTGTAATAGGAGCATAGACAACCACCACCCAAATTGCGATAAACGCAACAAAAGCACTGAATTTCATACGCTCAGCAATAGAACCACTAATAATGGCAACGGTAATGATTGCAAATGTCATCTGGAAGATGACAAATAAAATTTCTGGAATTGTTCCACTCAATGCTTCTGTAGTGATACCAGACAACATAAATTTATCTAGACTTCCAATAAAGGCATTACCTTCACCAAAAGCAAGTGTGTAGCCAACCACTACCCAAGCGATACTGACCACCGCAGCAGCGACAAAGCTGTGTGCCATGGTACTTAAGACATTTTTTTTACGTACCATACCGCCGTAAAACAGCGCTAAACCAGGAATGGTCATGAGTAAAACGAGTGCAGTTGAAACTAAAATCCAGGCAGTGTCACCCGTATCAAGAACTGCCCCTTCTTCAGCAGGAGCTTCTTCTGGAGCTGCTGGTAATGTTTCAACCAAATTAGAATCTGTAGATGAAGCCTCAGTTTCAACAACTGCAACTTCAGTAGAAGTTGGTTCTGACACTGCTTCTTCAGCCCATGCGACAGAACCACCTAAGAGTGCGCCAGACAAGCTCAGCGCCATTAGCATTTTTTTCATTCGTATCCCCCAACCTAGTTTTTGTGAGTTATTCGCTACTCAGCAAACTTCATGCCAAATTAAACTGCGTCAGCACCAGTCTCACCAGTACGGATACGGATAACTTGTTCTAGATTCGTCACGAAAATTTTTCCGTCACCAATTTTGCCAGTACTAGCTACACGTGTAATTGATTCAATCACTGAATCAACCATTTCGTCACTGATTGCGATTTCAATTTTTACTTTAGGTAAAAAATCAACCACATATTCAGCACCACGATAAAGTTCAGTATGACCTTTTTGACGACCAAAACCTTTTACTTCAGTTACGGTGATCCCTTGAACGCCAATTTCAGAGAGTGCTTCACGCACATCATCTAATTTGAATGGTTTTACAATTGCTGTTACGAGTTTCATGTTGTTTTCCTTCGGCTTTTTTCACCAGTAAGGTTTTATGTTCAAATTTCATGCCAAACTTCATAATGGTTGGGGATATTAATCAGCCAGCATGAACTTATTTATAACCTATTTTATACGCCTACACGGTCTTATGTTCTAAAAATATTGGGAATTTTGATGGATTTTTTTTATGTTCTTATTGATTTAACCTATGAAATGTAGTTAACACTAGGGTCAATCTAAAACGGATGTTAAACTTCAATGTTGATGACTTATTATTCGGAAGAACTATGATTGAAACTTTATTACAGGCAATCTTAGAACAGGTTGACCAACCCAAGAAAGATTTAGAAAAAAATGTGAGAGCGTTGTTAAACGAAGCGATTAGTAAAATGGATTTGGTTTCTAAAGAAGAAATTGAGCGTCAGAAAACTGCACTAAACAATGCCAATTTGCGTTTAACAGAACTTCAAACGCAATTAAAATCATTAGAAAGCTTAATTTCCGATCAAAAATAAGCAACATTGCACCAATACAGTGCTTAAACACAAAGTTAGTGATTAAAAATAAAGCAATTCTAAAAATAATATAATAATGGTTCAGTTTTATGTCATTTGCCAAAATTTATACCCGAGGTCTTCTTGGTTTACATGCACCACTGATTGAAGTCGAGGTTCATGTCAGCCAAGGATTACCTTCACTCACCATTGTAGGTCTTCCAGAAGCTGCTGTTCGAGAAAGTAAGGATCGTGTCCGTTCTGCAATCATTAATAGCGGTTTTCAATTTCCAACCAAACGGCTGACGATCAATCTAGCCCCAGCTGATTTACCCAAAGATAGTTCAAGGCTTGATTTACCTATTGCTTTGGGGATTTTAATCGCTTCAGGGCAACTACATGATCAAAATATTGACCGTTTTGAATTTATAGGTGAATTGGCACTCGATGGTCTGTTAAGACCTGTAACTGGAACTTTGACTATCGCAATGGCATGTCAAACCGCAGGTCATGAGTTAATGATTCCTGTGAGTAATTTGGATGATGCAGCCCTTCTTCCCAATTTTGAGGTGTATACAGCCAAGTCATTAAAAGATGTTTGCCAACACTTTGATCAATCGAGTCCAATTCAACCCATATTAGCGAATAAAACGATCCAACCTCAAATAAATCGATTTGATCTCGCTGATGTCAAAGGTCAATTACGTCCAAGACGCGCCTTAGAAATTGCAGCAGCTGGTGGACATTCTATTTTATTTAAAGGCCCGCCAGGCACTGGTAAAACACTGCTTGCCTCAAGATTGTCTGGCATCTTGCCCCCATTAACCAATCAAGAACACTTAGAGGTCGCAAGTATTTACTCCATTGCAAATACACCTTATCAATTTGGTCATCGCCCCTTTAGAGCGCCACATCATACGGCATCCGCTGTGGCCTTGGTTGGTGGTGGATCACACCCTCGACCAGGTGAGATCACCTTAGCCCATTTAGGTGTACTTTTTCTCGATGAATTACCTGAGTTTGACCGAAAAGTCTTAGAAGTATTGAGGCAGCCTCTTGAGTCGAAAGAAATCGTCATTTCCAGAGCATCAAGACAAATTACTTTCCCAGCTAATTTTCAATTTGTCGCTGCAATGAATCCATGTCCATGTGGATATGCCTTCAATCAAGACAGTCGTTGTCAATGTTCACCTGAATCAATTAAGCGCTATCAAAATCGAATTTCTGGCCCTTTACTAGATCGGATTGACTTACATATTGATGTGCCACCTTTACCTCCCCAAGACATGCAAAGCACTACACCGATGGAGAATTCTGAAACCGTCAGAAAACGGGTGATTCAGGCCTATGAGTTGCAAATTCAACGACAAGGTGTGACAAATCAAAATCTAAGTTCTCAACAGCTTGATCAAGTGGCTCAACTAGATGATTCTGCAAAAAAGATTATCGCTATGGCTCAGCAACGTTTGAATTTATCAGCACGTTCTTACCACCGAATCTTACGTGTCGCTCGTACAATTGCTGACTTAGCGAGTTCTGAACATATACAAACAGCTCACTTAACCGAAGCACTCTCTTATCGTAAACAGGAATAAAAAAAGCGACTCAGTTGAGTCGCTTTTTTTATTTGAGTTGAGTTTAGAAGCTATAACCCAATGCTAATACCATTTTATTCTTTAAATTGTTTCCATAACGATCATCACCACCAATAATATAATTCATGCTTGCTGTGACACCTGTTTCCCCTAAAGCTTTACTTAGACCAATATCAAAGTGTCGGAAATTAAAACTTTCTGACTCTGGTGTTTCTGCAACATACTTACCGTCTTTTTCATGAACATATAAACCCAAAGCTGTGTCCAAGCTAAAATCGTTTGGTAGAGGATAACTATATGTAGCTTTTAAATATGTGTCTCCAGCGTTCCCCCAACCTGTATCTTCCAACAAAGTTTGAGCAGTTACTCCAACATCTTTGTAATTCAGACCAAGTAATAATTCAAAGCCATCATAAACTGACGTTTCAACGTCATAATAATAGTAATAAGTTGTACCTACAGTAAAACCAGTGTTTTCATTGATTGAACCGTTGTAACCCACATAAAAATTATTTTCCATTGGATTGGTAGTACCGTAAGCATCTGTACCTAACGTAGATGTCCACCACCCTGCGTACAATCCAGAACTATGGCTATAGTCTAATCCACCTTGTAATGTAGCTTCAGTATTTTCAGGAGCTGCCGTATTACCACGCAATATATAACTTGATAAAACACTGATATTACCCGATACAGAATGCGGTGAAGTTGGTACCTCAGCAAAACTAAATGTTGATGCAGATGCTACAACTGCTAGACCCAATGCTTGAATTGCTAATTTCATATTTATGTTCCCCCACATCATGATTAGATGCTTTTTCGGTTTATTTGTTGAACTCATATGTGAATTAGCAATAGCTATGCCAAAGTTAAAGGTGTTTAGATACAAAGGAATTAAAATAACGAGATAAAATAATTTAAATTAATGATTTTATTATTATATTTGTTTAAATTTCTTATTTTTAAAAATATTCAAAGCAATTTTTTTTGACGATTTACCTGAGTTAAAGACATATCTTTTTAGATCACACATTCATTTACAACTTGCCTCATTTTAAGGCTATTTTTTAATCAACCTTACAGTTGGAGTATCAATTTAGTGCGTCACAAAAAGCAAGTGATCTCTGAAGCACATTAAAATTAAATAAAAATGAACTGAATAACTATCATTCTTATTTAAAATCCTTTATTCATCCTTGTCTGCTTCTAGAGTTACAAAAAAAAACGTGCCAGATTGACTAAATTAAATAAAAAAAAGAATATCAGGTTAAAAATAAATATATGTTATTAATAGTTAAATTTAATTTTATAATAATTTTAATCTTTAATAATTCACAACTTAGTTTAATTTATATACTTTTTGCTTATGACTTTAGGTGCGAAATTGTGAATAATAGAGCCAATTTTGTTATACATTACGTATACAAATACTAAACATTAACCATAATCATTTTGTATGAGGCTCTCTCCCAATGCAAAAATTCCAAAAACTAAGCTTAGCAGTTCTTATTCAAACTGCTTTAATTTCTACTGCATTTGCGAGTGAGCAAAGTGAATCAAAGGGATTCGTAGAAGATGCTGAAGGATCAGTATTATTCCGTACAGGTTTCTTGCATCGTGATAAAAAGAACGGTGTCGAAGATACCAGCTCAGCAGCTCAAACAGCCATGGTTAAAATTGAGTCTGGTTTCACGAAAGGTATCGTTGGTTTCGGTGTTGGTGTTATTGGTGATGCTTCTTTCAAAATAGGAAAAAATGGTCACACAGGCAATCAAATGATTCCTGTTAAAGATCAGTTAAATTCAGATGGCACTAAAGATGCATATGATCACTGGGCTAGAGGTGGTGCATTTATAAAAGCTAGAGTATCAAACACTACTGCAACTTACGGCACTCAAGTTTCTGAAATTCCTGTAATCGCAAGTAATACAGCACGTTTAACTCCTGAATATTACACCGGTCTCTCCATCGTTAGTAACGAAATTGAAAACTTAAGTTTATATGCTGGAAAATTTACAAAAAATCAGTGGTCTAACGAGATTAGTTCTGATGAACAAGAATTAGATCGTGCAGTCTATTGGGGCGCTAAATATAAGTTTAATGATCAACTAAATACTTCGTATTATGGCGTTGATGTTAAAAATAAATTAGACCGCCATTATGCGAATATAAGCTATACCCAACCTTTAAAAAATGATTCATCACTAGTTTTCGATGCTATGGGATATCATACTAAATGGGCTGCTCAAGCAGCTACTGGATCACATTTAACCAATGATCTAAAAGATCGTCAAAATACAATTTGGGGTGTCTCAGCTACTTACAGTAAAGATGTTCACAATGTCATGATAGCTTATCAAGACAATGCTGGAAACACAGGCTATGACTATGCTTATAACAAAGATGGCTTACAAAGTATTTGGGTTCCTAACTCGTATTTATCTGACTTTAATAGTAATGATGAGAAATCTATAGGTCTTCAATATAACTACAATTTCAAAAATCATGGTTTAGCTGGTCTGAATTGGACGACTGCTTTTGTGTATGGTTGGGACATTGATTTAGCCGATCGAGATAACCGTACTCAAATTATCGATCAAGCTGAGGAACATGAATTCTTCAATCAAATTAAATATACCATCCAAACAGGTGCTTTGAAAGATGCTAGTTTACGTTTGCGTCATTCATACTTGCGTGGCAGTGACTCATTTAATAACCCTAATTTCACAAGTGAAGGAATTGGGGACACCAACGAATGGCGTATTTGGTTAGACATCCCAGTGAAATTATTCTAATTTTCAACTAAAAAGATCAATAAAAAAACCTGCACTTTGTGCAGGTTTTTTATAAAAGCTACAAGATCAAAGTTTGTAGCTTTATTTATACATCAGGCAAATTATTTGTTTGCTTCTGCATAAGCAGCAATTGAGCTTAACACTTCTTGTTTAGCAACATCTGCACCTTCCCAACCACTTAACTTGACCCACTTACCTGGCTCTAAGTCTTTGTAGTGTTGGAAGAAATGTTCAATTTGACTAATCAATAAAGGAGGAAGGTCAGTATATTCTTGAACATCTTTATAGATTGGCGTTAATTTATCGTGTGGTACAGCGACAAGTTTCGCATCAACACCACCATCATCTTCCATATTTAATTTACCCACTGGACGGCAACGGATAACCGAACCTGGTTCTACAGGATGTGGAGTAACAACTAATACGTCTAATGGATCGCCATCAAGAGATAATGTATTTGGTACATAACCGTAGTTTGCTGGGTAGAACATTGCAGTACCCATGAAACGATCTACGAAAAGTGCATCTGAATCTTTATCAATTTCATATTTAATTGGTGCTGCATTTGCAGGGATCTCGATAATTACATAGATATCGTTTGGTGCATCTTTACCTGCAGGGATATTACTGTAGCTCATAGCAAACTCTTTACTGTCAGTGTTCATTAAAATGGGGTTGATTATAACGCTTTATTCAGCAATCATCATTCGATTATACAAGCTGAAGATGTATTTTAGGTATGGTGTTAGTCTGTTTTTCTTAGAGCAATCGAATAATTAATAAAAGCAATAAGATCGGACAAAGCATTGATAAGAACCAAACAATTGATCTAAGGGTCGCCCAATTACATAAATAACAAATCCCATAGATGATTCGTAAGACGATATACGCCGAACCTAATAGAATCACCAATTGTTGTTGAACAACCATATACTCAGCCATCAAAACTGCTGCAATAAATAATGGCAAACTTTCAAAGCTATTTTGCTGAGCTGCATTTGCTCGAGCCGCTAAGCCTGTGGTTTTAGACATGAATTCACGCGGATTTTGATTATCCTGCCCTTTGAAACCACCTGCAATTTTAGCAATGACTGTAAATAAATAAGGGAGTAAACAAGCAATTAAAATAAGGTAAATAACACCTTCAATACCGTGCATGGATTTCAGTCCAATGATTTAAGCTGGTTTTATCTTAGCATGATGTTTGTGCGATAATTTTAGTTAAATTATTTTGTTTATTAAAATTCTGAGTAATGGCATGACCAATTCTGACCAAAAAAAGTTATTTGATGTTCTCGAGTTACAAAAGCAACATCAAAAACGTGTCGATCGTGTGCTTTATATCGTTCTTCCGATTATGGCTTTCTTGATCAGCGTAATTTGTGCCAATATGAATTGGCAATCGACTCTCGGCACATTACTGGTTCTCATCATCGCCTTTATCGCGGTAGGGATTAAACGAGCAAATAAATGGATCTGGCTGAGCATTATTTCAGTATATAGCTTAGTTGATATTTACTTCAGTTATTCAGGACAGTTACCGAGTTCTGCTGTAGGACGTCATTTAGGTACAATGCTGACATTCACATTTATTATTGCAACAGCGCGACCTTATATCGACCGTTGGCTAATGAAAGAATAAATTAAAAAAAGCGCCTTACGGCGCTTTTCTGAATTTGAATTATTTGCGTAAATCTTTACGAAGGATTTTACCGACATTCGATTTTGGCAATTCATCCATGAATTCAACATAACGAGGACGCTTATATCCTGTTAAGTTTTCTTTCGCAAAAGCTAATACTTCTTCTGTTGTTAATGATGGATCTTTCTTCACAACAAACAGCTTAGGCACTTCACCTGATTTTTCATCAGCTACACCAATCGCTGCAACCTCGAGTACTTTAGGATGTGTTGCAATCACTTCCTCGATTTCAGATGGGTATACGTTAAAGCCTGATACCAAGATCATATCTTTCTTACGATCAACAATCTTGAAGTAACCACGAGCATCCATGATACCGATATCACCAGTACGGAAGAAACCATCTGCGGTCATCACCTTAGCTGTTTCATCTGGTCGGTTCCAATAGCCTTTCATGACTTGAGGACCACGGATTGAAATCTCACCTTGCTCACCTTGTGGAACTTCATTGCCATCGTCATCCAAGACAGCGACCTCCGTTAAAGGTAATGGGATACCAATCGTACCGCTAAACTCTTCAGATGCCGGTGGGTTTGCCGTTGCAATAGGTGAAGTTTCAGAAAGACCATAGCCTTCAATAATATTTGTACCTGTGATTTTTTTCCAAGCTGCAGCAGTTGAAGGCAATACAGCCATACCACCACCCATCGCCATTTTTAATTTGCTATGGTCAAGTTGTTTGAATTCTTCATTATGAACGAGTGCGTTGAATAAAGTATTCACTGCTGGGAAGAAACCAGGCTGATATTTGCGTAGCTCTTTAATGACTGCAGGGAGATCACGAGGGTTAGGAATCAATACGTTTGCTTGACCCTTGTACATACCATAAAGTGCACAAACCATGAATGCAAAGATATGATATAGCGGTAATGCACAGAAAATGCGATCGTCGCTCGCACCATCTTGAGCACCAAATTTAGATTGGAAAATACCATCTGCTTGCATTAAGTTTGCAACAAGGTTGCGATGTGTTAATTCCGCACCTTTTGATACGCCTGTTGTACCACCTGTATATTGCAATACAGCAGTGTCGCTCAACGTTGTTGCTGGGCGCTTATAATTTGCAGAACTGCCTTTAGACATCGCAGTCGTGAATTTCACATGTCCTGGGATACTCCAAGCTGGAATTTGCTTACGCACTTTACGTAAAACAAAATTCACGAGTGTACCTTTTAAGGTACCTAACATATCACCTACTGTCGCCACGATCACATGCTTAACTGGCGTTTTACCAAGAATTGATTGATAAACAGAAGCGAAGTTTTCAATAATCACAAGCGCTTCAGTGCCTGAGTCATTCAGTTGATGCTCAAGTTCACGAGCTGTGTAAAGTGGGTTCACGTTGACAAGAACTAAGCCCGCACGGAATACACCAAGTGCCACCACTGGATATTGCAGTACGTTTGGCATCATGACCGCTACGCGAGAACCTTTTGCTAGACCAAGGCTTTGAAGATAGGCTGCAAATTGACGGCTCGCCGTATCAAGTTCATTGAACGTTAATGTTTTATCCATAAAGATAAAAGCATCACGCGAACCAAATTTCTGGAAGTTTCTCTCAAAAATATCAACAAGAGAGGTATTTTCTGGTGGTAATTCTACTGTTTGTGGAATTCCAGTTTTTTGGTATTCAGCGAACCAAATCTTTTCCATAATGCCATATTCTCCAATTAGTAATACTTGGTTTTAAACTCTTATTTTCGATAATGTAATGAGCATCTTATTTAATTTATTGCTCAATAAAGCATCCATAGCCATAAATACATTTCATATATAACGTATTTTGTCGACTAGATGCTAGCTTTATCTTTGAATGAAGAGTTTATTTGCTTTTTGATAACCTCGTGGTAATACCTGCCCTTTTGAAGCACGTTTACCGATGTATTTCAGCAGATCATCACCTTTTAATTTCAATTGTTGTTGTCCAGCAACGACCTGAAGCACATCATCCAAGTTAAGTGTTGTCATAGACACAATGCGTTCCTTTGCATCCAACTGCATCAATTTATTACCTTTTCCTTTATTGAGCATTGGTAATTCTGTCAGCTCTGTCAGTAATAATCGTCCAGAACTGCTGAGTACAGCGATATGTGTACCATCAATTTGTTGCAATGGCATTGCGCTTGCATCATCTGCAAGCGTTAAAAACGCTTTACCCGCTTTAGCATTGGTGTCCAATTGTTTCGCTTGTGTTTTAAAACCATATCCTTTGGAGCTGATCGCTAATATTTCCACCTCATCTTCAGCAATCAGAATTTGTTGGAAATTTACTCCATTTGCTGGCGATAATTTCGAGCTTAATGGTTCACCTAAGCCGCGCGCTGAAGGTAATCCTGTAATTGGTAATGCGTAACTTCGGCCAGATTGATCTAATACATACACTTTTTGATTAGATTTACCTTGTGCATGACTTAAATATTGATCTCCTGCACGGAAATTGACTTTATCTAGATCGATCTCATGTCCTTTCGCACAACGAATCCAACCCGCTTCCGATAAAATGACAGTGACAGGATCAGCTGGCATCAAATCTTGTTCACTAATCGCGGTCGCTTCTTCACGCTGAACAATTGGAGATCGGCGATCATCACCAAACTTTTTCGCATCTTCTTTTAATTCTGAAATGATCAGATTTTTTAAAGATTCAGGATTCGCCAATTGCTCTCGAATCACGGCTGCTCGACCTTCAAGCTCTTCTTGTTCACGGCGAATTTCCATTTCTTCGAGACGCGCCAAATGACGTAATTTAAGCTCTAGAATGGCTTCGGCTTGAATTTCATCAATACCGAAATGTGACATTAACACTTCTTTCGGATGATCTTCCTCACGAATAATGCGAATTACCGTATCAATATCTAAATACGCAATTAAAAGTCCCGCCAGAATATGTAGACGTTTTTCAATTTTATTCAAATGGTATTGCAAACGTCTCGTCACAGTCGTTTTACGAATTTCAATCCATTCCAATAAAATACGACGGATTGATTTTACTTGTGGGCGACCATCAGCACCAATCATGTTCATATTGACGCGGTAGCTCGACTCAAGATCGGTCGTGGCAAATAAATGGCTCATGACCGCATCTGCATCGATACGATTTGAACGCAAGACAATTACCAAACGTGTTGGACATTGATGATCTGATTCATCTCGTACATCACTTACCAACGGTAATTTTTTTGCCTGCATTTGATCAGCAATTTGGCTGATAATTTTAGAGCCAGAAACCTGATATGGTAATTCACTGATGACAATTTCATTTTTTTCAACCGAATATACCGCACGCATGCGATAACTGCCGCGCCCAGTGCTTTGTAATTTCAGTAATTCAT
Organism: Acinetobacter sp. DSM 11652; assembly: GCF_900109815.1. Taxonomy (NCBI): domain Bacteria; kingdom Pseudomonadati; phylum Pseudomonadota; class Gammaproteobacteria; order Moraxellales; family Moraxellaceae; genus Acinetobacter; species Acinetobacter sp. DSM 11652. Next base: position 143,218 of record NZ_FOBK01000008.1, read on the forward strand.
CAGCAGGTGTAATAATTTCTGCTTGAGTCGGTAAGTCTGGACCAGGAATATATTCAGCAACTTTTTCATCAGACAAATTCGGGTTACGAATCAGTGCAATGGTACCCTTAACAACTTCCCGTAAATTGTGTGGTGGAATATCTGTTGCCATTCCCACCGCAATTCCCGTCGTACCATTTAAAAGAATATTCGGTACGCGTGCTGGTAAATTTACAGGCTCTTTTAATGAACCATCAAAGTTATCTTGCCAGTCGACAGTTCCTTGACCTAACTCAGAGAGCAGGACTTCACTATATTGTGATAGTTTGGCCTCGGTATATCGCATTGCAGCAAACGACTTTGGATCATCTGGTGATCCCCAGTTGCCCTGCCCTTCAATAAATGGATAACGATAACTAAATGGCTGTGCCATTAAGACCATTGCTTCATAACAAGCAGAATCACCATGCGGATGATATTTACCTAAAACATCACCAACTGTACGTGCTGATTTTTTGGGTTTACCACTATGCTTTAGACCAAGCTCGCTCATCGCATATACGATACGGCGTTGTACAGGTTTTAATCCGTCACTAATATGAGGCAATGCACGATCCATAATCACGTACATCGCATAGTTTAGGTAAGCTTGTTCTGTAAATTCTGCTACAGAACGATTCTCTGTCGCTTGGTGCGCAAGGCTTGTCATTGAATCGTGAAATCCTAATGAATGAATAGTTTAAGGGTGTATGCTAGTCTCCCAAACTGCGAAGAACAAGCAAGGTTGGACACTTTGTAAAGATAAAATAACAAAAAAAAGGCCAGTTGGTTTTATTTCATTTTAAATTGGACTTTTTTCTTGTATCCAATTAATTTTATTGAATATACAATAATCAAAACACAACTTTATAACGAATGCTTTTACATACGCTCATCGTATGAACGGAACAGACATGCATAATTACATTCCTTATGATCTTCGCTCAAAATTATTTCAAATTGACCCTAATCTAGATGTTCATTGGCAAACGCGTTTAAAAAATATTTTTAATAGTGTTCCCGCACCAATACAAGGTCTGATCCAGGAACAATTCCTGACTGCGAAGAATATTTACTGGGATCAACATCGACAATCATTCACTTTTAAGGGCATTGTTGGTCTTCAGGATTTAAGCAGTCATTTAATCTCACCGAAAATGCGAACTTTGGCTGAAAAGATCGCAGCCACTTTAGAAACGCTTAAATCATATCAAGACGTAATTAAAATCGCCGATTACTTAGAAACTGTACAAAATCAAATTGATCGTATTGAAACAGAAGAAGATCAAAGTTTTCTTAGAGACAAACAACTCCTACGAAAAACTTTTTTATATGATGCTGCAAATATCATCAAAACACTCGACTTAAATGTTCCTGATAATTGCCGACATTTAACAGCTGAAGAAATTCGTACTTTTATTCTTGAAGTTCATATTAAACATCAAATTTTAGGCTATTGGTTCAAAACCATCCTCCCGAGACAACTGAAGCAAATTAGCCATCCATTATTCCAAGACTTTATTATTCAAGAACAAAAAATTCGTGATTTTGATGTCATTGAAAGCAGTCAGTATTTATATCTGGTCGCGACCATTCATGACTTTAGACAGAACCCATATTCTATCCGCCGCTTTTTAATGGAAGAAAAGCTAGGTCTTGAAGATCGAGTTTACCTAAATGGCGTGGTGTTGGATAAGAAACGTTTAAATGATCCAAGTTATTTAGAACAATTTAAATGGCAAGTCAGTCGAATTATTACTATTCAACGACAGATCACGACTCCTATTTTGGATCTGATGGAAAAATTTCATAACGTCAATTTTGATCTGTTATTACCGTTACTCAAAAAACCGCTCGATGCCTCTGGATTTTCAGTCGAACAAGTCATTAATGAGCGCCTTTTAGATTTCGAAAAAGCTTTAACTCTTGAGATCTTGCAACCTTTTCAATATGCACTGCGTCATTCAATTCGTCACCCTGATGAGTTTGATTATTGTTTTATCAGTATGCATCGTCTGTTCTCTGATATTGCGAGTTTTTATAAAGACTTTTCAAGTGAACCCATTATCGCCTTCAATACTCAAGCTCAAATTTTCGAATATAAAATTTTATCCTATTTAAAATTGATGGAAAAAAGACGACATACTATTTTTGTGAGTTTAGATGCAGAGTCTTATGCGGCAAGTCATAGCAAATCTCAAGCAGCGATTGAGCAAGTTAAAACAATTATTGCCGATGCTCTAGACCAACATAAAGTCAATCAAATTGCTTTCAATCAGAAAAAAAGAGAACTCGAAAGCCAATCAAACAAAGGATTCTTTCAAAAAATGTTTGATAAAACTGAAAAGTTAAAATCGGATCTTGAAGCGCTTAAATTGGCTGGAATTAATAATCGACGAATTGCATATTTAGATCTCGTGAAAGTGCCCAAAAAACATGATGAAACGACGGTGTACCTTGAGTTTGAAAGTTTGATTTCAATTAATCAGACTGAGCGTCACTATGCTTTTGTCAATGGCGACAATGGGGTATCAGCTTTGCCTATTTTAATTCAACTCCCTGAAGATAAAGAAAAATTCAATCTCCAGCAAGTGTCGAACACATTACATTTTGACTTAACTAAAGCGCGTCAAAAATGGGTCTAAAAAAGAGGAGCTTAGCTCCTCTTTTTTCACAGATTTACATCCCCATAGACTCAAGTGTCTTACCTTTGGTTTCCTCACCGAGCACCAAGATCACGGCTGCAACTGCCAATAATACAGCGGTAAACATCATAAATACTTGGCTAAATCCATTTGAAGCCACCATCATATGGGTAACCACTAAAGGTGCAACAATCCCACCAATACGCCCAATTGCTGCTGCCCATCCTGATCCGAAAGCACGAATATTTGCAGGATATTGTTCAGGCGTGTAGGTATATAAAACGCCCCATGCACCAAGATTAAAGAATGACATCAAGCATCCCCAGAACATGATCATCGCTACGGTATCAGCCTGCCCAAAGAAATATGCTGATACTGCACACATTGCAATAAAGCCTGAAAGCGTCGCTTTACGCCCTAACTTTTCAACGAGCCATGCCGCGACAATATAACCTGGCAATTGTGCTAAAATCATCCCGAGAACATATTCAAAAGACTGCACAATGGTATATCCCTCTTTGACTAAAAGACTTGGTAACCACGTAAAAATACCGTAATACGAATAAACAATCCCAAACCAAATTAACCACAGCATTAAACTGCGCTTAGCGAAACCGCTTGACCATAACTGACCAAAACTGACATTTGAATGTGTTGAAACTGGTTTCACTTCAATTTTTTCGATGACTTCGACACCACACTGTCGCTCGATTTTTTGCACAATCGCGTGCGCTTCATTAATACGACCTCGATTGATCAAGTAAGGAACAGATTCCGGAACTTTTTTTAGAATGACGAAGACATAAAGTGCAGGCAAACCACCCAATAAAAATGCAACATGCCAGTCAAATTTAGGGATGACAAAATAAGAAACCAGTGCAGCACATAACCATCCTAGCCCCCAGAAGCTTTCAAGTAACACAATAAAGCGACCACGAACATGGGCTGGAATGTATTCACTCACTAAAGTCACGGCAACTGGTAACTGTCCACCTAAGCCTAAACCTACAATAAATCTAAAGATTAATAACCATGTTAAATTTAGTGCGAAAGCACAAAGAGCTGTTGCTATACTATAGATGACCAAAGTTGTAGCAAATACTGCTTTACGCCCGATTCGATCTGCCAGTCCACCAGAGAACACTGCACCTATCGCCATCCCCACAAAGCCTATGGATACAACCCAACCTTTTTCAGCAGGCGTCATTTGCCAGTCTTCAGCCATCTTCGCCAAGATAAAGGAAATTAGTCCAGTATCCATTGCATCAAACATCCAGCCTAATCCAATCACCCACAACAAGGTGTAGTGAAATTTACCAATAGGTAAACGCTGTATTCGTGAGATTAAATCCATAGCATGCTCTCTGTGAGGAGTGATTTAAATACAACCAATGACAATCGCTGTTTTCTCAACACTGCTTATTTTTATTTTCTAAAGAACCATATAAAAATGACCGATCACATTATCGGCCATTTTCAAAGATGAGTGTAAAAAGTTTAATTTACATCTTTTGATGACGCCGACTGTTCATCATCATCTTTATAAATAAATTTTGGCATTTCAAGGCCAAAGTAAATTGCGATACAACGCAATGTGAAACCAAAAACAAGAGTAGAAATAATGGTGATATCTTGTGAAAAACCGACTTCGATACAGCCCCAATAGAAAATGACCGCAACAAAAGAAATACTGGCATAAAGTTCGCGACGGAAGACTAAAGGCACATCGTTACATAAGATATCTCGTAAAATACCCCCTGAAACGCCTGTCAATACCCCTGCCACTGCACAAACCACGAAACCCTGTTCCATTTGAATCGCAATTTGACAACCAATAATGGTAAAACCTATCAGACCTAAGGCATCTAGAAGTAAGAATACCGAACGTAGATGTCGCATCCATTTTGCGATAAAAATCGTAAATAATGCTGCACAACATGTAAGTACTAGATATTCAGGATGTTTCACCCAAGTTAAAGGATAGTGCCCTAGCAAAACATCACGAACTGATCCTCCGCCCAAAGCAGTCACACAGGCAATAATAATGACACCAAACCAATCCATACTTCGTCGACCTGCAGACAAGGCGCCTGTCATCGCTTCCGCAGTAATCGCAATAATATAAATAACGGTGAGTAACATTGCCCTACTTCCAAATGAGGGTTTTTAATGCGCAATATTCTAAGTTAATTAAAAATTAATTCTAGAGAAATCGCGCACAACATTGCTTAAATTTTTTTCCTGATCCACAAATACAAGTCTGCTTCATCGTCACAGTTTGATCTGTCGTTGGGTCTAAAAAATACCACTGTCTATTGGTGAATACGAAATTTGAGGTTTCATGATGGACATGTACCTGATCGACATGTTGGTAATGTGCTTTGAATTCAACTTGAGCATGGTTTTTATCCAGACGAGGTAAATGCTGAATAACCTCTAATTTTAACCACTGATTGCTCATCGCCCAATCCCGAATGGCAGCAATGTCTAAATGACTTTGCTGACCTGATGCTGTGGTACTCACAATATAGTCGATTTCATGTTTAGCGAATGCACTATAGCGAGAACGCATGAGCTGTTCAGCACTTTCTGCAACACGCTGACCACGATGTAAAGGTTCACAACAGTGTGTATAAATTCCATGCCCGCAAGGACAATTGAGTTCGGACATCAATATTCCAAAAAAAATAGCACCTAATGAGATGCTATTTTAACTGAGTTTAAATCATTCTGATGGGTCTTGTTTTACGATGGGTACAATATGTACTTTTTCGATTTTATGACCATCCATTGTAACCACCTCAAATAGATACCCTTCTGCTTCAAAGGTTTCTCCATTTTCAGGTAAATGTCCTAAATGGAATAAGATATAACCAGACAGCGTAGAATACTGTTCTGACTCATCAACTAAATCACGATCAAGCAATAATGAAATATGACGAATATCAGTTGAACCCTCGAGCATGAGTGAACCATCCTCTAAGCTTTCAACTGCAGTTTCTATTTCATTTTCGTTCGGGAATTCACCCGCAATCGCTTCTAAAATATCAATCGGTGTTGCAATACCCTCAATGGAACCATATTCATTGAGCACAATCGCCATTTGTAAGGGTGCCTGACGCAATTGATCCATTACCATTAAGACTTGAGCGCTTTCATGGACAATGACAGGCTCTCGAATGTGTTTTTCGAAATTAAAATCGCCTGATTCAATATAGTCATTCAAAACGTTATGCGTGAGCACCACCCCAGCAATATTGTCCAGCTCGCCATGTGCAACGATCAAACGTGAATGTTTCATAGAAAGCACTTGATGTTTAATACTTTCAGGATCGTCATTTAAATCGATCCATTCGAGTTCTGGACGTGGGGTCATTAATGATTTGACTGGTCGCTCAGATAAACCTAATACTCCTTGCAACATCACGCTCTGGTATACCGCATTCTCATCCGAGAACATTTCCTCTACCAACGCTTGGGTAGCCAAGACATCATCTGTATTTGCCGATTGAGCATCTGCCGTTTTTGACTTACCACCCAGCATACGAATGACGGCAGAAGCTGTTTTAAAACGTAAATCAGTCGTTGTTACCGTTTTTTCTTGGTTACGGCGCATCAATTGATTTAAAAACTCAATCAGGACAGAGAAACCAATTGCAGCGTATAGATAACCCTTCGGAATGTGGAAGCCTAGGCCTTCGACAACCAATGAGAAACCGATCATCATCAAGAAACATAGACACAGAATCACCACAGTTGGATGCTTATTCACAAAGTCCATGAGGGCTTTAGAGGCCCATAGCATGATTCCTATCGCAATAATTACGGCGATCATCATGACCGAAAGATCTTTGACCATACCGACTGCTGTAATCACACTGTCGAGTGAGAACACTGCATCCAATACCACGATCTGTACAATGACCATCCAAAATGCAGCATGAACAGGATTTTCTTCTTTAACATGAACTTTACTTTCTAGACGTTCATGTAGTTCTAAAGTTCCCTTCATTAACAAGAAAATACCGCCAAAAATCAAAATAAGATCTCGGGCTGAAAACGGATGATCAATGATATGGAATAATGGATTCGTTAACGTGATAATCCAAGCGATTGACGCCAAAAGTATTAGGCGCATGCCAAGCGCGAGCGTTAAGCCTAAAATTCTGGCTTTATTGCGTTGCTCAGGCGGCAGTTTTTCCGCCAAAATCGCGATAAAGACGAGATTATCAATCCCGAGAACAATTTCTAAAATAATTAAGGTTAAGAGTCCCACCCATGCGGAAGGATCAGACATCCATTCAAAAATCATGAGTTACACTCCCACGTTTCAGGAAGATGGGATTCATTTAAACCAAAGTGATGAGGCAAAGTTATAAATGCAGTATTTAAATTTAGAAAATAAATAATATTTTGTTCTATTGAGCGATGTCGATCACTACTCATATTGATGTATTGGTTGCCGAACAGATTTTCAGTATAGAAAAGATTTTAGTGCAATTCACTATTTTTTCGTTGAATCAAGATTGACTTTATCAATCATTTTGGAATGAAACTACAAAATATTTCAAAAAAATCTTATTTATCTATACAGTTGTCACCTTTCTTGCTTAGATTAAACTGCATGATGAAGTTCATTTAAAAAAGGTGAGTAAATAAATATGAATACAAGCGTTCTTAATAACACCTTAGAGACCGATACATCAGTTAAATCAAAAGCAACTCAATGCCTTATTGCACTTTATTGTGGTTCTCGTTTTGGCAATAACCCTATTTACCAACAAAAAGCCATTGCTTTGGCTGAAAAAATTGCAAGGCAAGGATTTGGCATCGTATATGGCGGTGCAAGTATCGGATTAATGGGACAAGTCGCAGATACAGTCATTGAAAACCATGGTGAAGTTGTTGGTGTTATTCCTGAATTTATGCTTGATTACGAAGTTGCCCATAATCAGTTAACAGAACTTCACGTGGTGAGAACAATGCATGAACGCAAAGCCATGATGGCTGAACGTGCTAGTGCTTTTGTTGCGCTCCCGGGAGGTTTAGGCACATTTGAAGAAATCTTAGAAATCGCAACTTGGGGACAGTTAAATCAACACCAAAAACCAATGATTATTTATAACGTCAATGGATTCTATAATGCCTTGATTGCACAACTCGATCACGCAGTAGAAGAAGGTTTTCTACCTGCTCAACATCGTGCAAAAATCATCGTATGCGAGCATTCACATCAAATCATCAATGCCATCGCAAACTTGAAATGCCCTGAACAATTCGTGGTCTAAATTCAACAAGACTTTAAAGCATTACGCATGACGAGTAAAAAATAAAAGAGCCATATGGCTCTTTTATCATACATCTACACGATCAGGCTCTATTTCAACGTGATCTGATACGTTGCTGTAGTACCACTGACTTCATTCCCTACAATCAGTAAAGGCATACCCGTTGGAGATTCTTTTGCTGAAACAAAGGTTAATCCTTCAGGACCTAAGTCTCCTGCCTGACCTGCCTCGATATCGGCAGTGGTTGCATCAAGTTTTCGTGAATGAATATATTGCACAAATTGGGGTTGGGCAGGATTGGAGATGTCATATACCATCACGCCTCCAACTCGTTCTAAACCAATAAATGCATAAGTTTTCTGACCGATTTGACCTATCACCACGCCTTCTGGCTCTGGGCCTTTATTGTCACTACGATTATCGATCCCTGCTTCTTCATGGTTTGCATTAAAGATCTCAGGATGGTGCTGAGCAATATATTGTTCAAAATCATCACCCGAATCCCAAACCAGCTCTAATCCTGTTTGAGCATCATTTTCTGTCCAAATACTGACAGATCGTGCCCCGAAGCTATATAAATGATCATAAACCAAATTGCCTCGAGCATTGAGTTTAGGTGTGCCATCAGTATTCTTTTGATAACCTTCAGTCCAAGTGATATTCAAACGACCAAGCATCTTGTCTTCACGGCATCCTTTAGCATCTCCATCGATCGCTCCACAATATGCAAAATGCAGAGGATTCAATTCAGCACCTTTCGCCAGTGCTCGTAACTGTGGTGGCAGATCTTCCCCTTGTCGTCTATCGAAACCATCTTTATGGACTAGATGCTTCACACGCCATTCTTCAACAAAACCCTTTTTAATATTACCTTGAGCACTCGGATTATCCTTTAATTTTTCTCCCCAATATTCAGGATCATCTTCACCCCAAGCACGAGCATCCCCTTCATTGGCAGTGACAATATACGTTTTACCATTGACTTCGTAACTTGAGATCGCATCTGGCATATATAAGCCACGAACATGCTGCCAAGTTTGAATATTGATCTTCGCAGGACCATTTTCACCATCGGCATCACTGACATCTAAACCATGACCTTGTAAGCCATGATCTTTAAAACCAAGCGGATAGACTGCCATGACTTTGGCATTCAAAACATCCACTTTAGCTACGGCATTATTTTCCTGTAATGCGACCCATGCAATTTTGCCATCTGTGCTGAGAGTGATGTATTCAGGTTCAAAATCTTGCGCTACTGTTGCATTTGGACCATAAATTCGCACACCTTGATCACGTAATAGTTGAGCTTGACTATTAAAGGCTTTGAAGTCAGCTGTTTTTGCAACTGGTTTGTTCAAATTTGAGAGATCAATGATTGAAATCGAACCTTCGGGATCAATCGCATAATCATGAGATGGCTCTCCTTCATTCGCCACCAATAAGGTTTTACCATCTGCACTAAAGGTCAGCATATCGGGTAGAGAACCCACTGGAACTTGGGCAATAAAGCTCGAATCATTGGCATTAAAAAGTGCCACGATTCCTGGATCTGTTTTATCTTTGGCTTGTACAGCCAAGGCAACAATTCCATTTTTTACAGCAACACTATTTACTTCTGAGTCTGTTAAATAAAATTTAGCATCTAAAGAGCCAATCCATTTAGGTTGCTGAGGTTGGCGATAATCAAAAATATCAACCACGCCTTCTTTTGCGTTTACAACAAACAATCTTTGGCTTTGTGCATCATAGGCAGGTATCTCTGCTGCGCTGACCGCAAAACCACGACTTTCTGTACGACTGAGATAGTTGAGTTCAATCGATTCAGGCGTAATATTTGGTACTGATGTGATATTGTTAGTGTCATCATTACATGCCCCTAGCCCCAATGCACACATTGCGATCACAAGTGCGTTAGACTTTAGCTTCATTTTTTTTAATCTTCCTATGATGTTGTTGGCAACAACTCTATGACCATGCGATGACAATGCTGTGACCATTAGATTGCAATTTTGTTGCAAATCCTTCGTAAATAAACCACAAGTGATACTGAGAAACTGTTTTAAAATATTAACTTACTAATATGATCCTACAAGATGAGCAGCACAGCACACCAACCCTTACAGCCTGAGTTTAGATTATTGGTGTTTTTGGTTTCGATCGGCTTTTTTATGCAAGGTCTAGACACAACTATCATCAATACTGCGATTCCTGCAATCGCTCATCACCTCAATGAAGATCCTCTACACATGCATAGTGTCGTGGTGGCTTATGTATTGTCAGTCGCAGCCTGTATTCCACTCAGTGGTTGGCTGGCTGACCGATTTGGTGTCCGAAATGTTTATTTTTCTGCAATTATCATTTTCACTTTGGCATCGCTCGGATGTGCATTTTCTTCTAATTTAAATGAGCTTTTATTTTTCCGAGTGATTCAAGGGATTGGAGGTGCTTTACTGCTTCCAGTTGGGCGTCTTGCAATGTTGAAAATCATTCCTAGAACCCAATTCCTTGCAGCCATGTCTCTGATGAGTCTTGCTGGTCTGATTGGTCCCTTAATCGGTCCTACTCTTGGCGGATGGTTAGTGGAGTACGTGACTTGGGAGTGGATTTTCTTAATTAATATTCCTATTGGACTCATTGGAGTTTTTCTCACATTTAAAGCCATGCCAAATGTGACTGAGACCCATGTTGCTAAGTTTGATTTTTTTGGCTTCTTGTTATTAATCATCGCGATGGTTGGCTTAAGTTTAGGGATTGAAAATTTTGCTAGCCCCTATCTTCCACTATGGTGGAGTATTGTTCTTATTGTGTTTGGTTTATCTGCAAGTGCTTGGTACATGGTGCATGCCCATACCCACCAAAATGCTCTATTTCGTGGGAAACTATTCAAAAATCAAATTTTCGCGATTGGTATTGTAGGCAACTTTTTTGCCCGCTTAGGCGGCAATGCGATGCCTTTTCTTATCCCCTTAATGCTACAAGTTGCTTTTGGTTTTGAACCATTTATTACCGGTTTACTTATGATTCCAACGGTATTGGGTTCACTGGCATCAAAACCGATCATTCGCCAAATTATTCAACGATTTGGGTATCGTCGGGTGTTATTAGTCAATACCTGCCTTATTGGCTTATGTATTGCAAGTTTTGCCCTCACCTCAGCCGAAACACCTTTATGGCTAAGAACATTACATTTCTTCATTTTTGGTATGTTGAACTCACTGCAATTTGTTTCTATGAATACGCTAACCTTAAAGGATTTGCCTCAACAAAATGCTAGTAGTGGTAACAGTTTTCTCTCGATGATTATGATGGTATCTATGAGTATTGGTGTAGCGCTTGCAGGTACACTGGTCAATGTATTCACCGCTTATCTTGGTACTGCACAAATGCAACAGGCCTTCCAATGGACCTTAATTTTAATGGGCTCAATTAACATTATTACCATGTTTATTTTTTGGAAAATTCCGAAAGAAATGGATGATGACTAATGGATATGGATTCTAGATACTGTCACTACCATTTACGTTTATTCGCGTTATGATATTAATTATATTTTGCACCAAACTTTAAGTGCTCATGAATTCAAAAAATAAGCAGCATATCTATTCGCAGAAGATTATCTTGTGGACTTCCCTTTTAGGTGCAGCCCTGATCGCACTCATGGTCGGATTATTGAGCTTTTTCTTTTTGCCGTTTCAACCAGCAACAGCTCAAGAATATCCAATCAAAGGATTTGATGTCTCACATCATCAAAAAGAAATTCGCTGGTCACAAATTTCCAAAAAGGAATATCAATTTGTCTACCTCAAAGCGACAGAAGGTGGCGACTTTAAAGATCGAAAATTTCAGGATCATTGGCTGAAAGCACGCGAGCATGGTTTTAAAGTCGGAGCGTATCATTTCTATCGACTTTGCCGTGATGGTAAAGTTCAGGCATTAAATTTCATTGATTCTGTGCCACGTAAAGAAGATGCCCTTCCTCCAGTCATTGATTTGGAATACGACAGCAATTGCATCAATACCTATAGCAAAGAACAACTGTTATATGAAATCGATGTTATGCACGATTTGCTGCATCAACATTATGGCAAACAACCTATCTTTTATGTTTCTAAAGCCTTCTATAACATCGTACTTGCGGGTGCTTTTACGGATACCCCACTCTGGGTACGTGAATACACCTCACAACCTGAATTAAAAGACAATCCAGATTGGATCTTTTGGCAATACACCAATAAAGGCAAAATTAAGGGTATTTCTACACCAGTGGATTTGAATGTATTTAATGGCGATCAAAACGACTGGATAAAATTTCTAAAATTAAATCAAATTGAGCCATAAATCTTAAGTAGTCAGTACGTTACAACTAAAGAGATCTAACTAAAAAATAGAGTGCAACTGGGCTCAAGCAAGCGAGTTACGTTTTATAAGGATGACATGATGTCGCTTAAAAAAGGGATTTTAACGGTGATTGGTCTTTTGGCTGTCACGCTCATGGCTGCGTTTTTTTATTTATGGCAACCATCAGGAAAGCTCTCCGAATTTAATCAATGGAAGGCTAAAATAGACCAACCCGTCAGTGAACAAAAATTAAATGTTCGCTTTTTTGGCGTTTCCACATTGCTATTTGATGATGGTAATTCACAAATTCTAATTGATGGTTTTTTTAGTCGACCATCTCTCATGAACATTGCTTTACAACGCCTCTCCAGTGATCAAGCACTGCTTCACAATATGATTCAGGACCATGAGCTTAAACGCCTCAAAGCCATATTGGTGACCCACAGTCACTATGATCATGCTTTGGATATCTCAGTGCTCGGAAGTTCACTCCCAAAAACTCACATCATTGGTTCGTTGAGTACAATAAATATAGCACGAGGCGGCAAAGTGCCTGAGCATCAATTGAAACTGGCAGTGCCTTTTCAAGCACTACAATTGGGTGCATTTCGTATTACGCCTATTCCCTCACAACATACGCCACCTACAGCAGTGAACAATGATTTAGGTGAAGAGATTCTGCATCCACTGCCTCAGCCAGCACGTTTTTATGAGTTTAAAGAAGGCGGTAGCTTTGACTACTTGATTGAGCACAATAATCACAAAATTTTAGTTAAAGCCAGCACAGGTGCGCTTCCTAATCAATTTCAAAAGTTAAATGTAGATGTCTTGTTTTTAGGAATTGCTCAGCTTTCAAAACAATCACCCGAGTTTCAACAACAGTATCTCGCTGAAACCATTGATCAGTTACAACCGAAAGAAGTCATTCCAATTCATTGGGACAATTTCTTTAAACCACTTTCACAGCCTTTAGAGTTTCTACCACGAATAGCAGATCATTCTCCGAAAAGCCTACAACTCGTGATTGATCATGCACAGCATCAAGGTCGAAAGGTGACTTTACTGACGGAGCCTTACGCATACCCAATAATCAGCTCAACGATGCCTTAATTATGGGTTAAAATTAAGGCATCTCATGATTGATTGAACATTTTGCGAAAGATAATTCATATCGATATGGATGCTTTTTACGCTTCTGTGGAGCTTAGAGAGCGTCCAGAATTACAACACTTACCTGTGGTCATTGCATCTCATCACCCACGAGCCGTCGTTGCAGCAGCATCATACCCAGCTCGTGAGTATGGCTTACGTTCGGCCATGTCGATGACACAAGCCAAAAAACTTTGCCCACAAGTGATCGTCATTGAGCCAAATTTTTCTAAATACCAACATGTGTCAGCCCAAATTCATGAGATATTTCAAAAACATACCAGCATCATCGAACCCTTATCGCTGGATGAAGCATATCTGGATGTCACTGAAAATTTACAGCACATCCCAAGCGCTACTGAAGTTGCGATGCATATTCGTGATGAAATATTTCAGCTTACTGGATTGACCGCCTCAGCAGGCGTTGCACCAAATAAGTTTTTAGCCAAAATTGCATCTGATTGGAATAAACCGAATGGCATTTGTGTGATCAAACCCAATCAGGTGCAACAGTTCATCTATGATCTTCCACTCAAAAAAATCCCCGGTGTAGGTAAGGTCACACAGGAAAAATTAAAAGCTTTGCAACTCGAAACACTTGGGGATTTACAGCAGGTCGAAGAAAACTTTCTCACTCATCATTTCGGAAAATATGGCAAACAATTATTTCTCTATGCTCAAGGGATCGATGAGCGACCTGTTCAAAGCGAACGCCAAAGACAGCAAATTTCCAAAGAAACCACGTTTGATGAAGATCTTTTTTTAAACCAATGTGATCAATTTTGGACTTCACTGCTTTCTCGTGTTTGGCAAAATCTTCAAAACAAGGAAATGATCGCTAGAGGTATCAGCGTCAAACTCAAACTTAAAAATTTTCAAGTTTTACAACACTCTAAAAGCTTTAAACAACCTTTCAATCACATACAGGATTTGCAACTGGCACTCAAATTATTGTTAATGGAAATGAATATTCCTGATGAATATCAGTTTAGACTCATTGGTGTTGGGGTGTATCAACTTTCAGAAAAACAACAAGACACTCAACTCAATTTATTCGGATTGTAAATTTCGTCTAGTTTTCATGCAAAAGAACAAAATTAAGTCAATTTTTTTCGCCTTTTTTTCCTTTTTAGAGTAATCTAATCGCGCAATACATTTACCCATGTGTCTGCTGAGATGTTGTTAGAAGACCTATATCTAACACATTTGTCCTGTGATTGGCGTGACAATCCATCCGAATATTACAGGGCACTCTAATCTGAATGGGTACAATGTCTTGTTCCTCCAAATATTTCTGATCTCCTCCCATAAAAATAAACTTTCAGAGATACAGCAATTAAACCGAATTCATAGTTCCAATTCCCCTATACTTTCTAAATCCTATACTGCGTTTCATAATCTATATTTATATCTATAAGGGATGAGTTTTATGTCTGTTCAACGTTTACACGTTCAAAAACGTTTTTCTGAGGTCGCTATTTTTGGTCACTTCGTTCATCTGGCAGGTCAGTTAGCAGAAGACACGTCGCTCGACATTCGTGGACAGTCACAACAAACCTTTGACATTATTGACCGTTTATTGGCTGAAGCAGGTACAGATAAAAGCCATATCATGTCTGTGACAATTTATCTACAAGATATTGAAAAAGATTATGCAGCATTCAATGAAGTTTGGGATGCATGGGTTTCTGATATTCAAGCTCTACCGCGTACATGCGTAGAGGCTAAACTGTATCATCCCGATGTTCTTGTTGAGCTAACGGTAATTGCCGCGAAACCTTGATAAAAAAAGCATGCCTGAGCATGCTTTTTTATTTCAAAGATGATTAGCTAAATGCGCGAATATCTGCCAATCGCCCAGCACTATACTTTTCTAATTTATGCTCAATCACGGATTCATCTCCCCATTCAATTGGCATATCCTCAGTGTATTCATCCAAAAAATCACGTCTTAACTGCACATATTCTGGGACAGCATGGTAAGAGATCACTTTGTATCCCGCGGTTTCAAGTAATGCATTTTGAAACTGTAAAGTATGTCCACGTTTGAATGAAAATTTATCTTCTAAACTGACAATGGCAAGAACTTTACAATCCTTATTCATCACCACAAAATCAGCAAACATTGACTCATATTTACGGCGTGTACGCGGTAACTTTGTGGTCAGTAAGGCGTCAA
This sequence comes from Acinetobacter sp. DSM 11652, assembly GCF_900109815.1. NCBI lineage: Bacteria > Pseudomonadati > Pseudomonadota > Gammaproteobacteria > Moraxellales > Moraxellaceae > Acinetobacter > Acinetobacter sp. DSM 11652. The sequence goes on from NZ_FOBK01000008.1 coordinate 158,838, forward strand.
AAGAGACATGTGCCAAAATATGCGCATTTGGCATGATTTCTTTAAGACGATTGAAAGTTACTTGCTGATAGGGGCTAAACACTGCTCTTTGACGGAGCATGCTATCAGAGGGTTGTTGATGCTTTAATCCTTTATAAGCAATGAACAACACTACAGCGAGTATGATCACACTCGCGATGATCATGATATCCATGACTAGTATCCTTATTTGAATTCTTATCGTTAATTTCTTTTTTAAACTACTTCAAAAAACACAACTTTTATTATTGTTTCATTATGCTGATGTTAAACATCGCATAGTCCAAGTGAAAAGCGCTTCAGACCAAGCTTATATTAAACATGTTCTGCACTTATTGGCTATAGTTTAAAACATGAACCACATCACACTATTACATAATTGTTGGACAATGATGAAAATTTCATTTGAAGATAATACAATATCACCTGAAATGAAAAACTCAAAACCTCACTAAACTACTAATTTAAATGATTATTTTAAAATAAAAAAGAGACTTACCCAAATCAAGCCCAATATTCCGATAAAATGAGCATCATCGAAAATATTGTATAGAAAATGTTCAAAAAAGGACGCCGCAGCGTCCTTTTAAAAGAAATTATCATTTATGCACGAGACTTGGGTTTGGATTTACCCTTAGGTTTCCCCTCGCCAAAAGGTTTTTTGCGATCTCCAGTCTCACGTGGTGGCAAACCAGTGTGCTGTGTCAAGATTTGGCCTTTCTTCGGACGATTATTTTGTCCTTGTGATTGACCACGATTAGCGGTTTGACCCGTACGTTTTTGTGAATCACCTGCAACAGTTGAATTTTTCTTACGTGCAGATTGATATTGACCATCCGTGCCCTGAGGCTGATACGTCGGAATCAAATGTTGCTTAGAATTACCAATTAAGTCCTGACGACCCATTTCTTTCAAAGCTTCACGCAGTAAAGGCCAGTTATTTGGATCATGGTAACGTAAGAAAGCTTTATGTAAACGGCGGCGTTTTTCACCTTTTACAATGTCGACATCTTCAGTATAACGTGCCACTTTCGCAAGCGGATTTTTACCGGTGTAGTACATGGTGGTCGCAGTTGCCATGGGTGATGGATAGAAGGTTTGTACTTGGTCAGCACGGAAACCATTCTTTTTCAACCAAATTGCAAGGTTCATCATGTCGTAATCGGTTGTACCCGGATGCGCCGCAATAAAGTAAGGAATAAGATATTGTTCCTTACCTGCTTCTTTACTGAAACGATCAAACATCTGCTTAAAGCGATCATACGTCCCGATACCCGGCTTCATCATTTTATTGAGCGGGCCTTTTTCGGTATGTTCAGGTGCAATTTTTAAGTAGCCACCGACATGATGCGTGACTAATTCTTTCACATATTCAGGGTTCAAAACTGCAAGGTCATAACGTAGACCCGAACCAATCAAAATCTTTTTAATACCCGGTAAAGCACGAGCTTTACGATATAACTGCGTAAGAGGTGCGTGATCAGTATGCAAGTTTTGACAAACACCTGGGAACACGCACGATGGCTTACGACAGTTCTTTTCAATTTCTGGATCTTTACATGCCAAACGATACATATTGGCTGTCGGACCACCTAAGTCCGAAATAATGCCTGTAAAGCCCGGCGCCGTATCACGAATCTTTTCAACTTCACGTAAGATCGACTCTTCAGAACGGTTTTGAATAATTCGACCTTCATGCTCCGTAATCGAACAGAAGGTACAACCACCGAAACAACCACGCATGATGTTCACAGAGAACTTGATCATGTCAAACGCTGGGAAACGCGCATCGCCATAAGATGGATGTGGTAGACGTGCATAAGGCAAGTCGAACACATAATCCATTTCTTCTGTGGTTAGTGGGATTGGCGGTGGATTAATCCAGACATCACGCTCACCATGCTTCTGCACGAGTGCGCGCGCATTCCCTGGATTGGTTTCTAGATGCAAAATACGGTTTGCATGGGCATAAAGCACTGGATCATTGGCAACTTCTTCAAAAGAAGGTAGACGAATCACAGCCAATTCACGTGGTGGCAATTTATGTTTAATCGCCTTAGATGATGGCTGTAACTGCACGATTTGCGTATCTGCATCCAAATTGTCGCCTTCACGAACAATCGGATTGCTGACCACTTCTTTTTGGAAATTCTGATACTGCGTTAAGCTGTTGCCTTTGTCTTTCTCAATTTCACAGCCATCAATATCTTCGGTCATCACATAGGGATTGATGATTGGATCAACACGGCCTATGGTATCGACATCATTTGATGCGATCTCAACAAACTTGGCTTTCGCTGCACGGTTATGCTTATTAATAATAAATGCAGTACCACGAACATCAGTAATGTCTGTAATTTTTTCGCCTTTGGCTAGACGGTGCATCACTTCAATGATTGAGCGTTCACCATTACCATACATCAATAGATCGGCTTTTGAATCCATTAAAATAGAACGACGAACTTTGTCAGACCAATAGTCATAATGCGCAATACGACGTAATGAGCCTTCGATACCGCCTAGCAGAACAGGAACATCAGGGAACGCTTCACGACAACGTTGACAATAGACTGTTGCTGCACGGTCAGGACGTTTATTCGGTTGGTTATCTGGAGAATAAGCATCATCTGAACGGATCTTACGGTCAGCCGTATAACGGTTGATCATAGAGTCCATGTTACCTGCCGATACGCCCCAAGCAATATTTGGTTTACCAAGTACACGGAATGCTTCAACATTCGTCCAGTCTGGTTGGGCAATAATACCAACACGGAAACCTTGCGCTTCAAGCACACGGCCAATGATACCGGTTACAAATGATGGATGATCGATATAAGCATCACCACAAACAAAAATAAAGTCACAACTATCCCAACCGAGTTGGTCCATTTCCTCGCGTGACATCGGCAAAAAAGGCGCGGGTTCAAAACAAGACGCCCAATATTTGTCGTAATCAAACAACGCTTTTGGCGCAGTCTGAGCGGTATAAGCAGTAGACATGGCTAGCAATTCTCGGCTGGCAGATGGAAGATCAAAAATTAGATCAAAGATGAAAGCCGATCATTTTACCATGAATTCAACTCAACTTGCTTGATTAAAAAACGATCAAATACAATTGCTTAAATTTTCTATTCATCACTGATGACCTAAGACCTATTTTTGTACATTTAACATACAACCAAATCTAAACAAAAAATAATATGCATTTAATTTCAGCAACTTAAGCTTAGCAATTGACTCAATTCTTTTACGACTGATGATTTGGGTAATAAATAAAGTTGCTTTTCATTTTTATAGTGTTTGAAAAAAACGAAAGGCGTTTAATCGTGCTCAAAATAATACTCACAACTGTTGCCACTATGATGGCTTTATTACTTTCTAATTTGGCTTGGACTCAATCTAAAATTCCACAGTCTTACCAGCAACAAGCAGCTTGGCAACAATTACAACAAAGACTCCCTTTGAAGTTTCGTATCAACGACCAAAACAAACCACATGAGTACTACTGGAGTTGGAATGATTACCGTGTACATGTCGATGCTTATCCCAATACTAAAGCGCCAGCCAAAGTCATTTTATTACATGGCGTAGGTACAAATGGTCGTCAGATGAGTTTAATCCTTGGGCGTCCACTTGCCCAAAAAGGGTATGAAACCTTCGCATTGGATTTACCCGGTTATGGTCTGACGCAATACCCTTCAAAAAAAGAAATTCGTTATGATCATTGGGTGAAATTGGTCAATGATTTTGTGAACAAACAAGCTCAAAAAGATGATCGTCCTATTTTCCTTTATGGACTCTCAGCAGGTGGAATGCTCACCCTACATGTGGCCATGCAGAATCAACATGTCGATGGCATCATCGGAATGACCTTTCTCGATCAAGAGTTTAAAGACATTCAAAAAGGAACCATGCGTTTTAGTGCTCTAAGCCCTGTTCTTTTGCCAAGTATGAAAGCAGTAGCACATACCCCTTTGAAGCAAATCACCTTACCCATGTCCTTGGTCTCAAAGATGTCAAAACTCACCAATGACCCTGAAGCCTTACGCATCATGCTGGCTGACAAGACATCCGCAGGTAATAGCATGAGCGTGGAGTTTTTAAACAGCTATATGCATTACCAAAAACCATATCCTTTGACTCAGTTTAATCAAGCACCTGTGTTACTGACTCAACCTGAACAGGATCAATGGACTCCTTTAAAATTGAGCCAACCTGTTTTGAAACAGTTGAAAGTACCTTATCGTGTGATGAGTTTACAAAATGGTGGGCACTACCCTGTTGAGCAACCTGCATTAGATCAGCTGGTAAAATACAGTGATCAATTCATTCGTGAAAATATAAAACGCTAAATTGATCTATTGAGCGATAAATGAATCACTTAGACAGTTTTGTAAGCATTTTCCTACAATCATCTCTTCTATTGTCTGCTATGCATATCAACGTCACTGCACTATTCTTAAACCCTCAGGAAACAGGAAGTTTCCCAAACAAAAAACAACAATAATAAGTTTGAGCATCAGGACGTGAGGTACGACAGGAGTTATACCTACAAGCAGCCGATACGAAGAAAAGCCCATCAGGAAGATGGGCTTTTCTTTTTCTTACACATAGAATTTTTTAAGCACACTACACGTTGTCACGCTTGTAAAACAATTATGCATCATGCTTTTTCGCTTTCACAACACTTTCATGCATTCCATTTGTTAGTTTTAAAGTGTGTCACGCAACAACTCTGACTGTAATTTCCAAAGTGCAAGCAACTTATGCTGTTCCTACAACACGGAATAGCCTAGTGCAAACGGCTTGCATACAAAATTTTAAAGATTGAGGATGTGAACATGGCAAAAGCTTTATTTATTACTGCAAATTTTGGTGTTGAAAAAGATGAATTAATCAAACCCTTAGCATTTTTAAAATCAAAAGGGATTGAAACCTATCATGCTGCTGAAGAAAAGAAATCTGTTCAGACTGTGGTTGGGGATCAAGAGCCTTCAGATCAAGTTCAACCTGACATAAGCTTTGATGAAGTCAATGCAAACGACTATGACATCCTGATTATTCCTGGGGGAACGGTCAATGCGGATAACTTGCGAATTCATCCACAGGTTCAAAAATTGATTCAAAGTTTTGCTGACTATCAAAAACCAATCGCAGCTATTTGTCATGCGCCTTGGACATTAATTGATGCGCAACGTATCAAAGATAAAAATCTGACGTCTTATAAGTCAGTAAAAATTGATTTAGAAAATGCAGGCGGTAAATGGGTCGATGAAGAGGTGCATCGTTGTAATACTGGCGGCTGGCCGCTCATTACATCTCGTTGTCCTGATGATATTCCTGCATTTAATGAAGCCATTTATAAAGAATTGACGCAGTCTTAAACGATTAAAACCCCTTTTTTTGGGGTTTTATTTTGCATGTTTTACAGACTTTTTAAGTAATCTACAATTTCTTGCTCGCCTGCCATTTCAGCAAGTTCTAAAGCTGTAAATTGACCTTTGTAAGCTACATTTGCACCTTTTGCGACTAGCAGTTGTACTACATCTAAGTACCCGTTCTCTGCAGCTGCTTGAAGTGCGCTATAACCTTCATCATCAATTTGGTTTACATCAGCTCCGTTATTTAAAGCTGTTTCAACTTCTGTGATTTCGCCTAATGAAGCCCAATAGATGAGTTCAGGAAGATGAAGTTCGCTATCATCGTCAGGGATTGGGGAGAATGAGTTAAGTTTCATGTCTTGTTCCATAATGAAAAATTCGTTTTTTCATTTAGTTTGAGTAGATAAATATAAGTCTTTCATTTCTGCTGAATCAGACATAAACCATTCTATCATTTCCCAATTATCTAATTCAGTCGAAGCATTACCCATGCTTTTTCTAATTGCCAATAACATTTCAGATAACAAAGAAATCCAGACTGATGTTTGGACTAACACATGCTCAGGGGAATTATCTTTCATCTTGTTATAAGAATAAGCATGCTGCATCAAGGCATTGTAAGCACGAATTACCGAATCATCAGCAACTAATGAAAGCTTAAAAGCAATTTTACGATAGTCTACACTCAGCATTCTTCCGATACTTAATTGATCCTTAGTCTTTCCCTTATATTTTGGATCTGAATTAAAGATAGCATCACTTGTGAACATAATGATGAACGGCTCTAATAATAAATTATATGTTTCAATTCTATCTACATGTAATTTATCTTCTAACTCTTTAATGCGTTCTAAATTTTTTAATTCTAAATCTGTATTTTTTTCGACATTATTTTTTATATGCCATCCAACGCCAGTTAATGCTAAAACTAGCAAAGGTGTTAATGTATTACTTAAAGCCACAACATAATCTATCCAATCTTTTTCCATATCAATGATAATAATTTTAAATATTATCATTATATTAGCTCCTGCTACTTTAATAAAAAAGCCCCCTTACGGAGGCTTTTAAATCATTCAATTATTTAAGCTTTGGCAATACTTGGCTGACTTGAACCAATCTTTTCAGATTCACTTTCATTCATAATCAGAGCCACTGCAATTGCGGTAATCAACACAGGTAAACCTACTGCCATAAAGTTAAAATGCGCTGGTAAGTTCATCCCTAATAAGCCACCAATCAAGATTGGACCAACAATTGCTCCCATACGACCAATCGCAGATGACCAGCCAATCCCTGTTGAACGAACTGCCAATGGATAGTACTGAGCTACGTAGCTGTATAACAACATCTGTGAACCAATCGATGCAGCACCTGCCAAGAACACCAAGATGTAAAGTAACAGCATATTCGACTGGAAGCCCATTAAGCTCATCACAATCGCACCCATTAAACCCAAGAACATCAATACAGGTTTTAAATGGTAACGGTCTGCCAAGATACCACCGCCAACGATCCCCACTACCGCACCAACATTCATGACCATCATGAACATTAAGCTATTATCCATTGAGTAGCCCGCAGCCATCATCAATTTCGGTAACCAGCTGCTGAGTGCGTACATGGTTAATAAGCATGTAAAGAATGCAACCCAGAACAACAATGTATTTACAGCGCGACCGCGACGGAACAAGCTGACAACAGTTGCCGATTCAGGCTCATCTACTTGATCAAGCTCGAAAGTTGTATCTTTCTCAACTTTTACTTTAGGTTCAATCTTCGCCACAATTTGACGAGCTTCTTCCTGACGATTTTCTTTTACGATGAAAGTTAAAGACTCAGGTAAGAATTTCCAAATAATTGGAAGTAAAAGTAATGGAATACCTGCGATAAAGAACATGATTTCCCAACCAAAACTTGGTGTAAACCATGAACCTAATAATGCAGCCATCACACCACCTACCGCATAACCACTAAACATAGTAGTTACCAAGGTGCTACGCATTTTTTGAGGTGCATATTCTGAGGTCAAAGCCACAAGGTTTGGCATAACACCACCAATCCCTAAACCTGCCAAGAAACGCAAAATACCGAACTCAGTTGGATTGGATGCAAAACCACCCGCAAAGGTTAATCCACTGAATAAAATAATACAGATCATAATGACTTTTTTACGGCCAATCTTATCTGCTAAAGAACCAAAAATCATTGCGCCAAACATCATCCCTGCAAGTGCAGTACTTGCGAGCATGCCTGCTTGAACAGCACTTAAACCCCATTCATCCATCAATAATGGTAAAACTACGCCATTAATTGCTAAGTCATAACCATCAAACAGGATAATGAGTAAACACCAAGCGACAACATTGAAGTGAAATGGTGTGAATTTAGCATGGTCAATAATTTTATTGACGTTCATTGCTTGCTGTGACATTCCTCACCTCCTGTGAGAGATCGTATTTCAATAATCTTTAAGCACGATCCAACCAACTTTGAATTTAATTGTTGTGAGCCACGCATCAAAATTGTGTGCTTAAAGTCTGTGAGGTAAATTTCACATAATTCTGTGTTAATAAAAATTGAACGTTAGTCTAAAATCCAATCAAAATTAGGCTTTTTATCTAAATATCGCATTAGACCAAAGTTTGTTTGACTTACGAAAATCAGTGTTTTCATCATTTTATTGGTAAGTAATGATGATATCTCGCTCAAATACGAATTTATTAAATTACTTATTTCATTATGATATTTTTCACTTAATTTAATAAAAAACCTCATAGATCAAAATCCATGAGGTCTCGAACAATTAATATAACTTTTTGTCTAATTTAATCTGAATAATTTCATTATCATCAGCAAGTTTTGCATTACGCCCACTTGAACCTGGAAAATTATTGTCATTCAACACTGTGATTAAATCAGGTCCTTCAATCACAATATCTTCAATGGTAAAGAATGGAAAACCGAAACGCTCACCCGTCATAATATCACCCTCACGTGGCGTACCATATAATAAATTTGGATTCGCAATATCCATTAAATTGACCAAGTCCGTCTTATTAACCAACTGCTTCGGTTCATTCAGTTGTATTCGAACTAATTTCTTAAAACCACCAATATTATTTTCAGTATCATCACGCTCAATCACAACACCTTCATTTTGACTAAATAACTGGAAATCACCAATTGCTGTTGCTTTAGGGTCGAGCTCAAAATAGTAATGGTCATTTGTATATGCTTTTTTAGCAATATCAAATTTTGAAATTAATAAATGTCTTTGCGCATTCTTGCTTAATGGTTTTTCCAGCATTGGATATAAATATTGACCATCTGGAGAAATAGCCATGCCTTCAAATCCACCACTTCTTTGCACGAGCGCATTTTCTATTTCAGCCGCACTTTGATGAAGTTGATTTTGTGGAGATCGAAGCTCTTCTCCTTCTTTTTCAGGATGAGGCAATGCAATCGGAGCACTCTTTAAAACACCATCAGCACTAAAATGCAGTAAAAATGGACCGAATTCATCTCCGATCCAAATATCGCCATTTTTATCACGCTGTATAGATTCCGGATCAAAATCAGCACCTGTTAAAAGTCGTTCTGGCGTACTCTCATTGACAATTTTGAATGGTACTAACTTATTCGGATCACGAAGCTGTATATGAGACAGTACTTTAACGTTATTTGAGTTGGTCTTAGCAGTTCTAAAATCTACTGAAATATTATAAAGGCGCAATAGATAGTCTGCTGAGTTATCTTGTGCCCCAAATCCATTATCAGACATTACAAGATACGTTTCATCAGCATTTTTTAATGCCCCAGAAAATCCTTGAACTGGCTGACCTTTAAATGGCGGATAAATACCGTTTGCACCTTTCACATAAAGTCCTGAATCTGGTCCATCGGCATAGGTAGCCACATCAAGCTTTGCAAATGAAGCAAGTGTGGGTTCCTTTATCTGATTTTGTTGATCTGAGGTGATCTTATCATCAGAATCATTACAACCGCTAAGGGCTAAAAATGACAATAGTACTGTGCTTAAAAGTGTCTTGTTCATAAATCCATATGTATCACTTAATTAAGGACTCATGATTAAACGGCATGATGGTGTCATTCCTCTGACAGATCAATGAAGATTTGATGAAGGCTTTTATTATTAGTTCCTCACTATATAAAAATCTTTATCAGTGAGTTCTAAAATACATTTCCCTTTATTTTTATATCTTTATTTCATTCTTTACTATATAAAAAAACACCCCCTTGTATTGAAGGGGGTGTTTAGAATAATGAGCTGGCGATGACTTACTCTCACATGGGTAACCCCACACTACCATCAGCGCTAAGAGGTTTCACTTCTGAGTTCGGGAAGGGATCAGGTGGTTCACTCTTGCTATTGTCGCCAGCACAACTGTTGTGACTTTGCTTGGGTCTTATTCGCATGTATTGTTTGCGTGCCTTTGCTTGGTCAAAGAAGTTATTAACAGCTATTTGAGTTGCTTTAGTTTGTGCAGTTTAGCGTTTTATCTAACTAAATCAAGTTATTTGTCATGATTTGAACCACAACACCAACTGT